>JBCBGY010000048.1:0-24396 GCA_038526275.1 Pseudomonadota bacterium | reverse complement strand
GGCGATTGAAAATCGCTTTCGCGCGTTTGCGCGAAAAACTTCGTGGATAGTTCATATCTCTACTCAGAGATCAGCGCGATTTGTGCTATAAGCGTTGTATGCAAGATGTGCCGTGTCTGACAAAAACCTCATGGTTTTTGTGCCACAGCATCTTGCCAGGGGACCCGCTTCGCGTCCCCGTGGACCCCCCGGAGCAGGGTTAAGGCCGCTTCCCGCACCTTCCTGCACCACATCCCAGGGCCAAAAGGGTGGTTTCGCCCACCCCTTGGAACCCGACGACGAAAGGGCATTCTGCGCCCCTTCGAACCCTGACCAAAAGAGCCTTCGTGCCCTTTGGAAACCTGACCCGGGAATTTCAGTCCCGGGACCCTTGAGGAGCGTGTCGTCGCTCCAGCCCGACCAAGGGCCTGCCCCTTGGATGGCACTGCGTAAACCGCACACACAGAAAACTCGCAGATGGAGGAGGACATACCTTGGCGAGACCGCGCAAAGAAACCCGCAGAGACACCCGCATTATGGTTCGTTTTACGAAAGCCGAAGCTGACCGAATCCGAGAATACGCTGATACGGCAGGCATCACGGTGTCTGACCTTTTGCGCGCCGCTGTTTTGGAACAACCGCTTCCCAAAAAACGCCGCCGAGGAAGTCTTGCTGACACGCAGGCGCTTGGTACGGTTCTGGGCCAAATTGGCCGCATCGGCAGCAACGTGAACCAGCTCGCCCGTCTTGCCAACATGGGCGATTGGCCCGAGGCCGAATATCTGGAGCGCAGCGCCGAGGACATTGCTTGGATACGTCACCACGTCATGGATGCGCTTGGCATTCATGATACGCCGCCTCAGACGGCTCAAAACCGCCGAGCTCAGCGCCTTGAGCGTCCTTCCGCAGTGATGCAGCGCGTGGCTGGGAATGCAGCATGATCCTGAAGGGCAATCAGCGCGGCCATGGGCGAAACCTCGCAGCTCACCTTCTCAATTCCACCGAAAACGATCACGTCGAGATTCACGAACTGCGGGGGTTCGCTGCCCAGGATTTGCAAGGCGCATTTCTTGAGACCGAAGCGCTTGGCGCGGCCACGCCGCGCGGAACCCTGAAGCCCTTTTATTCGCTATCCGTGAACCCACCCTCGCAAGAGACCGCTGACGTTGCCGCGTTTGAACGCGCGATCAATGCGGCTGAAGAGCGGCTGGGTCTGGATGGCCAGGCGCGCGCCATCGTTTTTCATGAAAAATACGGGCGTCGCCATGCGCATGTGGTCTGGTCGCGGATTGACACCGATGGGGACCATCCCGTCAGCATCCGAGTATCTCATGACCGGCAAAAGCTCATGGAAGTCAGCCATGAGCAGTTTCTGCGCAATGGCTGGGATGTCCCGAAGGGGATCGCATTCTACGATGCGGGGACATCAAAGAACATCCGGCACGGCGAATGGATGCAGTTCAAGCGCAGTGGTATTCATCCTGACGAGCACAAGGCGCAGGTGCGCGCAGCATTCGATCTATCTGATGATGCCCGCAGTTTTGCGCATGCCCTGGACGCGCGCGGCTATGTTCTAGCCAAGGGACGGCGCGGCCATGTGGTTGTGGACACTCAGGGCGAGGTCCATTCGGTCATGCGGCTGACGGGCGAAAAAAAGAAGACGATCGAAGCGCGCTTCGGCAATCCAGACCAGTTGCCTGATGTGGCTCAAGCGCAAACGCAGATTGATGCCCGCTCAAGCGCCTTGGTCAAGGAAGAGTGGCTAAAGCTGAAAGCTAGTCATGCAAAGGAGCTTCTGCCGCACGACCGCGCGTTAAAGGCGCTGCGGGCAGAACACCGTGCCGATCGCGATTTTCTGAAAAACTGGCAGGCGCAACGCCAGGAACAAGAAACGCTTCAGCGCGCGCAGAGGTTTCGCAAGGGGTTGAAAGGTCTATGGGACCGGCTGTCCAGGCGTCATGCGCAAACGGCTCTTAGAAATGCTCAGGAGGCTGAAGCCGCGCACCATCGTGATCGCGCTGAACGCCAGGCGCAGATTGAAAAGCAGCTTGATGAGCGCCGTCGTCTGCAAAAGCTGACCCAAAGTGTGAAAGATCGCCAGATGGAACGCGAACAGCGGTTCCGCCGCGAGGCTGCGGAATATTTGCATCGTGAGCGGCTCGCATCGCAGCCAGTGCCAAGCACCAGGCAGGTTTCCACGCCCTCAGATGATGAACCTGGCATGGAGCCGGAGTTGTAATCGATCTAATGCGCTTTCTTTCTCCATGCCTTGTACCGCTGATGGCAGGGCTCTTGAACAAAGCGCATACGGCCTTTCAGCGCTTTTGCTCGCCTATGGAAGTGCATGAAGCACGCATGTGACCAGTCGCCGGTCCGCAATGGGTCTTCTTCCTCGTGATAGACGGAGGCGGCTTCAACGACGGCGGTCGCAATCGCCGACGGATCAAAGCCTTTTTTGTGTAAGTCTTGGAGGAAGCTTCGGACTTCTTTTCTAACTTCAGTTTTCTCCGCATCGGTTCCGAAGTCTTCGGGTGCCGGTAGAATGAAGTTCATATCATCGCCGGGAGCATCATAATTTTCCATAGTATAATCCTTTCATATCAATATACTGAGTGTGCAAGTTCTGCGCTTTGCGCGCAAATTTATGAAGGAGGACAGGCACTTGGACGTTCCTCCGGAAAAGCGTCCCGCGCCGCATTTTCAAGATGCTGCTGATTGGCGTGCCTTTGAGCTCAATCAGATGAATGAGCTCGATCGGTTGGAGTTTGACCGGCTGGTTGAGGAGCAAACAGCGCTCCTCAAGGATTATGACGACCGGCTTCAAGCGCGAAAACCTGCTGATGTTGAAGCCGCAACCGAGCGGCATATGGCTGATCATCAAAAGTATGACATCTCGATCAAAGATGAATATGGCCGGGAGATTGCAAAGCAACCTCGATCGATGGAAGAAAAATATAAGCTCGCTCAAGAGGCCGCAGTGCGAGAGGTCGAGACGCGGATTTCAAACAGTCTCGGTGAGTTGCGTTCCCGCCAGGAAACGGAACGTGACACTGTTCTGGTGGATCACCGCGAGCTCAGATTAGAACAAGAAGAACAGCGGCAGCTCAAGCTTACTGAGTTCAGGGAAAACGCTCAGGACATCACAGGTCAACATGGACCTGACATCGAACCTGAGCTGTAAAAGCCTCCGATGGCAATTGCCCGGGTTTTATAGAGACTGAAATTCGTTTGTTGTTAGGGGCCTGCGGCCCCATCTCCCGTCAAGGCCAAGCCCTCCGCTATAGCTGCGGGCGAATGCGGCGGTCTCCCCAACCTTCCTTCCTTTGCTGCGCTCCGGTCGTGCAGGCCGGGTGATCCCCCTCCGCCGCATTCGGTCTTGACGTGTTCCCCCTGCTCATTGGCGCGGGCCTAGTCCGGTTGCATGCGCAACCGGCTTGTTAAGGAAAGGAAAAGCCAATGAAAAAAGACATTTACCAAAAAGTAACCGACAAGATTATTGCTGACCTGGAAAAGGGAGAACTCACCTGGCTGAAGCCATGGAGCGCCGGAAACATGGAAGGGCGGATCACAAAACCACTGCGCCATAACGGGCAGCCCTATAACGGGATCAATGTTCTGATGCTCTGGGGTGCCAGTGTTGAGGCGGGTTATATCTCCCCAACCTGGATGACTTTCAAACAGGCAAAAGAGCTGGGCGGCAATGTACGCAAGGGCGAAAAGGGAGATCTGGTTGTCTATGCCAACACCATCACCAAGATGGAGGAGCAGGAGAACGGCGAGGAAGCAAAGCGGAAAATTCTTTTTATGAAGGGTTACACCGTCTTCAATGTTGAACAGATCGACGGCTTGCCAGAGGATTTCTATGCCAAGCCTGAGCCCGTGATAAATCCAGTGGCGCGGATTGATCACGCGGACGCGTTCTTTGCCGCAACCCGTGCCGATATTCGCCATGGCGGGAGCCGAGCATATTATAGCAGCGGCACTGACCATGTGCAGATGCCTGTTTTTGAGAGTTTCCGGAGCCCTGAAAGCTACTATGCGACCTTGGCCCATGAGCTGACGCATTGGACGAAGCACAAGAGCCGCCTGGACCGGGAATTTGGGCGCAAAAGATGGGGCGATGAAGGATATGCACGCGAGGAGCTCGTAGCCGAGCTAGGCGCGGCGTTTCTTTGTGCCGATCTGGCCCTCACGCCGGAGCCAGGTGAAGATCATGCAGCATACATCAAGAGTTGGCTCAAAGTGCTCAAGAATGACAAGCGGGTTATTTTCTCAGCAGCTGCCCACGCACAACGCGCAGTTGACCATCTGCACAGCCTGCAATCAGCTTCAGACGAAGATGTCAGCAGCAACAAGGCCGCCGCATAGGCGGCCTTGAGGTTTCTGGATGGCCAAAAGTGCGATAAGGTTTCATATGGAAACCGGTATTTGAGTTCAGAAAATAGGTTTTGGACCTAGTTGACTGAGCTCGCAGGAGGGCGAGCTCAGTCAAGATCAGGACTTCTACTTGCTCTTTGTATCCTCCGGCTTGCGAGGATACCTCCACCGCAAAAAGCCTACAATAAGTGCCAAAATTCCAACTACCGTGTCGATCAAGGAAAGATCCATCTGCTCCAACTCCGTTTTATCGGCTTGCTGGAGTGCTCGTTCAACGCGGACATCCCAAACAAGCCATCCAGAGCGCACAAACGTGCGCGATGACTTGCCTGACCGCCTGAATGGGACGCCGCTCCATACGAGCAGAAAAATCAATCCCAAGCGCCAAACTGTCGGATCTCTATGAGCCACCTGATCCGAAAGGCGGGTTCTGACCAGGCTATCTACGCTAGCCTGACCACATCAGTTTCATAAACGGGTTTCATACAGTCAAGAAACCCATCAAAAACGCTACGCTCCTAAACAGGCGCAGTCGCGAAAGCCTGGGTCGTAGATCCACGCTCTCTACTAAGAGTGACATAGGAATAAGCTGAAGCCGGTACAAGTGAGCATTGGGACCGGTGCCTCGTATCGCCTTCTATGTCGGGTGTTCATCTGATCGCCTCAAGGATTGAGCTCAACGAGCTTTGTACGGCGTCAGGCGCGTGCAGCACCAAGCCCCAAACAATCAACACTATCCTGGCATTCGTTATGCCGTACATCACGCAGGCAATGATCGCTCCTAGCACCGTACCTGCCTTGATTTGCGTATCCGCAACTTTGAAATCAATCGGATGTTTCTGTGGCGTTTTCCGCATGTCCAATCTCCGCAGCTCATTTGATCTTCAACGCTTAACTCAGGCATGGATCGCTGTGCGGCAGATCGTATGAGTGACCGCTCTAACCCCCGCAAAACGGGGCATAAGCCATGGTAGATAACCGTCAAAGAAGCGGAGCAGTCGTCCGCGTGAACTGAGCATGCAGCCGCAAATTAAGGGGATACATCCCCAACAAAAATGTCAGCAAAGATGCATATTGGAATGATGAGCAACACCACATAGCCGGTGTTTTTGTTCGACGAGATCGACAAGATCATGCACATAGATATGCGTACGTCAAAAATATGCTAGCACTAGTGCTTTGTTTTCGAAGCATTTTCTGTCACCCGAGTCCAAAAAAGTGAACGAAATTGTGACATTTAAGTTCATGCGACTTGAAGCGTTCCGGAAATAGCCGAACTTTATACCTATGGACCAAAAAAGGGAGAGACCCAGCTTGGCGGCATCGATCTCTCCCTTCCGTTTAGAAGATCGAAAGGAGTGATATGTCTTCCGACCCTAAAACCCACGTGGGTACTCCGTCCCATGGACGCAAGCCTGATCATAGCCTGATTGTGCGGTGGGGCAAGGCGGCGTTTGAGGCCACCGGGCATGGTGTGTATGTACTGCCGGTTGTCTTGGCGCTGTTCGGGCTTCTCGCATATTTTGCTTTGGTACCGGCCTGATGGTCGGTATCTACACAAAAATTTCCCGTAAGGTTCATTATGTAAATTAATACACTCAAGAAGGCTACGTCGGCTCGCGTCATTGTAACAACCGCAACCTTTTCATAGAAACTAAATGCCAAGCGACTTCATGCCAAGTCTGAGAACAACTCTATAGGCAGTGTCGTATGTGTTTTGAGGCGCAGGAATCGTTGTTCTTACACGGTCAACGAGTTGATCTTCTGCTTCATCTACTTCAATCACCACGCGCCGAATACAGTTTTCAGAGGAAACTTCGTAGTCTCCATCACCTGCTTGATTTCCTGCACGCACGATAGCTTCTACAGCCCGTTTCTTAAAGCGGTGGTTTTGGTTCCAGTACACTTCTATCCGTTCGTGTTCTTCCAATGTCACCCGTGTTTCTCGTTTAATGATCGGCATACCGTCCCCAATAAGATCATTTGTTCCATAGCGTTCATCATGTACATCACGATTTCATTGAACACAATGAACAGATTGCTCTTGGAAATCGCAACGTTCAAAGCGCTCACCGTGAGCAATAATGTCTTTGCGAACCTATTGAACTTGAGGTATCGAAAGAACATATTGGAGCTGTGAGCATCGACCGTTCACAAACCAAAAAAAACCCCGGAGGGTACCAGCCTCCGGGGTTTAAGTTATTAAAAAGTATGTGTTTTTAGCCTTCTAAAGCGATCATGATCTGGATAATCATGAGTGCAATGATGATAGCATCGACCGGTGTCATCGTACTCAACTTCCTTTCGTTACCGAGCTTTGACTGGTACCAGCAGTCTGCTAAGCGGTTCCTGCAGGCCGAATTACCTGCAGCTTAGCTACACATGAATCTGGGGATGTATTGCGCATTTATCAATGGCCTTGAACATCATTAAGTGTATGTTTTAAATGTACTTTTTGCCCATATAGATCATCGCGGGCACCTTGCTCTGGTTGTTCGAGATGCTCATGCAGTTCAATATGATCATGATCTTCATCAGTTAAGGGAAGTTGGCGGTTCTGACATTGAGGCTGGTCAAAGGCTGGAGCTAGGAGGAGGTTGCAAATTTGGTGGTTCTGAAACAGTACCTTTGGCCAGCTATCCGCAGTTTGAGACTATCCACCTAAATCGGCCGTTTTCCCCGGCCACCGATCCAGAAAACCCAGATATCTATGAATTTGGCGGATTAATGTTTGCTTTTACTGTCTTAGTTGGCGACAGTTCGTCACGGGTGTGGGATGGCCCATGAATCTTTTCCATTCCAAAACACATTTATATCATAAAGGTATGAGATCATGGCAATTAGACTTGATGTAACGGGTTTCTTTTACCGTCGTGAGATTGATTTCGACGCAAGCTTTCAAACGGTCAAACAGGTCATGGAGGCGGCTCGACAATTGGGTGGTGCGCCTAGCCTTGACTTCACCGGCGAAACAAGCTCGGTCGTAGTTGGCGGGACGTTGACGGAGGTCGAGTTCATTAAAACGATCAGCGTTACGCATGCTGGTGGCTCTGCTGTCAGTGGACAACAAAGAACAGGTATAGCAGCCCGACGGTACGCGAACGGAGTCTACTTGGGTCAGGATGACACGGTCTTTTTTCCTGGCGGAGACGTTACCCAGGGCCTAGTTTCGCCGGAGGGGAAAAAAATCGTAAATGCTTGGCAATACTACGTTTATCAGCCAGTGGATATTGATGGTCAGACGATGTTGGTTGATGTTAACAGGTCAATGGGTCCCAGGCGTGTCGAGCCTTACTCGCAACCATTTCTGTCTAATCCTGCCGGTGGTGCGCGCGGAATCTTAGACGAAGACGTGATCGTTTGGCGTCAAGTTTCAATCGCAATATCACCGACCTTTCCTTCCAGTCCTGATGAAGGTGTAGGCGTCTAGGCGGTCTTTCTGACTAGTTGCGTTTATTCGGTCCACTCAGACGGTTCTGCGCCAAAATTTTGAAGGTCGTAGACCTACATTGTTTCACAACGCTTAGGCCGGCGTTCCGAAGTTGCGATTTCGGAACGCTTGCCGAAAATTAAGTTGTTTGGTCCACCTAAGTCTCTATTGGTCAGATGCCTCGTTTCTACCACCACATCCTTGCTGCGATATCTTGTTCTTCCTTGCCGACCGCGTCGGCATAGATCGCCGTTGTCGTGAGCTGGGCATGCCCCATCCACTTTTGCAGCATGTTTAGCGGGACCCCATTGACGCTCGCATTGATCCCAAAACCATGGCGCAGGCCCTTTGGGCTGCGATGTGGTGCATCCGGAATTCCTGATTCAATCATAATGCGCTTAACGATCTGCCAAACACGCGTACGCCCAAGTGACCAAATCGGCACATTGGATTGCCGCTTTGACTTCTGTGCTTCCCGGATGCCATGAGCGGTGTTGAGCGTGTCAAGATAGTCCGGCGGCACTGGTACCGTTCGGAAGACGACCTTTTGCTTTCCCGTGACATCTTTGCGCTTCTTCAGGCTGCGGATCGCAATTGTGCCGCCCGATAGATCTATCCGCGCCGGAGTGATCTCTAAGAGTTCAGACGGTCTACACCCTGTGAAGTGAAGCGTCTCACACAATGTCCGGTCACGAGCAGGTTGCTTGCGCGCGACAGCGAGAAAAGCTGCGCGTTCTTCCGCGTTCAGATAGAGGCGATTTCCGGCGAGGTCATAAAGGCGCATTTCACTCATATGAACACTATACATGAAAACTGTTCACATCACGAGCGCCAATGCCAGCTTATCCACCTCCCCTACCCCGCATGGGTGTGGCTGGAGTGAACAGAATTACCCATTCTGTTAATTCTAACGTGTTCATGCATTACGTTGGGCAGCACATGGCGGGTCAAAAACCTGCCAGAACCCTCTGAGTTTTGCCGTAGGTTTTTGGCATGACGCTATTTTCTTGCTCTTGTGCGCCAGGGACTAAAACGACCGTTTTTGGCGCATGGGTTTTGGCAGAGGGTTTATGTCCGGTGTGCGGACAAAGCCGCCGCCCTCCGCAATCGCTCTGAGGACGATTTTTAGGCGTCGATATCGCATGAGAACCGCCTCGGCCGGCGACATGAGCATCTCGGCGTGCCGCTCGGAACGGATCTAGTCTCGCGCCACGATCTCCATGAAGCCGTCGCACCTGGCTTCTGTCTGAACGGTGTCACCATCGATCTCTTCGAACTGAATACGCCTGCTGAACTCGGCGCCGGAGACGATCTCCGGCGATTTCGTTTCACCCTCCCAGCGCGAAGTATAAATCCATCCTATGGTCTTCCCATCTTTCGTCATGTTCCCCCAGAGGTCCGGCGGCTTTCGCTTCGAATACTCCAAGCCGCGTCCGGTGGATCGTATTGCAGTGTTTCGAAACATCGCATCGAGCGATGCGCAATCATCGAAGGAGCATGGCCCGAATCGGCGGTTGCACGCAAAATCAATGCGGTAGGCCTTCGTCACGGCATCGCGCGAGATGATCGTAAAGGAATAGCCAGAGTAGTCTTTGTAAGTCTCCTCGCCGGGGAGTGGAAAAGTCTGCCGCGCCGCATCGTATTCTCCCGATAGCGGGAAATTATCGATCGTTACTTTTACCGTTCGAGCCAACGGATTCTGCTCAAGAAACGCCACTAACGAGAATTCGTCCAGCAGGGTTCCGCCCGACGCGGCAGGCGCCGCGAGCTGCGCAGATTGCACCTCTCGCGGCAGGATGGAAGCCGATGCGCCGTCCTCGGCAAGCAAACCTTCCACCAAGTTGTAGAAATTTTCCGCCATGCATTTGCGCGCGTCCAGCGTATTTGCAAGCTGTTGGTCGGCGATGCTGCTTTCCAGACCATTGGCGATGCCGCGCGCGGTCGAAGATCGGTCGATGACGGTCACCTCGCCGCCCAGCCCGAAACGCTTGAGCGCGAAGCCGCCGTTCGCTTCTGCAGAGAACTCGAACTGCTCCAGTTCGCCCTGGGTAATGCACATGGAGTGCGCGACGCGCAGAGCTTCGTTGAACATAAGAATCCGCTGCTCTTGTTCGGCAGTTTGCGCGGAGAGCTTCAGAGGGGCAGATGCCACTGCGACGGCGACCGACATCGCGATTATTCGGGCGTGCACTTTGAATACTCCTGAAACAATATCCCACCTCTGCGGTGAATTCGAGAAATGCAGCTAACCTATCTTAGCACGCTACTGGAAACCCTGGAAGCCGCCGGTCGTTGCGGAGCACAGATGCGCAATGTGGGCTCGTTCCGACCCTCTCCACACCGCAAGATGTGCCAAAACTGATACGTTTCTGTCACCGGCGAAAACGACCGTTTTTGGCGCATAGGTATTGGTAAAGGGTTTTTGTCCAAAACTGCGGTTCTGTCGTAGTTCCCTCAGGATAGTCGCTTCCTAGACCGTCATCTTCTTGCTAAGCTGATCTTGAACATCGACGATCTTTGGCCGGGGAAGACCGTTTTGATTAGAATATTGATTTTGGCGTTTGGCTCCATTCTCCTCACTGCATCCACCACTTTTGCAAATGGTGCTGACGAATGTCGCACCACATCTGCTGGAGCAGTAGCGTGCGGAGGACTCGCTGACGAGTGCCGCACTACATCTAAAGGAAGCGTCGCATGTGGTGGATTGTCTACCCAGTGCAGAACAACCTCTGCTGGAGCCGTAGCGTGCGGGGGCTTGGCATTTGAATGTAGGACAACCAGTGCTGGCCAAGTTGCATATGGTGGCTTGGCGGATGACTGCCGAACAACGTCGTCAGGAAACGTTGCATGTGGTGGTCGTTCAGACGAATGCAGAACTACGAGTGCCGGGCAAGTAGCATGTGGAGGACTTGCAGATGAGTGCCGCACCACTTCTGCAGGCAATGTGGCATGTGGTGGTGGGGCTCGTCAGTCATGTCGCTTTTTTGCCAATGGCATTATGGCATGCGACGGCTGGTAGTCCGCCCACTAATACTTTTATCTTTTAATGCGAGGAGAAAACATTGGCGACAATCTATCATCCCAATGGGAAGCTCGCCGTATCAGGCTCTACAGTCTATCATTCCAACGGGAAGCTCGCCGTATCAGGATCAACAGCCTACCACGACAATGGAAAGCTCGCTGTTTCCGGCTCTACAGCCTACCACTCGAACGGCAAACTCGCAAAAAGCGGCTCAACGACCTACCACGCCAATGGAAGACTGGCTGGAAGCAGCGTGTCTGGCCTGCAACTCCAAATTGGTGACGGCGTTATCGTGACAGTTGGCCCACACGGTATTTCATCGATTTCGGTTTGTGGTCAGATAGTCTGACTTGAACACGAGCGATCAGGACTAAACCCATACGTTTGCGTCACCGGCGTAAACGACCGTTTTTGACAGCCCACTCGCACCCGACTTGTGCACCGCCCTACCCCGTTGATTTTTCTAATGACGGAGGCGCGGCCAACATTCCATGACTTACGCACCGGCTTGAAAAAGTACTAGCTCGCACAGCGAGCAAATTACGACATGCAGTGTTGCGCATATTGATTGCCTCACTATCTTGTGTGCATGCCCTTTCGAATTCTCTCGCTTTCCGGAGGCGGATACAAAGGCCTCTACACAGCTCAGTTCCTCGCAGGACTTGAGGCGGAAAGTGGTGACGTTCCACTGCATCGGCGGTTCGATCTAATCGCAGGGACCTCCATTGGCGGTGTTCTCGCTCTGGCATTGTCATCAGGAAAAACGACAATGCAGGAGGTGGTCGACGCGATGTCGTCTCATGGGACGGACATCTTCGGTACAAAGGAACCGCCCACATCTCAGCTTGGTGTTGTTTTTGACCTCATCGCCCACCGCGCTATGGCAAGATATAGCGCAAAACCACTGCGGGACCTCATCTGCAAACTTGTTGGCAATGACATCTACATTGGCGATCTAAAGCAGAAGACCATAGTCCCCGCCGTCAATGTGACTAAGGGCAGTCCGCAGGTATTCAAAACCCCGCACCACGAAAGCTTCCAAAGAGACTGGAAGTTGCCGCTTGTGGATGTTGCCCTTGCGACCTCTGCAGCTCCGACATTTTTTCCTTTGCATACCATCGGAAATGAGCGTTTCGCGGACGGTGGTGTTTACTCCAACAGTCCCGATGAACTTGCGGTGCATGAAGCGCAGCATTTTCTAGGACAGCAGTTCGCGGAACTGGAAATTCTGAGTGTCGGGACTACAACCGCCAAGTTCAGCTTCCCAGGAAAACTCGCGAGCAACATGGGACTTAAAGACTGGCTCACGGACCAGCGGCTGATTTCGGTGATGATTGCGGCCCAACAGATGAATACCGATTTCATGATGAGGCATCGGTTTGGCGAGCGATATGTCAGGGTAGATTCTTTCCCCTCTGCTGGCCAGATTCCCGACATGCGTTTGGACAATGCGAGCGCAAGTGTGAGTGATGACCTCAAGGGTCTAGCAGAGGCTTCTTTGCGGGATCACCTCCCTGGCCTGAAAGCGGCAGGCTTTTTTGATTACGAGGCCGGGGAAGAGGATTTTTTGAAGAGGGCTGAACTCGCGAAGTTCTTCAGCAATTTGAGAGGTGAGCATGGGGATCGCGGCTAAGCTATTTCACAACCCCGAGGATCGCGAGAACACGCTCGCATATCGCGTTCGACCTTCCGACGAACAAATTGCGGAACAGCAAGAGCGTTGGAACAATCTTGCCGATGTGGTCAAGGAAGGCTTGCGCGGGACCTACGGAAAGCCGGTCTCATCTTGGCTACAGGGTTCATATAAGTTTGGCACTCAAATCCGTCCTGCTCGCATGGGCGAAGAATTTGACATCGATTTGGGCGTATACATTGAATGGGAAGGAAGCGCGGAGTCCGGAGACGTGGAGCCGCTGGAACTCAAGGACAAAATTCAGTCTATACTTGACGACTACGCTGATGAACCAACGAACGATGCGACTGGAACGTCTGACCCGAAGTCGCGATGTAACCGGATTTGCTTCACCGACGATTTCCATATCGACGTTCCCAGCTACCATTTGGATCGCACTGCCGATGCGCGAGACTTGGCAACGCAAGATGACGAGTGGGAGAATAGTGACCCCAAAGCCATCTACGTGTGGTGGAAAGATCAATTCGAAGGAGGGGAGCGCGACAGGGCGCGTAGATTGGCACGCTACCTAAAAATGTGGGCCGCTCTGACATTCGAAAGTGCGTCTCGTCCCTCTTCGATCCTTCTCACCGTGCTAGTCGCGCGCGCGCTGAATAGTACCGATACTGACGGGATTTCGGGTGACGACGAATTCTTCCGCACGGTTGTCGACCAGATAGAGAGACGACTTCGAAGGTCAGTCGTTGTGCGCAATCCAGCAAATACCCATGAGAACCTCAATCGACTTTCGGACGATGCTTGTGCTGCGTTCATAGACAAACTTGGAGAGCTCTTGAGCGTTGCAGACCGCGCGCTGGGTGCAGATGACGAGTTTGGGAGTGCGGATATTTGGACCGAAGCTTTCAAGCATTTCTTTCCGTTCCCAAAGGAAGATGAGCAAGCTGTAGCAAAGGCCGCAGATTCCGCGCGGAATGTGATGGCGGTTGCTCGCTATGATCCTGACGTGCAGGTCGTTGCAACCTCGGGAAACCGGCGGTGGGAGGGGTTCAACAGCCTAGGGCCGATTCCGAAAGGTTGCGACATCCGATTTGAAGTAGTTAACCCTCGAACATTGCCCGAAGGCTCGACGGTTTACTGGACCGTTAGAAACGAGGGTGCTGAGGCGGAGGCGACAAACGACCTGGGGCATGTCGCCGGGACTGGTTTGACCAATAAGGAGAACAGTGCCTACCGTGGACGCCATTTCGTAGACGTTGTCGTGAAGCTTAACGGCAGGATAATCGGACGGCGAAGGGTGAAGGTTCAAATTTCTGGACTGGGTATCCCTAAGCGAAACTCTGCAAGGCCAGCGTGGACAGCTTTGCGGTAGCGGCGGATAACAACGACGTGAATATTGCGCCTGTAGCGAATGGCAGCTTCGACGGGCCGCACCGCAGCATAATGAGCACCTCCGGATGTCGGAGCCGCTTGGCGAATAAGACCCTTGTATATCACATCAGCGAGGCTCCTGCCCCGGCTGTGTTATAACTTACAGTATGAAAAACGTGTGACCACGCTTAGCGCTTGCCCTCATAGGCGTCCATCAAGATTTCCAGCATGTCATAGTAAGCCCGCCGATCAGCTTTACACATCGCTTTGAAGCGCTCCAGGATTGGCCGTGGCCCCTTGAGGTTGAGCTGGCCGTCAGGCGGGGCCTCCCTACTTGGAAAAGAAGAAACTGCATCTATGGCCTTCGCCTCCACCTTGGTCCCCTGCCCTTCCTTCGGCCGAGGTGCAAAATCATCCAATGCATCCGAAGGTTCTTCAAAATCAGGGATGCTCAAGGCTTGTCGATCTTGATCGGTCACGCGACAGCCCTCCCCTCATTCTTGGACGTCAAAGCGCGAAGCTTGTGGATCACTTCGTTGCGGAAGCCCTCCACATTTTCGTGCGCCTTGTTGAGGCCGTTTACCTTCTTTGGGTCCAACTGTGAGACGGATCCACCGATGGAGAAGATCGCGGCAAACGCGTCACGCTCATGAATCTCTACATCGAACGTGTCGATCTTCGGGTTCTCCTTGAACTGCGCAGCGATGTGACGTGCAGTCCGAGATTTGACAGCTGCGCGGCTTTGCGTGAACAGCACTGCATAGGGTATCTGGCGGCGTGTAGCTTTCATGTCTCGGTGAATCTCCTGGATAACATCAAGGGCGGCGAGCGCGTCTTGCTGTTGCTCCTTTAAGGGAATTATTACCAAATCAGCCTGGCTGATAGCGTAACTCATCAAACGTGAAGCCGTCCCTTCCAAGTCGATGATAACAAACGGGTCTTTTGTCGCCGCAGCTTCTATCTCATCAAGTATAGTTTTCTCCGACTGGTTAGTCACAACATCCAAACGATCAGGCTTACCCGGCATCTGCGCCCAAGTTGAGATCGGATGGCGCGGATCGGCATCGATGATGGTGGTAGGTTTGGTGTCAGCGAGGGCACAGGCGAGCAGTAGCGCGCTTGTGGTCTTCCCGCTTCCCCCCTTCGAGTTTGCGAAGGCGATTACAGGCATGGTTTTTCTTTCATTTTTGGCTCGATGGGCATGTCATTTACGCTCACCTCAGATCAAAAAGTACCATAGTTTTGAAGATGATACCATAGGCAAGGTAAGGGTACCTTACGCTATCGTACCCTAAGGTACCATAGCGTAAGCGCTCACTCTTCGATGAGGGCGGGGAGGGCGCCGAGGACCACAACAGTTTCTTGCAAGCCCTGCGTCCGCGCCCTACGCCCAACCTTCGACTTTTCAAGCTCAGCAAACGTCGCTTTGCGTTGCTCTCGGTCTTTCCAAATCCAATGCAGCGAGACATGTGTTACTCGCTGCCCTGTCTTCTTGTACGCCAGGGACACATTGAAAGGTGCCCAGAGGTTTACTTCCTCAAGGGCAGGGGTAATCGCCCTTTGTTTAAAGTTTCCGAATGCCTTCAGTTGGCCCGGCTGGACATCAAGTATCTCGCGCAGTTCTTCCACGCTGTACTCTTCGCTAAAGCGATTGCGCAGGTTCACACGCCGCGCCACATGCTCGTACAGTGCCAGGGCATACTTACTGCTGAAGGCCGCCATCACGGCGATCTCCAACTTCCCGAAGCTTATGGAGTCCTTCACAGCCGCAATAAGGCGCTTGTCGAAGCTATAGGTGAGCTCGCCTCGCGGACGGGTAGGGTCGCCCATATTGTTGCCCCCCAGGAGTTGGAAGCGTGTGATCGAACCATCGGGCATTTTGCAGCGCGCGATGGTCTTCATCAATTTTTCGACGGTATCCTCAACGCGCTCGTTGCTGTTATGATTGTTGCGGAGCTTCGCGAGATCAATCCTAAAGTCCCGGTCCTCTTCGCGCATATCCGGGCCAAACGCGTTTGAAATCAAAGCGTTCCAGCATCGCCGGTCATTGAGAGACAAAGCTTCTGCAAAAACGACGTCTATCGTCTCAGAGGGTTTGATCATTTCGCCAGTCTCGGGACGAAGATCGAGTGTTTTTTGTGCTTTGCCGGTCATTGCTGCTGCTCGTTATCCCCCAAAATATAACGGATTGGGGGCTTCTATGATGGAAGCTATAACATTTCCAGCAAAGCTACGTTATACATCTGGGGTGAGCAACAAAATCTTGTGGTTTTATCCACAAGCATTGGTAGGGAAGGGGGCCGAGCTATAACAAACCCCCCAATTTGTTATAGCTTGAACGGCCAACCCCCCCAATTTGTTATAGGCGGGTCCAAAATCCACCCCAATCCGTTATATCCCCCCAATCCGTTATTTCTTGGCCCCCCAATATGTTAGCGTGAACCCCCCAATTCGTTAGCGTGAACCCCCCGATTCGTTAGCGTGAACCCCCCAATAAGAGTCCGGTTACACCCCAAGCCGTTATAATTAGGCTTTTAAGCCATTGAAAATAAACTGCTCTTCGCGCTCTAAGAGAAGGGAAGAAAGAAGAAGAAGATATAACGGAGCTCAAGTCAGACACAGATCACTCCAAGCTCACCAAAGGAACAGGGCAGTGCCTTAATTCATCGAACCTGCTTTCAGGCGCTTACCATTCACCACCCAGAACCATGCCTACAACCCCGCAAGGGGGTATTCCGGCAGAACCGTGGGTAGTGAAAACACGCTCCTTACGAAGGCGGCTCCGAAGGAACAGGCAAACACCGAGCAAGCCTCTGAAAAGAAACAGGATAAATTTCAAGCGATTGCGCAGGCAATGATCCATGTGCTATTATCATGGCCATGTCAAATGCTTCGAAAACACTCGCCATTGATCCAGACCTGCACACTAGGCTGAAAGCACTTGCTGAGAAGAGCGGGCTAAGCGCCGATCAGTTCGCAGCGGCCGTACTAGAGACCCATGCTGAGGAAGAAGAAGCCCTCCAGGAAGAGAAGTTTGACGAGCACCAACGGTGGCAGCGCTACCTTGAAACCGGCCAGACCGTCCCTGCATCCAAGATCCGCTCGAAACTACGCGCATATGCGGCCGATGCCGCTGCCCGACTGGAGATGTAGTGCGCCTGGAATTTCTGCCCGAGGCTGAAGCTGATCTCGATCGTCTGTTCATATTCCTCGTTGAGAAGAACCCGCTTGCCGCTCAAAAAGCGATGCTAGCCATCGATGAAGCCTTAAACATCTTGCTTGAGAGCCCACTGATTGGGCATGTGCCAGAACACTTCCCAGACTACCGCCAACATATCGTGACCTTCGGCAAATCCGGCTACATCGTGCGCTACCGCATCCAGGAAGACGCGTTAATCGTCACGCGGATATGGGCTGGCCGAGAGCGCCGGTGATGCCGATGAGCTGGACAGCCTACGCCATTGCGGCCGGTATCACAGGGATCATTTTTCTGATTTTTATTCAAGGACGCTAACCGTTGCCCTTGGAGCCAAAACGCCACCATGGCCAGGTGGCGTTTGTCATTGATCGCGATACGCTGATTTTGAGCACCCGTGAGCACCGCCTGAGGCTTTGGGGCGTGGATGCCCCGGAAAAAGGCGAACAAGGCACTCAGCGAGCGACTATAGCGCTTAGATCGCTTGTTGATGGGAAACGGATTGCCTGGATCGAGGTCGATGTGGATCGCTATGGCCGGAGCGTGGCCCGTGTGTTCCTGGACGACGGCCGGGAGGTCAATCGGCTCATGATCGAGGGCGGCAGCGCCCGCGAGTATTGCCGCTACTCCAAAGGGTTTTATGGCCGGTGCTGAGAGATCGACCGCCCATAAAGATCAGAGCGTTGGCTCAGGGCTTGAATCTTCCGGCTCGTCGGGACCATGCGAAACTTCACTTTCACTCAAGCCTAGATCAGATGGTTCAGGTTGGGTGGGTTCATGTTCTCCCTCTAGAGCGAGACGATCCTGTTCCAGTTCATCAAGCCAAGTCTCCTCTGTCTCTGGCGGAGCAGGGCTGCCACTTCCGCCCTTGAGTTCGAGATGATTGTCGGGCTCCGGAAAGGCCTCAACAATCGTATCTAGGATCAGTTTTTCGCGGCCGTTTTGAGGTTCTAAGGAAACACCTTCATGTGTTTCAGGCCAGCCCCGACTATACTCGATAATAGGTACATCTCGTTGTCCATCCACTACGACTTGCAGTTTGGAAATACGGCCATCCGCAATTCCGAACTCTGATCCGATATCGAAGACTTGGGCTTGGAACGTGACATTTTCGAAGTCCTTGAGCCGCCCGGACACCAAAAATGAATCCTCGTAATTACCGTCTAGCTCTACGGCCTCGGGATCGAAGGGGTAATTTTTACCCCTTCTCTCCATGACATGATCAGCCATTAGCCGTCCCCATCCGAGGCTTGTTCCGGGAATGTGACGGTCAAAGTGTGCTGAAACGATATCGCGTTTTCGATCTGAGACAGGATGTTTTCAGTCCACGCGTCCAGATTGGCATCACCGGCTTGGCCGGTCATGGCGACCGCCTCAAAGTCCGCAATCCCGGATAGGGCGTCCTTCTTCCAATTGTCTGTCCAAAGTACAAACGTGCTCCCCACCTTCGCCGAGGCAACCTGGGCTTTGGGGATGCTCGAGCCATCATATCCGTCGGTCATCACCAACAGCAGGGAGCCCGTCGCATCTTCAGCCCTGAGCTGCGCATAAGAGCGCAGCATGGTTCCATGCAAATCTGTGCCCCCTCCGGCTCGCAGAACCGGCAAGTTTGCCACGGCCTGAGAGCATTCCACATAATCGTTGGTGTGCTCGACAACCACATGGGAAAAGCTGGCAATGCTGCAACCAACATGGCTGGGAAGACGGCGCAGGAAAGCTCGCAAAGGACGCATGGTGGCATCTAAACGGCCCTGCATCGAACCACTCGTATCGACCAGGACTTTTAGCGCCAGACTGTGTTCCGCCACATCCATAGAGAAGGGCAGGGGGTTCTGATCATCAAAGTCGAAGACTGCAAAATCATCCTGGCTCAAGCGTAGTTCATCACCATTGGCGTCATACGCTGTGACGATCACTTGAACAGTGTCGCCGGATTTCTTGAGGTATCCGATCCGAATGTCCGCAGCAGGCGCGGCCGCCATTACGATTACCCGCGCGTTGTGATCGACTGCACGCGCCCCTTTAGGCCATTCTCCCGGCGGCAAGATGACATCCAGCTCGCGAAGCACAGCCGCTGCACGGCTTTGGCTTAGGCGGTCGAAATTATGTCCCAGGACGGGCTCGCCAACAAACTGGGTCGGGATGCCCTCAATCATGAGGTCATCACTCTCGGTGGCAAAAACACCGGGACAGACAATTCGGCCATCCGGGCATTCACTGTTTGCGAGCGCGGCGATCGGCATGCTGGCAAAGGCCAGCATGCATGTTGTGAGAAGAGCGGTTTTCATGGATCAATCCCTTTCTGCAAGTTTGGCCAAGGCTTCAGGTGCTTCGGCAGCGCTGAACATCCGGACCGTCACACGGCCATTGGAGGCAGCTTCCTGGAGGAAGCCGAACCATTCCAACGTCTGGAGTTCGTGCGGCGCATAGAGTTCCCAGGCCGTGATCCGCTTTTCATTCAAGAAGCGTTCGGGCTTGGCATCTTCAGGCAAGGGCTGCGGCAGCTTCACAGTGCCGCCGCACGGCGCGCCAGAATGGACGAGCGGGCTCAGCATCAAGAACCGAATGTCTTTGCTCTCCGAGCGTTGGATCGCCATTTCCGCGTGATCCAGAGCCCTCGTGAGGTCCGCGCATCCACGCGGATTCGGCTTCATAATCGCCAGCAGTTGATCGAGTTCACGCTGGGCCTTTTTGGCATTTCCGTGCCACTTTACACTTGGTGAGACCGTATCGATCACGCTCAGGACGGACCCCCGCGGCATATTGTCGAGGAATGTGGCCAGTAGCATTTTGTGGCGGAGCTCAGCATCTGTCTCGTCTTGAACAAAGGCCGACGTGTCCACGATTGCGATGATGTGCGATTTTGCCATGGCGGTCGCCGCGCTGAAAAACAGCGCGACTAAGCCAAAAATAAGTGTCCTAGGTTTCATTGTCGTATCCTCCGTTATTTGATTTTTGAAAGCAGGTAGCCGGTCGCAACGCCGATCGCGCCGTTCATCACCATCAGCGCCCCTGAGATCAGCGAAATTTCCGTCTGGCTCAGGGTTTTGCTGGCGCACCCAATGCCCGTAAGGGCACAGGTCGAGGTCGGCGTTTGTCCGATGGTCATCAAATTCGATTTGAAGACCTGAAACTCCAGCGCGGCCAAAATGAGCCAGACAACCGAACACAACGCGAAGAAGAAGGCCATGTTCCGGTCTTGGATGAGGTTGCGCCAGTCATCCAAAGCTCGCGATTTGAACAGGATCGTCGCCACAATCACCGGACTGCCCGTCGTACATATCCCGGCGAGCAGTGATACCCAGCTGAAAGTTCCCCACCCATCCATGAGTTGCCCCAGGAAGGGGATGTCGATGGTACTTAAAGCGGGAATGTCCAGTGTGGAGCTCCAGATGCTCGCATGCACCGTGGCCAGACCGGCTTCAAAGCCCCAAAGGATTGGCGAGAGGACCAATACGGTTGTGGATTGTCGGGCAAGCCATCGTTTGACGTTTTCCCACAGATCGGTATTTGGCGGATCGCCGGGAGGCCCCCCCGATACAGCACTATTACTCGCTTTGCCTCTGAGAATTTCCTGGTGCTGGCGGAGGCGTTCTGCATCTAGGGCAGGGGAGCGCGGCTGATGGTCAACGCCGTTGTCCTGTCGCGATGTGCCCCCTGAAGGACGGGGCTTCATGCCATTTTCGATGTCATTCGGTGTTGTTGTGTCCATTGGATAGTCCTTTCCCTCTTTGAGTTTGCGTTAATCCTTCATGCTGAAGTCAGTAGGGTCGTTCGGGAGGTCACCTTCGAGCGGTGACCATTGGGCTGCGCGCTCGCGCAGCGGCCAAATCTTCCAAAAGGGCACCATTTTCGTCACTGTCAGCGGCTTCCCGGTCATCCAGCAGATCGATGCCCAACGCGGCGCATGCAGGATTTCGTCCGGGCGCAGCACAGGTGCTTCTCGCTTCGAAAAATTCGTTGAATACAGAGGCGCACCCTCGAAAAACTGCTGGCTATGGCCAAAGTCCGTCATGGTGCGAACGCCTGATGCCTTCGAGAGATCATTCGCCAGTTCATGATCCGCTACGAGACAAAACTGGCGGAACGAGCAGAGCTCCTCGTTGAGTTCGCGATGGACCCGTTCGAACCGCTTTTCTGTCTGTTTGCGGGATTGATGAAACTGCCAGACCCGCAAACCACGGGCACGGAGCTGCGCCATGGCTTCATGGGTGTCCGGCGGCAACACGAAAGGCGCTTCATCCGCGATTGTTAGAACCGGGGCAGGGTTTTCGTGCATTTCTATCGCGTAGAACAGGTTCTTGAGCAGTAATTGCACCCACTGGCTGTGTGTCGCGGTCTTTGAGCCCGGGAGACAGATGTATAGCGTGTGGTTGCCCTCAAGAACGGCGTCCAGATCGAAATCGGAACCTTGCACGGACTCTGCGATCGGGTCTGCCGGATTCCAAATGGCAAGCGCATTCTTGGCGTAGCGGCGGATCGATATCCAAAACTTGGCACCGTTCTTGTCAAGCATCTCTTCAAGTTCATGACCAAGTTCTTGAAGAGCGCAGTTGAGTAGGTCCGACATCATCAAATCGATCGCGATCGTTGCAAGGTGCGTACGCGGCGCAAAAACCAGCTTGCGAAGCCCCATTGGATTGCAATTTCCAGGATCAAAAATGCTTAGCCAGGCCATCAGAATGGCGACCAAGGCGCGTGCTGATTCCGGGAAGACCGCGTTGTCGCCTGCACCGCCTTCTGGGTCCGGAATTAGGATCAGAGCGAAGGCATAAATTAGGCCCAGAAACTCTCTCCCGCCCCGCGCTAGGTCTTGGCGCAGACAACCGAAGGGATTCCATCGTGTTGTTGGCATTCCAAATATTGCATAGGGATTTAAGAGGATCACATTCTGTTTCATGGTCTCAGAGCGATGAAGTGCTGTGCCCCAGCTCAGCTCGCCCTTAATATCGACAACTATCGTCGTTGGAATTTTCTTGAGTTTCTTGATCGCATTGTTCGATGGCCAATGCAGAAGCGCGGGAAAGGCCAAACACGATGATTTCCCGGCTGCGGGCGGGGCCACGGTCTGCATATGGGCATTGCCAGGAGCGTAGGGATTGTAGAAGGCGATGCGATCGCCTACAGCGCCAATCGGAAGACCTGCCGTATCGAACATATTCCAGGCTGCAAGGTGCTTAGATGTCGCTAGACCTTTATCGCCGAAAATCGGAGCCGGATCGATAATATCATCCTGGCGCCATTTCTGGTCGCTCCAGAACTGGCGCGTATGCAAAAAATTCATGAATGCGAAGAGCGTAATCAGCCCGCCGACCGCGCTGACGGCAAGCCCGACGGTCCTGTCTACTGCAAAAC
Organism: Pseudomonadota bacterium; assembly: GCA_038526275.1. Classification (GTDB taxonomy): domain Bacteria; phylum Pseudomonadota; class Alphaproteobacteria; order Rhodobacterales; family Rhodobacteraceae; genus 188UL27-1. The sequence continues at coordinate 2,036 of JBCBGY010000048.1, read as the reverse complement.
CGTAGTAGATCGCTGTGACACTCACACCGCCCCAGAAAAAAGCGCGCGTGAAGGACCGAAACGGCTTCTCTGGAATATGCGTCTGCTGTGCGTCTGACATCGCTTCCCCCTCGTTTTGAACAAGAGATGCAGCGCTGTATTGGCGGAGACATTAAATTAAAGGAAATTAAGTTCCCACGTAATGATCTTGCGTCGAACACGTCAAAATGTGACGAAACCTTAAGGTAATTTTGTGAAACTTACAGTGTCATAAATCGAACTAAATCACTGGCTTCCTTTAGTTTTTCATGAACGAATGGGTCCACCTCATCATAACTCATGAGCCGAGGGGTGTCTCGCATCATGACGGTTTCAACGTCTTCATGCGTATTGGTCTGAGACAAGATATTTTGCTCATTTTCTGACAGCGGTAAGATGACTATAGGCCAGACTGCCGCAATCGGTGTCTGATCTTGAGTGCGCGTGAACATACTACCTAGGATGTATCGCTGTGAGCTGGGGTCGTCATGCAATACTTGTTGGGGATCATGAGTAATCATGTAGATGACGTCTGAATCCCGGTCCATCCGAGATTGAAAAAACCAGTGATAGTGCTGCCCCCCGCCATCTTTGGGTGTGAGATATCCGTCATATTGATGGTTCGGTGCGGCTGTTCTGTACTCCATAACTTCTAGACGGCAGCGGATGCGCTGTAAGCCCTTGGCCATGACCTTGTGTGTATCGATAGCGTAGCGAACAGCTAACGGCATCCGCAGAATATTCTCATATGTTCCTGTCCGATCCTTAGCAGCATGGGTTTTTTCAACGCGGTAAACATAGCTTATGCCTTCGAAACTCGACAAAAGACTGTTGATGGTTGTTTGATTCTGAGAAAAAATCGAAAATGTTGGGGCTACACGGCCAACCATAATATCGATCGCCAGACGACATTCATACCGTGTTAGTCCGAGCATTTCGCCTAGTGCCATGACCCCCACGTTATTTGACAACAGGTTGTCTTGGGTTGTGGCGTCTAAGCCATGCTCAGTCAGATATGCTCTGAGTTTTTCATCGGCTGCCTTCAAAACGCTTGGTTTTGGTTCCGCAACGCGTCCTTCTAGCCACTTCATGAACGACGTACGGCTTATTCCTAGAGCGGGAACCGACTGACCCGAAGAAGAAGGCCAGTCTTCTAACTTGAGACACAGTTTTTGGATAAGCGCACATTTGCGCTGAAGTGTGGAGACACGCATAAAAGGGAATTCCTTAACTGAAATTTCTTGCATTGCGAGTATTGTCGTAAGTTTTGCAAGCGTCAAAGCTGAAATTGACAAGCCAAAATAATACATGTTAAGTTGATGTTTTTTTGGAGAAATTTATGAAAACAGACTTTATTGACACTGCTAAGATACCGGTTGATCCAGCACAACAGCCATCAGATTTGCACAAATCCTTTCAGACGCATAACAGATCGCTCTCTGATGCTGATGCACAGCTTTGGGATGCTATTTTTCATGACGATGTAGCCCTTGCGCATGCAGCAATGGAAGCTGGAGCCAATCCTCAATCCAAGGCTGATCCATTTTTCGAAGACGATGCCAAAGAACATCCGTCGCGCGATGTGTCGGCTCTTGAATACGTTGGGTTAGCAGCAGCCAAAAACGTAGCCTGGTATTTGCGCGACGTTCGCGGCGTTGCAGTTCACGTGCCTACTGACGCGCGATCAAACCTTGTTCGCTATAACGACGACACTTTCGAACACAGCCACAGCCACAGCTGATGCTCGTTCCATAAAAAAGCCCCGCCCGGTAAAGGGCAGGGCTTTAGGAAGCATGCTTCCGGTCACGGCCATCGGCTCCTCAGCCTGTACCGTATAGGCATCATACCTGAATGTAGACGCTTCGCCAAATCTGTTGGTGCAGTTACCCTCATTTTTCATGCTTTTGGTCTTCAAATACCTCGGGGGTGAATGCCGGTGAGGCAGAGGGGGCAGAGCCCCCTTGGCGATTGAAAATCGCTTTCGCGCGTTTGCGCGAAAAACTTCGTGGATAGTTCAT
>JBCBGY010000047.1:0-24537 GCA_038526275.1 Pseudomonadota bacterium | reverse complement strand
GACACCGCCATGAGTATGGACGGACGCGAGATCAGATTGGGTGGCAATCCCGCAAAGATCGGTATCAATCCGTCCATGATCGCTCCAACCAGCAGTTGGCTCAAATTCGCACCTTTGACAGCGGGATCGATGTACCGGGTGCGCAACACTCACCTACTGGACGATTATCCAGCGCTGGCGGACCAGGTGGAGCGCTAGAGCGTGCGCAACTTTTCGCGGGCAAGCGCTTCATAAGCTGGCAAAGCCGCGTCACAGAGACGTGCCAGATCACCTGACAGTTCTGGCATCGCTTCTTCAGGCCCGGCAAATCCGGTGGATCGGTGGACAGCATCATACCAATGACGCGCCCATATCCCGTCAAAGGGCTTTGGCCCCGCAGGCCAGGAGAGCATCCCCGCATCCCAGGGCAGGTCTATCACCGCACAAAGCTTACGGATCATGGTGTGAGGGTTTGCGCGGACATCTTCCGCGCCAATCACGGGTCCAGGGAAGCGTTGAAAAAGAGCAAGCTGTTCATCAAAACCAACATCCGCCAGAGTTGGTGCTTCGCGTTTGGCAGCATAGCTGGCAATGACCCGGGCCGGGTGTCGTAAGAGGTGGATGTGGGTGAAATCCTTTGCCCATGTCAGCGGAAAACCATCAAGCATATGAAAGCTCATCAGTTTGAGAAAGACGCCTTCACCCATTCCAACGATCCGTTCTGCGACGTCGTTAGCATCGCACAGACCGTCCGCAATGACGTCTTCGCGCATCGGGTGATCCAGGCCGGTTGCGGCAAGGTAGGCTGCGTAAAACGGCTCGTCCCAAACCTGCAGATCGCCCCGATTGCCGAAGCAGTACATCATTGCCGTGGACAGGTTTCGCGGCCCTGACCACATTGCAATTTTTCGGCCAGTCTTCATGTTTGCGTCTCGATCAGCATCCCGCGCTCTTCGATTGCGTCTTCCGCGTTTGGCGGGCGGTGCCTGGGTAGAGTAACACCTTTCCCGAATGGAGCGAGACTATTCTCTGGGGTCCGTGCTGCCAGCCAGCAAGGTCGCATTGCCGCCTGCCGCAGTCATGTCAACGCAGAGATGCCGCTCAAGTACAGCATGGGCCCGGTCAGGAAGGCCGCATATCAGTGGAATGATTGGGCCGGGCCGTTCGGCCAAGGCTTTGGCAAAGGCCTGCCCTGTCTCTGGATCTCCCCACCAAACGAGCCCGCCAAAGGGTGGTAACCTCAATAGGTGTTCCGGCAATATTTGCTCGGCAACGACGACCCCATGACCGCCCAGTTTCCTGATCGCTGTGGCCTGCTGTTGTGCGGCCTCCAGCCCCGGCCCACTGCACAGAATGGGCGGGCGTGGCAAACGTGTCAGCCGGTTCAATTCTCCGGTTGGACCAGGCAAATTGACGGCGGTCGGGTTGGTCGGCTGTGTCGCCGCTGCGTCGATCGCTTGAAGGATCGCGTCGATGTCCGCTTGAGCCGTTGGAACCGCAAGAACCGGATCGACCCGTTGACCCGTGAAACGTGCCAGATACAGCGGCCCGCCGGCCTTTGGCCCCGTGCCCGAAAGCCCTTCGCCGCCAAAGGGCTGGCTGCCGACAACGGCGCCGATCTGGTTGCGATTGGCATAGATGTTGCCGGCAGTTATCTGATCCGCCATTTGCTGGACCCGCTCGTCGAGCCTGGTATGCAGGCCAAAGGTCAGCCCATAGCCCGTCCGGTTTATGTCGGTAACGATCTGATCAAGGTCCTTCGCCTTAAAGGTCGCCAAATGGAGGACGGGCCCAAAAACCTCATGAGTGATCTCGCCGATGCCGCTGACCCTGATCAGTGCTGGGCCAAGGAAGTTGCCAGTGTTGGGGGCGGCAATCTGGTGAAAAAGCCGTTGATCTTCGCGTGCTTTCTCCACGTAAGCTTGGAATTCGGTCTGAGCCTGTTCGGTGATGAGAGGCCCAATATCGGTGCTCAGCGCCCACGGATCGCCTAGCGAAAGCTCATCCATGGCGCCAATGAGCATCTGTTGGAGGCCGGTGGCAATGTCCTCTTGGACATATAGACAGCGCAGCGCCGAACAACGTTGTCCCGCTGATTGAAAGGCCGAGGCCACAATGTCGCGCACGGCCTGTTCCAGCAAGGCCGTGCTGTCGACGATCATGGCATTCAGCCCACCCGTTTCAGCAATCAAGGGCGTGCCCGGACGGCAATGTTCGGCCATTGTGGCCTGGATCTTGCTTGCCGTTGCGGTGGAACCGGTAAAGGCTACGCCCGCCACGCGGGGGTCAGACACAAGCGCTGCGCCGATCTCACCGGCGCCGGGCAGAAGTTGAAGTGCGGTGCGCGGGACGCCGGCCTCGTGCAGTTTTCCGACGGCCCAAGCCGCGATGGCGGGGGTCGTTTCGGCTGGCTTGGCCAGGACCGCATTGCCCGTTGCCAGGGCCGCCGCGATCTGCCCTGAGAAAATCGCAAGTGGAAAGTTCCAGGGCGAGATGCAGGTAAAGATGCCACGGGCTGGCGTTTTTATCGCCTGGGCTTCGTGGGCATAGTATCGGAGAAAATCGACCGCTTCGCGCAGCTCGGCCACCGCGTCGGGCAGGGTTTTTCCCGCCTCTGCCGCCAGCAGCGAAAATGCCGTGCCCGACTCTGCTTCATATAGGTCTGCCGCGCGGTTCAGTATGTTTGACCGCTCCTCTGCCGATGCCGACCATGGTTCAGCATCGCCGAGGGCGGCCCCGACATCGTTCTGGCTCGCAAAGGTGACCGTTCCAATCTTCGACCCGTTGGCTGGATTGGTCAGCGCCTCGACCGTGCCTTGCGTAACGGAGGACGAAACGAGAACCGGCGCCACGTTGATGTTTTTGGGCCGCTCTCTGGCCGCGTCGATCTCGGCCAGCGTGATAGTATCCGCCAGATCGAAACCTTTGGAATTTCGGCGTTCCGGCGCATAAAGATCGGGCGCCCGGGGAAGTGGCGCACCGCTTTGGCCAATGGCGTCGAACGGGCAAGCGGCGACGGTTTCGGGCGGCACGCTTTCATCGACAATTTGGTTCACGAAAGATGAGTTGGCGCCGTTCTCCAGCAGGCGACGGACAAGGTAAGCGAGCAAGTCGCGATGCGCACCGACTGGTGCGTAGATCCGGCATCGAGTTCCTTCTCGGGCCAGCACGATATCATGCAGAGCCTCGCCCATGCCGTGGAGCCGCTGAAATTCAAATGCCTTACGCGGCAGGTCGTTGGCCATCTCTAGGATCGCGCTGACCGTGTGCGCATTGTGGGTCGCAAATTGCGGATAGATCCGATCGGTCATGCCAAGCAGGCGGCGTGCATGGGCCAGATAGCTTACATCTGTTGCAGCCTTTCGGGTGAAAACGGGAAAGTCCTCCAAACCTTCCACTTGGGCATGTTTGATCTCGGTGTCCCAGTAGGCACCTTTCACGAGCCGCACCATGATCCGCCTGTTGTGCCGGTGGGTCATCTCATCAAGCGCGTCAATCACGTCGCCAGCGCGACGCCCGTAGGCCTGAACCACAACGCCGAACCCGTCCCACCCGTCCAGGCTCGGGTCCCTCATCACGGCGTCGATCACGGCGAGAGACAGGCCCAGCCGGTCCATTTCTTCGGCATCTATGTTCAGACCTATGCCCGCCTGCGCAGCATCGCGGGTCAGATCCCGGACGACCGGCACCAATTCCGCCATGACGCGTGCGCTTTGGGCGACCTCGTAACGCGGATGCAGCGCCGAAAGCTTGATTGAGATGCCGGGATTGGCGCCGATACTGCCCTTACTGGCGGCCCTTGCGATGGCAGCGATTGCGGCACGATAATCGTCGCGGTAGCGGGCGGCGTCGGGCGCTGTCATGGCTGCTTCGCCCAGCATGTCGTAGGAATAGGTGTAACCCCGGGCTTCCATCGCGGCGGCCCGCGCCATCGCGGCGGTGATGTCTTCGCCCAAAACGAACTGGCGACCCATCTCTTTCATCGCGCGGGACACAGCCAACCGGATCACGGGTTCGCCCAATCGTTTGATCATCCCGCGTAGATGCCCTGCGACCCCTGGCTGCGCCTCGTCCAGCACCTTGCCCGTCAGCATCAGCCCCCAGGTGGAGGCATTGACCAATGGCGATGAGGACTGCCCGATATGGGCCGACCAGTCGGACGGCGCGATCTTGTCTTCGATCAAGGCATCCATCGTCGGCGCGTCCGGCACCCGCAGCAGCGCCTCAGCCAAACACATCAGGGCCACACCTTCTTCGGAGGAAAGACCGTACTCGGCCAGAAACGCCTCCATTGTACTGGGCCGGGACGCGGTGCGGATTTCGGCGACAAGAGATGCTGCAGCGGTCACGATCTTGGCCCGCGCTGAAGCATCAAGATCGGCCTGCACGACCAGATCCGACAGAAGCAGGGCTTCATTCCGGCGTTTGTTCCGATCCCAGGCGGGCGCGATGAAGGGCGAGCGATTGGTCATGTTCATAGCCAGACTCTAGCATTGTCGCGTTGGTCAGATTACCTGCAGTTTGGGAATGTATGGTGATTCAGACCAAAATTTGGGAAAACTACAGTGAATGATGAGGTAAAGCCGGTTGAGATCGATCAACTTGACCGGCGTATCCTGGCCGTCTTGTCCCGCGAGGGGCGGATTTCCATGACCGATCTGAGCGCGCGTGTCGGCCTGTCGAAGACACCGGTCACTGCCCGCGTGCGGCGGTTGGAAACTGAAGGTGTGATCACTGGATACAGGGCTGAACTGTCCGCGCAGAAGCTTGGGCTTGATCATATCGCCTTTGTCGAAGTCAGGCTGTCAGATACGCGCGAAGCCGCCTTGCGGGCCTTCAACACAGCCGTGCGCGCGATCAGGGAGGTCGAAGAATGCCATTTGATCGCGGGCGGGTTTGACTATCTGCTGAAAGTGCGCGCCAGCGATATTGCCGATTATCGTCGCGTGCTAAGCGAACAATTGTCAGCCCTGCCATACGTGACCGCGACATCGACATATGTCTCGATGGAAACGGTGCGCGATCAAGGCGTTCTCACCTTCTGACCGCGACCTCGCGAAAGCTCGGGCTGAGCTAGAAAACTGTGCGCGGAAGCCTGGTCAGCCATCCTTTGATTGACCAGGCCTTTTGTTGGTTACTTCAGGCGCGCTTCTTCAACCGGGTAACCCAACCCGCCCTGGTGCCCGAACGTGTTGACGTGACAGTCGTTGCAAGCCGCCATGACGTTAATGCCGAGGGGCGCGCCATTTGCGCCGACCAGCATATAGTACCAGTCCATGGTTTCGGGCGACGTGCCTTCCGCGACTTTTTCCATGAAAAATAACGGGCCGGGCTGAACAATTCCGTCATCATCGACAGAGAAGCTCTCTTTTGCGATCAGAGTTCCAGCCGGGATTTCCGGGTCTTCGCGATATTCAGAATAGGCCGCGGCTCCGGTTTCATTGACCCAGGTCACCAGGAACCGGTTGCTGTGGAAACCGGGCGCTGCTGGCGCCGTGCTGACCTTTGTCCAGTTTCGGAACTCGGCTACATATTCGTCGGGGATCCAGCGCTTTCCGCCTTTCTGATAGCCTTCAAGCAGCGATGCTTCGAGGCAGGTATAGACCTCTGATGCTTCCTCGGCCGTTAGTTCAAATCCGGGTTTTCCGGGTTCACAGGCCGCCGAAGCCAGGCCGGCGGATAAAACGACGCCTGCCGTCGCAGTCACAATTGTTGTCGCAAAACGCATAAAGATTTCCTCCCTTTATAGTGCGAGCACGGATAGTTACATGTCGCGCCCCCGCCGCGCCGAAGGCAAATCACGGGCCGTACCAATTTCGTGAACGTTGGGAATGTGAGACGGGGTCCGTGGCGTTGTTGGCCGAAAGGCATCAATGCCCCGGGCACGGAACGCGATTGAACCTTTGCCCGACCCTGCGATAGGCTATGTCGGGAAAGGTTAACGTTGGCACTTAAAGGAAGTTCCCATGACCAAGACCCGCCTATTGGATCAAATCCTTGGTATCGCGGCCGCCGAAGCGCACTGCGACATTCCCTGTAAGATATACGACCCATCCTCCGCCATCATCGCGGCGCATTCGGTCGTTCGCATGATGGATCTGATCCACGAAAACGCCGAGAAAGACATGTCAGCGGGGGTCATGAATACGATCATTCGCTGCGTCAGCGTTAAAGAGATCGAGGCCGCCAAGGTCAAAGACGAGATCCGCATCATTTGGGGCGACTACATCAAAGCGCCGCAAATTGAGAAATATCCGAATGTGCACGAGCTGACCCATTCGATCATGCTGACGGCAAGTAAGTGCAAAGTGGAATTGAATCGCGCCGACGGTGAGCAATTGGTGGAACTGGTGAACCAGTTTGCAGAATTGTTCTGGGGAACGAAGGGCGTTGAGACTGAACGCAAGCCCGCACCCTATAACACCAACCTCGACATGGTCGTGCCAAAGCTGTGATCGGTCGCTGGCGGGTCGTCCGGATCAATGGGCGATCGATGGAGCCAACGCTGCAAGACGGGGACCTCGCCATAGGGCGGGGTCCTTCGCGTTTTCGCCCTTTGCAAGCCGGGGACGTGGTGCTGGTGAACCGACCCGGCATTGGACTGACGGTAAAGCGATTGACACCTGCGGGCGAGGGCCGGTTTGGACTGGTGGGCGATGGGGGCGGGTCTATGCCATCGGTGGATCTGGGTCAGGTTGGCCCGGACGACGTTCTGACGCGGTTCCATTGGCGCCTGCGCCGCGGGCGATTGGCGAAGATCAGCTGATCCCGAAACCTGCCAATAGCTTCCAAAACGCCAAATATGCCCGCAAACTGCCCAGTTTTTGCCTGGACATGGGGTACATTCAGCTGGTTTTTGAGAATGCGTCGCAACTGCATTGACACTTGCAAGTCATTCTCATAAAACTATCTCAACTTCGAGATTAATTCCACAAAACGGATGACATTGATGGCGATGGTGCACCGAAGAGATGTGATTGCTGGTTTGCTTGCAGCCACAATGCTGCCTCGTTCCGCTTTGGCCGCTGCGCGCATGTCTATCGTTGCGACGACTGGCATGATTGCAGATGCTGCGCGCGTCGTCGGGGGTGATCTTGCTGATGTTCGTGCGTTGATGGGCCCCGGTGTTGATCCTCATGCCTATCGCCAGACTCGCAGCGATATCGTCGCGATGACCCGCGCTGATCTGATCTTGTACCACGGCTTGCATCTTGAAGCGCAGATGACGGACATTCTGGCCGATATCGGTCGCCGGCGTACTGTGACGGCTGTGGCTGACCTGCCTGCCGAAGACCTTCTGGCGGACCAGGACTATGACGGACGGTTTGACCCGCATGTCTGGATGGTGCCGGAACTTTGGGTGCAGGTGGTTGACCGGATTGTGACGGCGATGGCACAGGTCCAGCCGGATCATGCTGCAGCTTTTGAGGCCAACCGGGACGCCTATGATCAGGAGCTTCGGGATCTGGGCGACTATGCCAGATCTGTCCTGACCACGGTTCCCGAGGAAAGCCGTATCCTGATCACCGCCCATGACGCTTTTTCCTATTTTGGCGCGGCCTATGGGTTTGACGTGGAAGGGATCCAAGGGATCTCCACCGAAAGCGAGGCTGGGTTGAACCGCATTGCCGAACTGGTTGACTTGTTGGTCAGCCGGAAGGTTGGCGCGGTCTTCGTCGAAAGCTCGGTCAGCGACCGCAGCATCCGGGCGCTGATTGAAGGGGCCGCAGCACAGGGCCACGAGGTCCGCGTTGGGGGCGAGCTTTTTTCCGATGCGATGGGCCAGGATGGCACCTATGAGGGCACCTATCTGGGCATGATCGACCACAACGTGACCACGATTGCCGGAGCCTTAGGCGGCACCGTGCCATCTGGCGGGCGTTTGGGCAAATTGGTGCAGGGTGCCTAAGATGGCAGTGACACCTCTCAAACTCGTAGAGACAACCAAGGTCGCAGAGGATCTTAACGCCTGGCCCTTGGCCGTGCGCGGTTTGACTGTGTCCTATGGTCAAAAACCCGCGGTTTTCTCGGTCGATGCCAGCTTTGCGCCTGGCAAGATGACGGCCATTATCGGCCCGAATGGGGCTGGCAAATCGACCCTGCTGAAAGCTGCGCTCGGCGTGGTCAAACCGCTGTCCGGACATGTGTCCGTCTTCGGACAATCCCTGGATCAGCAGCGACATCGTGTGGCCTATGTGCCGCAGCGGGCCTCGATCGATTGGGATTTCCCGACCCGGGTGTTGGACGTGGTTCTGATGGGGCTCTACCGCGAACTCGGGCTTCTGGGTTGGGTCCGTCGCGCGCACCGTGACCGGGCCATGGCCTGCTTGACCCGGGTGGGCATGCAGGATTTTGCGGACCGTCAGATCGGCCAGCTTTCCGGCGGGCAACAGCAACGGGTCTTTCTGGCCCGTGCCTTGGCGCAGGATGCTGATCTGTATTTGCTGGACGAACCCTTTGCCGGGGTCGATGCCGCAACGGAGCTGGCCATCATCGCCGTGCTGAAAGAACTGCGTGATGCGGGGCGGACGATCGTTTCAGTTCACCACGACTTGTCCACAGTGGCGGACTACTTTGACCGGGCCCTGCTGTTGAACGTTCGGCTGGTGGCCGAAGGGCCGGTTGATACCGTGGTGACGCAGGATCTGCTGGAACAGACCTATGGCGGACACCTCACAATGGCTCGGATCGACCCGCAAACTGTCGCTGGCTGATCCATGATCTCGCTCGGCTACAATGCCGTTCTGGTGGCTGTAGGCGCGGGTCTTCTGGGCATCGCCGCCGGGGTCACCGGCACGTTCCTGTTTCTGCGTAAGCGCGCTCTGGTGGGCGATGCCATCGCCCATGCAACCTTGCCCGGCGTTGGGCTGGCCTTCTTGTTGATGGTCCTTCTCGGGGGGGACGGGCGCAACCTGGCCGGGCTCTTGCTGGGGGCCGGTTTCAGTGCGGCCTTTGGGCTCTATTGCGTTCACCTTATCAGCACGCGGACCCGTTTGGCAGAGGATACGGCGATTGGTGCGGTCCTATCAGTCTTCTTCGGCTTTGGTGTTCTGCTTTTGACGGTGATCCAGAACGTTCCGTCCGGGCGGCAGGCGGGCCTGGACGGGCTCTTGCTGGGGGCAACCGCCGGTATGCTGTTTGCCGACGCGCTGTTGATCGCGGTCGGCGGGGCGGTGGCCTTGTTCGCCAGTCTGGCGTTGAGCCGGGCGATGGTTCTGGTTGCATTCGATGAAGGATATGCCCGCGTCGCTGGCCTGAAAGTCGATTGGGTCGATCTGGCCACAATGGGGCTGGTTCTGCTGGTCACTGTGGTTGGGCTGAAAGTCGTGGGCCTGATCCTGATTGTCGCGCTTTTGATCATACCGGCCGTAGCGGCGCGGTTCTGGACGGATCGTGCTGGGCAGGTGGCCGTACTGGCGGGCGCGATTGGAGGGGCCTCCGGTGTCATTGGGGCCATTTGGTCCGCGACCGTACCGGATTTGCCGACCGGACCCATTATCGTACTTGTGGCGTTCGGGATCTTTGCGGTTTCGATGCTGTTGGCGCCCCGTCGTGGTGTCTTGGCTGCTTGGCTGCGTCACCGACAGTTTCAGCGGCAGGTCCATCTGCGGCAGGGGCTGTTGGCCTTGGGCTCCGGCCAGCCGATTTATGAACAACTCACCTTGCGGCTTTTGCAGCGCGCGGGTCTGGTCCGTGCCGATGGCGTTGCAACGCCTGCCGGAGAGCAGGCCGTCGCCGATGCCGCGCGGGACGAGGCGCGCTGGGCCCTTGTCCGTCGGGAAAAGGGGTTGGAGGCGGTGGCCGCGCGTGCCGGTATCGACCCGCTCGACAGCTTGCTTACCCCTGATCAGGTCGCAGACCTCGACCGAAAGATCGCGAACGGCGAGGTCGCAGCGCCATGAGTGGAGCGGACTTCGTAGCGCTGAGCCTGACGCCGCTTCTGATCGGCGTGCTGGCTGCCGTTGCCTGCGCCGTGCCGGGTAACTTTCTGTTGCTCCGCAAGCAGGCGTTGATCGGCGATGCCATTAGCCATGTGGTTTTGCCGGGCATCGTCGTGGCGTTTCTGGTGACCGGTCAGGTCAGCGCATGGCCCATGATGATCGGCGCCGCTGGCGCTGCCTTGATCGCTGTGCTTTTGATCGAGCTGGTGCGCAGGTTGGGCCGGATCGAGCCCGGAGCCGCCATGGGCGTGATCTTTACCGCGATGTTTGCCGCCGGTGTCTTGCTGCTGGAACGGTCTGATACGAGCCAGGTACATTTGGACGTGGAACACGCCCTCATGGGTAATCTGGAAAGCCTGATCTGGCTGGACGCCACGGGTTGGACTTCTCTGACCGATCCCGTTGCGCTGGCAGGTCTGCCGCCGGAATTGCCGCGTCTGGCGGTTGTGACGCTGTTGATCCTTGGGCTCACCTGGCTGTTTTGGCGACCCTTGAAGATTTCGACCTTTGACGAAGGGTTCGCGCGGGGTCTTGGTTTGCCCAATACGGCAATCGGGCTAGGGCTTGTGATCCTGTCAGCGGTTGCGGCAGTGGCCGCGTTCGATGCCGTTGGATCGATCATCGTGATTGCCATGTTCATCTGCCCCCCTGCTGCGGGACGATTATTGACCAATCGGCTGGAGCAGCAATTGGCGCTGTCCGTCGTCCTTGCCGTTGTGGCAGCCGTGTTGGGTTACGTTCTGGCGGGATACGGGCCGCTTTGGCTGGGTTTTGATAACACGGTCAGTGCCGCCGGTATGATGGCCACAGTGTCGGGCCTGATCCTGCTCGCCGCCGCATTGTTCGGACGGCATCGCCGCCCCGGTTGAGCGTTAGAGTTCGATCTCTCCACCGTCCGGTACCGTGTCCAGCGGGCTCTTCCGGCGCAGGATGATGTCGCCATTGGGAAGGCGTTCGGGCGGATGATACTGGTTCATCTGCCCGATCATGTCGGCCAACTCATCGAATGCCGGACCCATCGACTCGGCGAAGCCGCGCATGGCGGGTTCGATCTCGTCGATCATCTCTTCCAGTTGCGGCTCGATCTCGTCCGCAAGTCCGCGGAAGAACATCAACGCACCGCGTTCCATCAGGGTCATGCCTTCGCGCACATCGCCTTGGCTGTCTTCGGCGATGGCAATTGAGGCCAGCAAGGACCCGGCGATCGATAGAGCGACTAGATTTTTCATACCGAGAATATAAAGGAAAACCTGTTGAGATTAAAGTGACAGGTCGATGGTGACCGGGAAATGGTCGCTTGCCGCCAGAAGTGCTGATCGCAATTTTTCGTTTCGAAAACAGATCGCGTTGTCGAACGGATGCCAGATCCGCCAGGCTGGCTGCCGTTCGGCCAGATCCGGCGAGACCATCACATAATCCAACAGAGCCGACAGATAGCGTTCTTCCGGGGCGATCCAGAACCGGGCAGAGGCCAACCTGCCGGCTGTTGGCCCGGCCAGGGCCTGCTTCGCATGGGGTTCGACCAAATGTGGGCCGTCTTCCTCGCCCCATCCCAGCACGATTTCCAAACCCGAACGCCCAAAGAGCTTTTCGTATTGATCGAGCCCCGGGCCATCATTGAAATCCCCCAGCACGATCAGCGGTTCGCTCGCGGAAAGATGCGCGGCCACCCGACGCCGAAGCCAGATACACTGCGCCAGTTGCTTGCGCCGATTGGCAATCGCACGGCGCAAGACGTCATCCTTTGATTTCGCGCCATGGGGGGCTTTGGATTTCACATGCACGCCGATCAGCCGGATCACATGATCTCCGGCGGTGAGCAATGTCTCAAGCGGCGGTTTGGAAAACCGCACCTGATCCGGCGTGTCATCGATATCCAGGTCGATATCAAACGTCCCATCGAACCGCGGGACTTTCCCGGCGTCGCTTGGCGCGTGAACGGCTTCCACCCGGTCGGGATCATAAAGCAGGGCGATTTCTTGCTGAGTATCGTTGGCGAAACCGATCAACGCGCGCCGGGCCCGCAAGCCGGCCCAATCAGCGAAATGCTCCAACGCCGCCACTGTGCGACGGACCTTGCCGGTGTCAGGCGCCTCCACGATCAGGATGGCATCGGCATCAAGCGCTTGGAACACGGTGCGCAACGCTTCGCTTTGGGCCAAGCGCGTTACATCGCGCCGCCCGGACCAACCGTCATCCAGTAGAAGCTGACCCGCATCATCAAACAGGGCATCAAACCATTCGACATTGTAGGTCGCGATGCGCAGATCCATTATCCGCCGATCTCTTCCCAGGCGCGGTTGATGGCAACAAGGCGCTTTTCAGCCAGCTTGATGGCCTCTTCCGGCACGCCGCGCGCCATCATGACGTCAGGATGGCTTTCGCGGACCAACCGGCGCCAGGCGGCGCGGATTTCCTCTTTGCTGGCATCAGGTTCAACGCCCAAAACGTCATACGGATCGCGCCTTGCATCAGGAACAAATCTGGCCCGGATCGACCGAAAATCCCGGGTCTCGACGCCAAAGATTTCCGCCACCCGTTTCAGGAACTCGTTCTCGTTTGGATGATATTCTCCGTCGGCCACCGCGATGTGGAACAGGCCCTCCAGCAAATCGACCAGCGCAGCGTGGCCTTCGTCAAACATTTTGCTGATGCGGCGAGCATATTCCTCAAAGCCCGCCACATCCTGTCGTGCGAGGTTGAACACGCGTGCCGCATTCTGTTCCTGCGATTTCGGAATGGTGAAAATTTCCCGAAAGGCAGTGACCTCGTCGCGGGTCACCAAACCGTCGGCTTTCGCCATCTTCGCCCCAAGTGCGATGACGGCGATGGCGAAGGCGACCGATCGCTCCGGCGGAGTGCGTAACTGGTCGAAGACGGCAGATAAACTTTCGCCGTGCGCCAGTGCCGAAATCGCGGCGGCTATTCTGCTCCAAATGGACATAATGCGAACATAGCTTGCTCAACTGGATGCCGAAAGGTCAGGATTCTTGGCAGTTTGAGCTCAACTTCATTGTGCCTGACGGAGTTGTCAGTAGTGCAGTTAAATCTTTGTTTTGATTTTCAAAATTTATATTACTATCCTTCAGGGATAGTGCTTTTCCCCATTGTTCAGCTTTCGGATGTGAGATGTGCAGAGTTTGCAGACGAATACCAGCATCGGGAAGATGCGCTGCCGGGTGCGGCCCATCCCACGATATGACCGCCGGGTGCATGTCGTCATAGGGCAATAGGCCTGATTGTGGCACAGCCATTTGCCAACGAAAATTTGCCCTGGTCACGGCAACGGGCATCCCGACACCGGGATGCATGGAAGCGAGTGATTTGTTGATATCATCTGTCCGCAGAACCCAGTGTGTGAGGCGGGGAGGTCCGGAGAAGTGATCCAGGCCATACCATCGCGGGCGATCCGGTATCGGTGCGCCGGGATCTACCGAAATGACCTCCAGATAGGCAGAAGGACCAAGCGAAAGCAAAGCATTGTGTGTTCCGAACATCTCATGGCGTCCGCCCGGCTGAAGATTCACGCCAAGCACCGTTTCGACCCAGCGGACTCCCGCCGCCAATTCTTCCGCCGCGATGACCAGATGATCAAATTCCATCATTCCGATGCCTTTTTGTCAGAAAACGAAAACACCGCGCCTGTTCTCGGCTGAAAACTGTTGAGAATGCCGTGTTTCACCCTATTTCCCCACATGTTAAATCAGCAACAACCCACTCGCTCCAGGATACCTCCATGACCTTAATGCGCGCCCTTGATCGTTTCTTTAGCCACGAGGCTTCGGGGGGCATTTTGCTCATGCTGTCAGCGGTGGCGGCCTTGCTCGTGGCAAACAGCGCGCTGGCCCCGTTTTACGACGCGGTTCTCGGCTCTTACCTGTCGGTGTTAATCGATGGCGAGGGATTGTCAAAACCCGTAATCCTTTGGATCAACGATGGTTTGATGGCGATCTTTTTCTTCTATGTCGGGCTCGAACTGAAACGCGAGTTGCTTGAAGGCAAGCTGAAGAATCCTCGGGATGTGGTTTTGCCAGGTTTGGCTGCTGTTGGCGGTATGGCGGTTCCTGCGATCATCTTTAGCATCCTGAATTGGGGTGATCCCGTCCGGATGACAGGCTGGGCCATTCCTGCGGCGACCGATATTGCTTTTGCGCTTGGTGTTTTGGCGTTGATCGGCAGTCGCGCGCCCACCTCGCTGAAGGTGTTCCTGCTGACGCTCGCGATCCTGGATGACATGGGCGCGATCCTCATCATTGCGCTGTTCTATACCGCCGAACTGAAGGTTTCATACCTTCTGGCGTCGCTTATCCCCTTGGCGGCCATGGTCATCCTGAATCTGAAAGCGGTGCACCGCACTGGACCAATTCTGATGCTTGGCGTGGTTCTTTGGTATCTGGTGCTCAAATCAGGTGTGCACGCCACTTTGGCGGGGGTTGTCCTGGCTTTCTGTATTCCGCTCAAGGACCGGTGGGGCAAGTCGCCCTTGCATTCGCTGGAGCACGGGCTGGAACCCTATGTGCTTTACATGATCGTTCCAATTTTCGCTTTCGCCAATGCAGGCGTTGTGCTGGAGGGTTTGTCGATCATGGACTTGTTCGCGCCGCTGCCACTGGGCATCGCGTTGGGTCTGATCATCGGTAAGCAAATCGGTGTGTTTGGCTTTACTTGGCTGACGGTCACCCTTGGCTTCGCGCGGTTGCCCCATGGCGCGAATTGGCTCCACATCTATGGTATCGCCTGCTTGGCTGGGATCGGCTTTACCATGTCGCTCTTTATCGGATCGCTAAGCTTCACGGATGCGGCGATGATGAACGAAGTTCGCCTAGGTGTGCTTTCCGGTTCCCTCGTTTCTGCTCTTCTGGGGTATGGCGCACTTTGGATTGCAAGCCTTGGCCAGCAAGAGAAAGAGGCACAGCCGGTCGCGGCAGAGTGAGTTGATATGCTGCCTCTTCTGCGGAGTGGGGCGAAGTAGCCCTGTTGCAAGCAGGGCGATACATTCGAGTTGGCGGGGCGCCAGACGCCTCGCCATTACTCTTAGCTCGAAAGTCCCACCTAACGCTGTCTGAAGTCAAAGATTTCGACGCGCTATTCGCGATCTTAGATCGCCGCACAGGTTTTGGTGTCCGCCGGAGGCGCCAACTGGAACGCGCACCCAACGCCTCGAGAAAGCTGCCAAGCGGATCGCGCACGTGCTCTTATCTCTCGAAGATATACGTACCGGTGCGCCCCTTGTGGTGATGTCTTAGCCCTTGTCGGCAGTGAAATTCACCAGTTTCTCTGCGTCCAGCGCCTGGGCGAGCGAGTTGAACCGGGCAGCCGCGACTTCTCCATAGAGATCAGCGGAGTCCGGTGGCAGAACGAGTTCAAGTTCCCGGCGTTTAGGGCGAAAGTTCAAAGAACCCAACCGATCGGGAGCACATACGGAGAACATGGCCCCAAACCGCATCGCGCGCCCCAGGATTTCGGCTTCCCGCTGCAAAACCGGGTCGAGCAGGTCAAGGAGTGGTTCTATGCGGTTGCCGGGTCTCGCATTCCTGTAGCGGTGTAGCAAAGCCAGGCCAAGAAATATCCGACCGCCATGGTCGATGCCGCCGAGATTGCCGCGCGTGGCATTGTCGAAACAAACTTCAGCGCGATAATCGGGATGTGCCCGCCAACTGACATCGTGCAAAAGACAGGCCGCCTTGATCAAAGCCTGTGGCGCCCGGGCGCGCGCAAAAACCGGTGCAATAAAGGAATAGAGCGTGTCGCCAAAACCGGGCAGGCGCGCATTGCGTGCCTCTGAGTCGCGACAGGCTTCCAACAGCGGATCGCAGGCGCGCAGTTTCGGCGTCATCTGTTCGTAGAGCATACCCTCACGGATGCCATAGCTCGACGTGATGATCTCCTTGACCTTGAACTGCAGAACCAAGCGCCGCAAGACTTCCCCCGCCAACGGCACGAGGGAAATACGGGCGGATGACAGGTCTGCGCGCTGGCGGAGTTCTTCCAGATCCTGACCCTTGATCCAGTCCAAGGTATGTCGCACGGCACGTGGGCTCATACGGTAGTCGTGCAAAACGGCCAGCGGATAACCCCGGCGCACCATATCCAGGCGCGCGACGGCTCGCCAAGAGCCGCCCACCAGATAAAGCCGGTCGTGTGGTTCAATCTCCTGGGACAGGGCTTCCATCCACTTGGCGATTTGCCGTTTCCGCTCACCGCTCTTTTTTGCCAGCCGCAAAGGTCCCAACGGTGTGCTCATCCGTGGCCCCACAGTCGCGTCGCCTACGGCCGCAAGCTCCAGGGAAGAACCGCCGATATCACAGACCAGACCCCGAGCCTTGGGCCAGCCAAGCAAAACGCCTTGGGCGGACAGACGGGCCTCTTCGGCGCCGTCCACCACATGAATATCCAGTCCAGTGTCGCGCAGAACGTCAGCGCGAAACTCTGCACTGTCGCTGGCCGCACGCACCGCGGCTGTCGCAACCGTGTTGAGCGTTCGGATCCCCATCCCTTCTGCCAAGATGACGAACCGACGTATGGCGGCCCGGGCCCGTTCGCGGCCTTCCGGATGCAACTTGCCGGTCTCGCCCATATCGCGGCCCAACCCGCACATGACCTTTTCATTGTAGAAATAAGCGGGCGACCGCGCGGCCCCATCAAAGATCACCAACCGAACCGAGTTTGAACCGACATCAATGACGCCGAACCGAGAGAGTGCCTGAGCCTCACCGCCTTCCGACATGGGTCGGGCCGCTCGGCCCAAATCGCCAAACCCCACCTCGGACATTTCAGACGCGCCATCCATGGTCCACCCCACTTGGTGACTCTCTGTGTTGGGACGCTATATATAGGGGACACCCCCCGTCAATGGGATGTTTGAGGAAGGCTTAACAGACCGAACGTCAGTCGTTTGAATGGGTCAGTTCCGGAACGTCTGATGCACCGGCCGACCCGCGACCCGATAGCGAGGGGTTCTCCATAAAGAAGCGGTGGCAATTGAAGCCGACCCCTTCGATGTCTGGCCTGACGCTGGAGCCGTCGCCGGACAGAACCCAGGTCTGGGCGGTATCGGCCAGATTGGCCGCCATGATCTGACTGACGATCTGCGCTTTGACCGTATCGTTCTTGATTTCGACCAGTGTTTCCACGCGCCGGTTCAGGTTTCGGCCCATCCAGTCTGCCGAAGAGATGTAAACGCGGGCTTGCTTCGATGGCAGGCCCTGACCCGCGCCGAAACAGACAATGCGGGAATGTTCAAGGAACCGCCCGACGATGGACTTGACCCGAATATTCTCGCTGAGCCCCTTGATGCCCGGCCGAATGCCACAGATCCCGCGGATGATCAGGTTGATCTTCACCCCCGCCTGTGACGCGGCATAGAGCGCGTCAATCACATCGGGCTCTATCAAGGAATTCATCTTGGCCCAGATCTCTGCGGGGCGGCCCGCTTTGGCATGTTCCGCCTCATCGGAGATTCGTTCGAGCAAGCGTGGTTTCATGCCCTTTGGCGAAATGGCGAGATTTTCCAGCCGAGCCGGTTCCGCATAGCCCGAGAGATAGTTAAAGACCTTGGTGGCGTCGCGCCCGAGATCTGCGTCGCAGGTGAAAAAGCTGAGATCAGTATAGATGCGCGCCGTTATCGGATGGTAGTTTCCGGTGCCATAGTGGGTATAGGTGACCAGCTTTTCGCCTTCCCGACGCACCACAACGCTGATCTTGGCGTGGGTCTTTAAGGCCATGAACCCATAAACCACGTGTGCTCCGGCACGTTCCAGGCGACGCGATTGCCGAATATTGGCCGCCTCATCGAACCGCGCCTTCAGTTCCACCAGGGCCGTGACAGATTTGCCATCTTCGGCCGCCTCACAGAGTGCTTCCACAATCGGGCTGTTTTTCGACGTGCGATAGAGCGTTTGCTTGATTGCCACCACGTTCGGGTCACGGGCTGCCTGATTGAGGAACCGGACAACCATGTCAAAGGTCTCATAGGGGTGGTGTAGCAGCATATCCTTCTGGCGGATCGAGGCGAACATGTCGCCGTCATGGTCTTGCACCCGTTCAGGGACGCGGGGCGTAAAGCTCGGCCATTGCAGATCCGCACGTTCGTCGATCACCAATTCCTTCAGATCGTCGAGGCCCACCAATCCGTCTACTTCGATGATCTCTTCTTCCCGAACGCCTAGCTCCTTTTGAATCACATTGCGTAGATCGGTGGGCGCGCCGGTGGAAATCTTCAGGCGGACCACTTCGCCCCGACGACGGCGCTTCAGGGCGGTTTCAAATTCTCGCACAAGGTCTTCAGCTTCTTCTTCGACTTCCAGATCGCTGTCGCGCAGCACGCGGAAGGTGCAATGGCCCAAAGAGCGATAACCGGGAAAGACCGTATCGAGTTCGAGAAGCAGTAGCTCTTCCAGTGGGATAAACCGGTGTGCACCAAGATGCGGGGGAAGTTTGACGAAACGCGATGTCTGGACGGGTACGGGAACCAATGCCTGAAGCGTGGCCTGGGTTTCTGTGTTCTCAAGCTGCAAAGCCAGACAAAATCCGCCATTTGCGATGAATGGAAACGGGTGAGCGGGATCGATCGCGAGCGGCGACACGATCGGAAAGACATTGTCCAGAAAGTAGTTCGCCAGAAAGGCAGCATCTGCCGTGTTTAGTTGCTGCGCGCCGACCAGTTCCACCTTTTCCTTGGCCAGTTCCGACTGCACATCGTTCCAGACTGTTTGCTGGGCGTGAATCAGGCGGCGGGCGTCGGCGTCGATCAGCACCAACTGCTCTGTTGGTGTGCGTCCGTCGACGGCGGGCGTGGTATGTCCGGCACGGGACAGTTCGCGCAGACCAGCCACACGAACAGTGTAGAATTCGTCAAGGTTCGACGCCGAGATTGAGATGAACCGGACGCGCTCCAAAAGCGGCACCCTGGGATTTTTTGCTTCGTCCAGGACCCGCCAATTGAAGGCCAGCCAGCTTAGTTCGCGGTTGAAAAAACGGCCTGGTCCTGAAAGGTCGGATTCCTCGACCTCGATCGGGGCAGGAAAGGGAGCGGACAGAAAATCGGCGTTGGTCATGGCGTGCGACTATTCAGTGGAGATGACGGTTAGATGACAGTGTGCGGTACCGGCGTCAGGAATGTCCATCTCGCTCCCGCTCATCAGGCGCGTCCTGTGCGGTCTCGCGCAGCAGTCCGGCGGCAAATCGAACCGTTAGGCTGCGTCTTTCAGCCAGACTTGCATCATCCAGCCGTTCGACACTCCGTTGGGCCGCCTCGAAAGATCGTTCCGTGTTCTGCACCAGCCAGGGAATGAGATCTGGGTCCGGGGTAAGCTGACGGTCCGTGAAAAGTTTCAGAATGATCGCAGCAAGCAGCCCATCGTCAGGCGGATCAAGTGAAACTGAGGGAGTCCCTTGCAGGCGGGACGCCAGATCGGGCAACTTGATGGGCCACCGGCCCGCGGGGCCGCGTCCGGTGATCAGCAAGGGTCGGTTGTGGGCAAGTGCCAAATTGTGGTGATGAAACGCGGCTTGCTCTGCTGCAGGGTCGCCTTCCAGTGCGTGCAGATCTTCCAGCACCAGTGCGGTTTCAACCGGAGGATGGTCCACAAGTTCTGACGGGGTCAGGATGGTTGCCTTGGTATCCGCGGCCCAGACATGTGCCAGATGCGTTTTGCCGCTTCCCGCAGGTCCAGAAAGCAGCATTTTGCCAAGCGTCCAGCTTTGCCAACCATCCAAGGCGGCCAAGGCAAGCGCGTTGGCGGGCGCCACGAAGAACGCATCGCGGTCCTGGGCGGGGCGAGTGGCGAGATCAAACCGAAGCTGGTCGGCCATCACTCCTCGGCGCTGTGATCGTGCGAGAGGCCACGGTAAAGCCGTGAACCCTTGTACTTGCCGATGGCGAAGCGGGCGATGACACCCAGCGATGCCGTGACCGGAACCGCCACCAGAAGGCCCACAAACCCGAAGACGGCACCAAAGGCGGACAAGGCAAAGATCAGCCAAACCGGGTGTAGACCAACGGAATTGCCGACGAGCTTCGGTGTCAGAATGTTGCCTTCCACCATTTGCCCGACCATGAAGATGCCAGCTACGACGGCAATCCAGACCCAGTCACCCCAGAACTGGAACAGGGCCAGGCCAATGGCCAACACCCCGCCGAACAAGGCCCCCACGAAAGGAATGAAGGAAATCAGGCCCGCGATGAAGCCCACGACCAGCCCGAATTGAAGCCCGACCAGCATCAAGGAGACGGCATAGAAGGTGCCCAGGATCAGGCACACTGTACCTTGACCGCGAATGAAGGCAGCCAGTGTCTGGTCGATCTGGCCCGCGAGTTGGCGGATGATCGGCGCATGATCCAAGGGTAGCAGGCTGTCGACGCTACCGATCAGCCTGTCCCAGTCCAGCAGCAGGTAGAATGCAACCACAGGAACGAAGAAAACCAGAACGATCACATTCACGATGCCGGACAAGCTGCCCGCGACGGTGTTCAGCAGATCAAGGCCCTTGGATTGAATGGTTTGACCTAGGCCATCGATCGAGGTTGCAAGGCTCGATCCTTCTTCGAGCAGCCCCGGGAAACGCTGGTTTAGGAAAACAAACAGGCTGTTGAAAATGCTCGGTAAGTTTCGGAAAAGCGCCGTAGATTGGTCGACCAGCAGTGGAATGATCAACAGGATAAAGACGGCAAAGATCACCAAGGCCACAAAGGTGATTAAGCTAACGGCCAGGGCGCGGGGAGCGCCATGTTCCTCCATCCAATCGGCGACCGGGTCTAACATGTAAGCAATGGCGCCGCCGAGAATGAACGGCAAAATGACGTCGCCCAGCAGCCAGAGTCCGGCAAAAAAGACGATCGCCGCGATGCTCCAGTATTTGATCTGTTCCTGTATCGGCAGAGCCATGGACACACCTTTGACGCTCGCTTGAGCGACAGATTGCCCAATGGGAAACAAGTTGCAAGGGGCCTGCGCGTCGCACAGTGCATCCAGGGCGGCTGTTGCTGCGACTCACCTTTCTAGAAAGCGTTATTTCTTACGACATTTCGGGCGATCACCCGGGATCAGCACCTTGTCGATCACGTGGATCACGCCGTTGTCCGCCTTGATGTCGGCCGTCACAACGGTTGCGGTTTCCGCCGTGCTGTCAGCGATCGAGACCCCCTGTTCGTTCGATGTGATGCAAAGCCGCTCGCCCATCAGGACGGGTTTGAACGGGTTCGTTCCCAGCGGAAACATGCGACTGGTCAGCTTGCGATCATCCACATGGTAGAGCAGCAAGTCCGTGAGTTGGCTGCGGTTTTCCGGTCGGAGCAGGTCCGACACCATCTCTGCCGGCAGTTCATCGAAGGCCGTGTTTTGCGGGGCATAGATCGTGAACGGGCCAGGGCCCTGCAAGGTTTCAAGCAGCCCTGCAGCTTCGACCGCGCCGAGAAGTGTCGACAAACGCGCGTCGGTCCGGGCGGTTTCGACAATATCGGCGGCAAACGACTGGGCGGCGACGAACGAAAGCGAAACGGCGGCGATAAAGCTTTTCATGGCAGGGCCCCTGGTTGGCTTAGTCGAGTTCACTCTAGACGGTTTACTAGAGATATTG
The DNA here is from genome assembly GCA_038526275.1 of Pseudomonadota bacterium. Classification (GTDB taxonomy): domain Bacteria; phylum Pseudomonadota; class Alphaproteobacteria; order Rhodobacterales; family Rhodobacteraceae; genus 188UL27-1. Next base: position 3,040 of record JBCBGY010000047.1, on the reverse strand, counting down.
GTGTGCAACCATAGGTTCGAAAAGGTGCTGCCAAGTGACGATCTTGTGAATTTGCTGGGTTAGACAAGCGACGCGTGCCTTGGGTCGGGTTGTCGACCGTCCAGCTTTGCCATATCCGAGACCGCAATTCTTCTGGTTCGAGGCCGTTGCAATGCGACTAACCCGTTACTTTTTGCCTGTGATGAAAGAAACGCCTGCTGATGCGCAGATTGTCAGCCATCGCTATATGCTGCGCGCCGGCATGATCCGGCAGCAAGCCGCCGGGATCTATTCCTGGCTGCCAATGGGGTTTCGCGTTCTGCGTCGCATTGAACAGATCGTCCATGAAGAACAGCAAAAAGCCGGGCATATCCCCTTGTTGATGCCCACGTTGCAATCTGCGGATCTGTGGCGCGAGAGCGGTCGCTATGATGATTACGGCGAAGAGATGCTGCGGATCACCGACCGTCAGGGTCGCGATATGCTTTATGGTCCTACAAACGAAGAGATGATCACCGACATCTTCCGCAGCTATATCAGCAGTTACCGCGACTTGCCCCTGACGCTGTACCACATCCAGTGGAAGTTCCGCGACGAGATCCGCCCCCGGTTTGGCATCATGCGGGGGCGCGAATTCTACATGAAGGACGGCTACAACTTCGATCTGACGAAAGAGGATGCGCTGCACGCTTATAACCGCCATTTGGTCAGTTACCTGCGGACCTATGAGCGGATGGGGCTGCAGGCGATCCCCATGCGGGCTGACAGCGGACCGATTGGCGGCGACGACACGCATGAATTCCTTGTTTTGGCCGAGACGGGCGAGAGCGAGGTCTTTTATGACAGCGCCGTCACGGATCTGACCTTTGGCGACCGTGACATCGACTTTGACGATGTCGCGCAATGCAAATCGATCATGGAAGAGTTCACCACCCGCTATGCGCGGACGGATGAGACCCATGATGAGGCCTTGTTCAATCAGATCCCCGAGGAACGGCGCCGGGTCGCACGTGGGATCGAAGTTGGTCAGATCTTCTATTTTGGGACCAAATATTCCGAGCCGATGGGGGCCGTTGTGGTCAATGATCAGGGCGAGCGCGTGCCGGTTCATATGGGCAGCCATGGCATTGGCGTGTCGCGGCTTTTGGGCGCGATCATCGAGGCGAGCCACGATGACAACGGCATAATCTGGCCCGAAGGGGTAACGCCCTTCCATTGCGGGATTGTGAATCTCAAGCAAGGCGACGCGGAGGCCGACAAAGCCTGCGAAGACATCTATGCCGCCTTGATGGCCAAGGGGCTGGAGCCGCTCTACGACGATCGCGAAGAGCGCGCCGGTGGCAAGTTCGCGACGATGGATCTGATCGGTTTGCCTTGGCGCATTACCGTTGGCCCGCGCGGCCTGAAAAACGGTGTGGTCGAACTCACCTGCCGCCGGACAGGCGAGAGCGAGGAGCTTGCCCCCGAAATCGCCGTCTCTCGCATCGCTGAGATCTATAGCAAACACTGATAGGTTAAAGCCGCTCGCAGCGGCCTTGCCTTAGTTGCGGGTCATGAAGCGCGAGCGGATGACGCCTTTGAAGCATCGCGGGAAGAACGGATAGCTGTCGGTGGCATAGTAGCGATACTGGCCATCGACCATCAGGCCGTTGCATTCGTCCAGGCTGCCCGTTCCGGCCTGATATTCGAAATCTTCCTCGAACGTGCCGTCGTGGTCGCCCAATGGCGGCGTCGGGCGCGTGCCTTCCTTTAGCCGCCAGGATGACGTGGCTGTCTGAGGCGCATAGTGGATCTCGAAACCATCCGGGGCATAGCCGATCAGCGTTCCCTCAACAGATGAGAAATAGTCGGGCGATACGCCGTGATAGTGGTAAAGCCCCGAGCGATCGACGTGGCCGTTCTGCTGGTCCATCCCCAATCGTCGAGGGTCGTGCATCGCCTGCTGTCGCCATCCGCTGGACGGATCACGGCTGAAACCACGCCGACCTGCCGGATCGTAATAGCCCGCTGTGTAGGGCCGGAATGGAACGCCGGTCAACGAGACGCCTACGGTCATCAGCCCTTGTGTGGTTTCGCCGGCCAGTTGCGGCTCTGTTGGGAAACAGAATTGCAACGCCTGTTCGCGGAATGCGTTGGGATTGGCACGGTTCGGAAACCGGCCCATTGGGTGGTTGGGCGCGCCGTTCGACGTGATGCAGGTCAGATCGCCCTGTTGGGTCAAATGGGATTGGTTGTCGTGAGCCGTCGCAGCAAACGGCAGAACGCTTAGCATAAGAAGCGGGGTTAGGGCGCGGATCATCGGGGGCTCCATTTCTGTTGGCATCTCTTACACGACAAAAAGCGGGGCTTCCGTCGGGATGATTGGCGAGATTGGCGAACTGTCGCGCGACTGGCGCGCGGCCCGTCTCTTGACCCCGGCGAGCGAAGCGCTCAGGGTGCGCGCGAGCAGAAATCATAAGGAGGCGAGCATGGCCGACAGAGCCGCGCCCCCGCCATTTTCCCGCTTCGAATGGATGATCGCCTGGCGGTATCTGCGGGCGCGCCGATCCGAAGGCGGCGTCAGCGTGATGACCTGGATCTCGCTCATTGGGATCACGCTGGCCGTGGCGGCGTTGATCATAACGTTGGCCGTTCGGGCAGGTTTTCGGGCCGAGTTTGTCGACACGATCCTTGGCGCCAACGCCCATGTGACACTCTACCAAACAGTTGAGGCAACAGAGTCCGGCCAGTTAAGCCGTGCGATCACGGACTATGAAGGCTTGGCCGCCCGTGTCCGGGAGGTTCCCGGCGTGTCGCGGGCGGCACCATTGATCCGTGGGCAGGTTCTGGCGTCTCATCGCGGGCGGAATGCAGGCGTTCAGGTATTCGGCATCACGCTGGAAGATTTGCAGACCATGCCGCGGATCGCGCAGCCGCCACGGAGTGACGGCGATCTGACCCGTTTGAATGAAGGTGTCGCGCTAGGCTGGGAAGTGGCCACGACGCTCGGTGCGCAAGTGGGCGACCGGATCCGACTGATTTCGCCGGACGGGCCACGCAACCCGTTAGGAGGCCGCAGCCC
>JBCBGY010000046.1:0-24684 GCA_038526275.1 Pseudomonadota bacterium | reverse complement strand
GATCTCGGCAAGGCCCCGCCAGCCTGGTCACACACTTTTGCCTAGACGTAGGTCCGAGCATGGGCCCTGTCGCGCGGATCCAAATGCGGACTGGCGTTGAACAGGGACAGGCGCAACTGACCCTCTTCCAACAGCAGCCGGTGAACGGATGCGTTATGTATATTGAGCAGCAGGTCCGCCGTGGACCGGAGGCTGAGGCCCAATGTCCGCCTTAAGATGACGCCAATCACACCGCCCGAAGACACGATCAACGTTGATCGGTTCGCCTCCGTCGCCGCGTCAAGCGCGGTCAAAACCCGTGTTTCAAAAGCGTCATAACTCTCCTGATCGGCACCGAGGCGACCTTCGCCCCATCCGCAGAAGACATCCGGGAAGGAGGACAGGAAATCCGATCGCGATTGCGGCGCAGTTGAGCCCGTTTCCCGCAAGTACTGGCTTTCCAGCGGATCATAATGGAATTCGTCAAACCGGCGATCTTCGACCGGATTTGGTAACTCCAAATGTTGCAGAATGCCCTCCGCCGTTTCGCGATGCCGTCGCAAACCGCCGCGAACGACCTGATCGAAATGCCAACCGTGGGACCGGATATATTCGCCCAACCAAGCGGATTGCGCGTGCCCAAGCGGGCTCAGCCGGTCATAGTCGTCGGTTCCAAAACTCGCCTGGCCATGGCGGATCAATGTAATTTCGCCCATCTCTCCGCCTCGGAACCAGTGGTGCATGTTGGTTCAAGCGTCGGACTTTGGACCGATCGGGTTCAAAGTCAGCAGCTTTCGATCAGCTGAGCAAACCTATTGGCGCAGAATTGTCAACTCGTCTGCTGCCCGTTTCATGGGCCCGTCTCATTCAGGAAATGTTGGGCAAATCGTCGAACGCCATGGCCGGGCCATTATCGTCGCCAAGATCAGGCAGCGCGCCCAGATCAGGAAGATCGGGCAGATCAGCGCCTGTATCGATCTCCGGCAGATCGCCGCCTGGCGGCAAATCCGGCAGGTCTGCTATATCAGGGAGGTCGGGTAGATCAGGCATTTCAATGTTGGGCGGTTCGGTCTGCAGATCGAGCGGCCCAGGCATCGGCGGTGCGGATAAGTCCGTCAGGGCTTCCATCTGCGGCTCGGCCATGGCCGCTTCGGCCGGATCGATCAGCCGGAGAGCGCGATGTGAAAGCGACTGGCCAAGCCGCCCATGCGACAGAACCGTATCGTCTGCAGATACGATTTCAACGGCACCCAAGGCGGTGGTCGGAATAGGTATCAGATCGCCCACCTGCAAGCCGGACGCTTCCGCAATGGACATTGGAACACGATGCAGCACACCTGTCAGCGTAACGGCCCCACCTTCGACCGCTTCGGTCAATTGTTCCTGCCAGATCCGCCGCTGTCCCTCGGCGGAATCGTCTGTCGCCTGCGGTTTGCCGCCGGGCAGTGGGCCTTTACCATTGGCAAGAAGCGCAAGCATCGCTTGCCCTTCCCGAGCGACTTCGCCCAGTTTTACCCCCACATTGAACACCCGGTAGGTGTCTTCTTCCAGCATCAATCCCAGGGGCCGGATGTCTGCCATGGCATTGGAAAAACTATAGCCATAGGTCCAGGTCGACGCCGATGTCGGGCGAAGTGGGTCCTCGAACAGACGGAGCATTCGATCGATCCAATCCGCACAAAGGTTCGCATCCGTTCGCGTTGCGCGACGTTCGTCCGGCACATAGGGCGCAACGTGACCTATGGTTTGTTGCTCTACCAGAGCGGACAGGAAATTTGCGTCAAGCGTGATAATGCCCAGCGTCTCGCCTGGGCCTTCAAGCACTGCGACCAGTCCCTTTTCAGGCATCCGCTCCAGAAGCTCCGCCAGGGAGGCATCTGCGAGACTACAATTCGTCGCGACCAAGGGCATTTCGAACGCTTTTTCGGCAGCACGAGCCATTGCACCGGACAAGGATTTCTCCGGCGTAACCTTAGCCTCATTTGCTTCGCGCGCAGCCGTAGCTTTGCGTCGCAGCACGTTTTGCGCCGAAGTCTCGCTCATCGCGGCACTCTTTACTCCCTCGAGCTCGCCTTATCGTCGCAGGTCTCAGTTGGAAAATGGTTAAGGCAGCCCGTTATGCAGCTGCAGCAGTCCGTGCCGGCACCCGTACCCGAAATGCGGCCCCGCCCTGATCGGAAAGATAAGCAATTTCGCCACCCAACCGACCCATAATTTCGCGGCTGATGGCCAATCCTAGCCCTGCGCCGCCTACTTTTGCACCATCTGTCAAACGTGAGAATTTTTCGAAAATGAGAGCCTGATTTTCGACCGGAATACCGGATCCATTGTCAGTGAAATCTATGATCACATCGCCTTCCACCACCCCGGCCCTGATCCGCAGTACCGGTTCTTCTGCATCGCAGTATTTTTGCGCATTGCTGATAAGATTGATGAAGACCTGCGTTAATCGATCCGCATCAGTATCGATCATGATCTGTTCGTCCCTCTTGCGCCGGTGAAACCGCAAGGCGGGTTTAGCAACCTTGGCGCCGCTGGCCAAAATAGCCTTGTCAACCATGTCCGAAAGGTTGGTTTGCGTCAGGTTCAGCTCGACCTGCGCATTTTCCAAAACGCTCAGGTCCAGCAAGTCGTTCAGGAGCCGGGTCAGCCGCAGGGCCTCGTCATGGATTATGGTCACAAATTGTGCGCGTTGGTCCGCGCCCAGCGACTCATCACGCAAAATCTCTGAAAAGGAACGGATCGACGCCATCGGCGTACGCAGTTCATGACTGATCTGGCTGAGGAATGCATCCTTTTGCACCGACAGCGCGGTGAGCTTTTCGTTGGCTTCCTGGAGCTGGAGCGCTGTTCGGCTAAGTTCTTCGGACTTTTGCTCAAGCTGTTGGGAATATTCCAAAATGCTTTGGGCTTCGTCCGCGACCCGCAACAAATCTTCCACCAAAGTCGGTGAGCGACCGGCGATCTGACCGACCATTGCATTGGCCGTTGCCGACCCTACGGATCCGGACAACCGCCGTTCCAGCCGTTCCAGAAACTCGGGGCTCGCATCGGGCAGATAACCTGCGGCCCCCTGACGCCGAGCCTCCTCTTGAAACAGTGCTTGGGCCTCTCGCGCACCCAATATGCGCTGCGTCATGATCATCAGATCTTCGGTCTCAACAGAACCTTGCGACCAGCCCCGCGCACCGACCGTATTGGCAAAGACATCGACCAAGCGTGCACTTTGCAATCGTTCCAGGGGCGTTGGGAATGTAAGCACGGACACGATGCAGAAGGCGGCCGCGTTCAGTGTGATCGACCAAAAGAGCGCGTGGACCAGTGGATCAAGCCCTTCCGTGCCGAACAATCCGTAGGGCCGCAGCCAGCTTAGGCCCCAAAGCCCGTTTTGCATGACCGACTCTGAGAGCAGAAGAGAGGTACCAAAGCTGGGCAGGAAAAGCGTGTAGGCCCAGACGGCAAAACCGACAAGCAACCCCCAGGCCGCGCCCACTCGGGTCGCGCCTCGCCAGAAGAGCCCGCCCACCATGGCAGGCAGCACCTGAGCCACGCCTGCAAAACTGATCAGACCAATGGCCGCCAGCGCCTCCGCACCGCTCGACAGGCTGTAGTAGAGGTAGCCCAACAACAGCACGCCGACGATCGAAAGGCGTCGCGAGACCAGGATCACATTACGCACATCCCCTGCCCGGCTGGCCCCGGTCGTGCGCATGGACAAGTAAAGCGGCATGACAATGTGGTTCGATACCATTGTCGAAAGCGCGATGGCCGCGACGATCACCATTGAGGTGGCAGAGGAAAACCCGCCCAGGAACGCCAAAAGGACAAGCCCGCCATGGCCTTCGGCCAATGGAATGGTCAGCACGAAAAGATCGGGGTTTGCCCCGGGCGGTAGCAGCTCCAGCCCGATCACCGCGATCGGGACCACGAATAGGCTCATCAGAAGCAGGTAAAGTGGAAAGGCCCATGACGCCCGGGCCAGATGGGCTTCATCCGCACATTCTACCACCAGAACTTGAAACATCCGGGGCAAGCAGAGAATGGCAGCCGCACTGAGCAAGGTCAGCCCAACCCAGCGTGCGCCATCAATGTGCCACTGAGCAATCTGCGAGTTGTTGATCCGATCTATGATATCTGCCGGCCCGCTTGCCACGCCCCAGATCACAAACGCGCCGACAGCCATCAGCGCCACCAGCTTGACCACGGCCTCGACCGCGATGGCCATCACGACGCCGTGGTGGCGTTCCTCGGCGTCGAGGTTTCGGGTGCCGAAGAGAATTGTGAAAAGCGCAAGGCCCATGGCCACGATCAGCGCGGTGCCAGAAGCATCGCGAGGTGCAAAAGCCTGGATCGATTCCTGCGTGAAGACCGCAAATGACAGGGTGACCGACTGAAGTTGCAGCGCGATATAGGGCGTTGTTCCAACCACTGCGATAAGCGTCACAATTACCCCAATGCCATTCGACTGGCCAAACCGCGACGCAATCAGGTCAGCAATGGACGTAATCCGTTGAGTTCTGGCGATCCGAACCAGTTTTCGTAGGATCAACCACCAAGCCAGCAAAACGATGGTCGGCCCAAGATAGATGGCCAGAAACTCTAACCCGGATCGCGCGGCATTTCCCACCGCGCCGTAAAAGGTCCAGGCAGTACAGTAGACCGACAGAGACAGAGTGTAGACCAACGATGATCGGACCCAGTTGCGCTTGCCCTGTTGCGCCCGTCGTTCCGCAGCAAATGCGACAACGAACAGAAACGCGGCATAGAGCAAACAGGTTACGATCAGCACATCAAATGACATGCTAAGGCTCCGGCGACCGGGTGTTTTGTTGCGCGGCACGTTGGCGAATCGGATTGTGAAGACGCCGCGCCACCCCGCCAGCCAAAAGGATCAGCCCCAGCCACGCCCCTACCAGATAAGTCAGCCCTGCTGAGGTCCCGATGCCACCGTCCGTCCCGCCTTGCCACAGAGCCGGCAGCAGAAACAAGAAGACACCGAGAGCCGGCATCATTCTGGCAGTGTCACGAAGTCTACGACGCCGATAGAGACGCCGCGCCATGTCTGGTGGCAAATGCTCTTCTGCCGAGGCCCCCGACCAGCCGGGTTCTTCCGATGCGGGGCGCTCCGCCATCGACAAGCGCTACCCGGCCAATGCCCGGACGGTTTCCAGGATCTCGGCATTGGCAAATGGTTTGGTCATGAAAGCGCTTGCCCCATACTGCTCCGCCAGTTCGCGATCCTTCGTCTGCCCTTTGGCTGTGAGCATCAGTACGGGCAGTTCGCGCGTTGCATCTGTATCCCGCAATTCCCGCAAAATGTCGAACCCGCTGCGATTGGGTAGCATCGCATCCAGAATCAGCACGTCGGGCGGTTCGGAACTCATGACATCCACCGCCGTCGCGCCATCCGAATGTGACGAGACATGCCACCCGTCCCGCTGCAAAATGAACCGCAAGGCTTCTATGATATTGGCCTCATCCTCGACCAACAGAACATGCTTTCGCATCGTTACCTCCCCAAGCTGGCAGGCCGTTTGTTTTGTTTCTGTCCAGCCAGCAGAATAGAACTATTGTCGACAATAGGGTCGCTGTCAAAAGGCGTCGTTCAAGACCGAAGGTTCCCGTCGCGCCACGCACCCCACGCGTGGACATATCCGGCAGGATGGTCCAGCCAAAGCGATCTGGCCTCCCGGCATGGGATAACCGCTTGGAAGCGCCTCGACAGGGAAAAACATCATAGCCGTGGAGCGGACTTCCGGCCCGCTGAACCCAGCAGGCAAGGATGTTTGACAGGCCGCATAGGTGATAAAGCGTTGCGGCGTACGTTCCGCTATTTCCACCACTTGATGCAAGGCCGTTCCCGGTCGCGCGAGCGCTTGATAGAGCGGCCAGAGTGGACATGCGGCCCCAAAGCGCGGCAGCGAGAACCCTGTCAAGGATTTGCGGTAGGTCAGCGTGCCCGACCCGTCGCACAGGACCAGGCCAACATCAAAACCCAAGCGCTCTTTTGGAATCGTTGCCAGGCGCCGAAAAACCGTCAGAAGATCCACGCCAAACTGGAGCGCAAGCTTTGCGGGATCGAGCGCTTCTGTCCGAGCGGCCTGAGCGAAGGCGTCCAAGGGCAACATGCTGCGGTCCTGAACGTAACGCTGCAGGTACGTCTCGGCCAAGGAATGCCCCGCAGACGTAACGAGGTCTGGCGCGGCTTGCAGGATCTCAGCCACATCGTCTGAATCTTCCAGTACCGCAAAATGAAACTGGTTGGCTTTCAAGAAGGCGTCAAACTCATCGGCCGGAGTTGCGCCGGTGGTTTTCCTGGCCTCGCCGCCCTCATCCAGGTACCGGACCAGCGCCTCTGCTCCTCGTGCCAGCCTTTCTCCATCGTCATTGAGATTGCGGTGAAACCGGGACAACCAGTCCTGGTTCAAATCCGGTGTTTCTGCGAGGATCGAAGCCGTCGAACGGATCGCCGTCACGGTCGACAGAACATCGTGCAGCGAGGCTGAAAGAAAAGGGTCATGGGTTAATCGGTCCGACAGAGTTTCGATCGTATGTTCCAGGCCTTTTTCCCGCTGGTTCATCTGGGCCAGCAGGGCCGACCATCCGGGAAACTGTCCGACAAACTCTTCCAGCCGATCAATCTCCAACATTGCCTCGGCATGACCATCCGCCGCATTGCGCAACTCCCGGGCCAGATCAGCCGATACGCCGTCGACCAGTTCACCGGGCTCGACCTGCAATTCGCGGGCAATGGCGTTCAGTAATCCTCCACCAATACCGCGTCGGTTATGCTCAATGAGGTTAAGATATGAAGCCGAAATACCGATAGCGCGGGCCAGATCAGCCTGCTTGCGGCCAAGCGCCGTGCGCCGTTGTCGCACCCGCGACCCGGTATGATTTGGGTTCAACATGGTCGAAACATTTGATCCAACAGGGTTTCGTTCGATTATTGAAAATTTATTAACGCTGCTATCCGCAGGACTGTCTAGAAATTTACAAAAAAAGTGTTTGTCCGCAAGCAGCTGTTTACAGATCGTTGGCCGATGCCGCCTAATGAAGGCGGAGAGGTAGGTTCCGGTGCGAAGGGGCCCACCGCCATTTTGGGAGGAATAAAATGTCGCATAAACTCACGCGCCGAAACGCGTTGGCCCTGACTGCGGGTGCCGGCGCCGCTTTGGCAACACCAACGATTTTTACTGGAGCCGTTTGGGCCGATGCCCATTCGGGCTTCACGAACGCTCCAGAGGGCGGCACCGTTACGCTGGGGTTCAACGTGCCTCAAACCGGCCCCTATGCGGACGAAGGGGCAGACGAACTGCGCGCCTATGAATTGGCCGTGGAGCACCTGAATGGCGGTGGCGACGGTGGCATGATGTCCACTTTCTCGTCGAAGGCGCTGAAGGGTACCGGCATCCTGGGCAAAAGGGTCGGCTACGTCACCGGCGACACGCAAACCAAATCCGACGCCGCGCGCGCATCCGCAAAGTCGATGATCGAAAAAGACGGCGTCGTAATGGTGACCGGCGGTTCGTCGTCGGGCGTTGCTGTTGCCGTGCAAGCGCTTTGCCAAGAGGCCGGCGTGATCTTCATGGCGGGTCTGACCCACTCCAACGACACAACCGGTAAAGACAAGCGGGCCAACGGCTTCCGCCACTTCTTTAACAGCTACATGTCCGGTGCTGCGCTGGCGCCCGTGCTGGCAAATGCTTACGGCAAGGAACGTCGCGCCTATCACCTGACCGCCGACTATAACTGGGGCTACACGACAGAAGAAGCCGTACGTAGCTCCACCGAAGCGATGGGCTGGGAAACGGTCAACGCCGTCAAAACGCCTTTGGCGTCGACCGACTTCTCCTCTTACATCGCACCGGTTCTGAACTCCGGAGCCGACGTGCTGGTTCTGAACCACTATGGCGGCAACATGGTCAACTCGCTGACCAACGCCGTCCAGTTCGGATTGCGCGGCAAGCAAGTGAACGGCAAGGATTTCGAAATCATCGTGCCGCTCTACTCTCGCTTGATGGCCAAGGGTGCTGGCGCCAACGTTAAGGGCATCTTCGGTTCCACCAACTGGCACTGGTCACTGCAGGATGAAGGCTCCAAAGCGTTCGTTAGATCCTTCGGCACCAAGTACGGCTTCCCGCCCAGCCAGGCTGCCCACACTTGCTACGTTCAGGCGATGCTTTACGCAGACGCCGTGGAGCGTGCAGGCTCGTTCAACCCATGCGCCGTCGTCGAAGCCCTGGAAGGGTTCGAGTTCGACGGAATGGGCAACGGTCCAACGCTGTACCGCGCCGAAGATCACCAGTGCTTCAAAGACGTGCTGGTTGTGAAGGGTAAAGAGAACCCGGAATCGGAGTTCGACCTGCTTGAAATCGTGGAAGTCACGCCAGTGTCTCAGGTGACCTATGCTCCGGACCATCAGCAATTTGCAGGTGGCCAGCTCGGGACCTGCAATCCAGGCGCCTAAACGATCGACGCGGTCTGCCCTCCGGCAGACCGCTTCATTTTAGCGACTTGCCAGTCCGCCGCTTCCGAGCGAACGGCCAGTCGTTTCTACCCGCATGTGGGGGACCACCCGAAGCGAGAGAGGGAGGACGATGGACGCTTTAATCCTGCAAATCCTGAACGGTCTGGATAAAGGCTCAGCTTACGCGCTGATCGCCCTCGGCCTGACATTGATTTTCGGCACGCTGGGGGTTGTTAATTTCGCCCACGGCGCACTCTTCATGATTGGCGCCTTCTGCGCCGTGACACTGTCGCGAATTATCTCCATCGCTCATGTGACTGAAGACCCGAACAAAACGGACTTTCTTGGAAATCCCGCAAAAATAACAACGCCCTATGTAGAGGAATGGTTCGGCCCGACGGTCGGTTCAACACTGATAGACTGGGCGGTCCCCTTATCGATCCTGTTCGCCATACCGGTGATGATCCTGGTCGGCGTAATCATGGAACGCGGTTTGATCCAACATTTCTACAAACGCCCCCACGCGGATCAGATCCTGGTCACCTTCGGCCTGGCCATCGTTTTGCAGGAGATCATCAAGTATTTCTTTGGCGCAAATCCGATCCCAACCCCTGCACCGCAGGCATTTGTCGGTTCGTTCGATTTCGGCGCTTTGATAGGGTTTGATCCCAACACGATTATCTATCCCTATTGGCGACTTGTGTACTTTGGCTTCGCGGTCCTGATCATCATGGTCGTCTTCGCCTTGCTGCAATTCACCACGTTCGGAATGGTCGTTCGGGCTGGCATGGCAGACCGGGAAACGGTGGGTCTGCTGGGCATCAATATCGACAAACGTTTTACCATGATGTTCGGCCTGGCAGCCGCGGTCGCGGGTTTGGCCGGCGTGATGTACACGCCCATAAATTCGCCAAACTACCATATGGGAATGGACTTTCTCGTCTTGAGTTTCGTTGTGGTCGTCGTTGGCGGAATGGGATCGCTTGGCGGGGCGGTGCTTGCCGGTTTCGTGCTGGGCATTCTGGAAAGCTTCGCCTCCATGGCCGCTGTGATCGACCTGATCCCCGGCATCAATCAGGTGATCATCTACCTGGTGGCCATCATCATTCTACTGACCCGCCCGCGCGGCCTGATGGGCCGCAAAGGCGTGATGGAGGACTGATCCAATGCTCGGACTGACAAAAAGAGATACGAGCCTCCTACTGCTCGTTACATTCCTGGCCTTGGGTGCGCCGTTTCTTCTGAACCCGTTCCCTGTGGACTCTGCCATGGCACAGTTCAACGCGGGGTATCCCGACCTGATGCAGCGATTTGCGATCTTCGGGATATTCGCGATCGGCTTCAACATCCTCTTCGGATTGACCGGCTACCTGTCATTCGGCCATGCGGCCTTCCTCGGCGTCGGGTCCTATGCCGGTGTGTGGATGTTCAAGCTGCTTGGAATGGACGTGATCCCCGCAATCATCGCCTCCATGTTCGTGGCCGGACTGTTTTCCGTGCTGATTGGCTACATCTCGTTGCGCAGGTCCGGGATCTACTTCTCAATCCTGACACTTGCCTTCGCCCAAATGTCCTTCTCGCTGGCCTATTCGGTGTTGACCCCGATAACGGGCGGCGAGACCGGCCTCCAGCTGTCGTTGGACGATCCCCGGATCCTGGGTCAAAGCCAAACGGCAGAAGGCAATATCCCCGTCCCCAGTGTCTTTGGCCTAGAAATGGGTGCCACGGACCGGCTGCAGCTCGGCGCCTGGGAGTTTACCTTCAATGTCGGATATTATTTCTGCGCTATCATCCTGATCCTGTCCTTCTACCTCTCCATCCGAATCTTCCGGTCGCCGTTTGGCCTCATGCTGCGGGCGATCAAGACCAACCAAACCCGGCTCAACTATACCGGGTTGAACAGCAAACCCTACACACTGGCCGCGTTTGTCATTTCTGGTATCTATGCGGGCCTCGCTGGCGGCTTGATGGTCGCGATGGACCCACTGGCCGGGGCCGAACGAATGCAGTGGACGGCTTCGGGTGAGGTTGTCTTGATGACCATTCTCGGCGGCGTCGGCACGCTCATCGGGCCGGTTCTGGGCGCAGGCTTGATCAAATATCTGGAAAACATCCTGTCAAAGTTTAACAAGACGATTCTGGAAGGCTGGTTCTCGTTCATGCCCGACGGTCTCGACACAGTGTTCGTAACCGTCGTGAACCTATTCACCGGCAAACAATGGCACCTGGCTCTCGGCGTGATCTTCATGCTGGTTGTTATCTACCTGCCCGGCGGACTGGTCGAAGGCGGTCAGCGCCTGACCCGCCGCTTTGGCCGCAAAAAATCCGGCTCTGACGTCACCGTCGGCGGCGCACACAGCCCCGCTGAATGAGGAAAACACAATGGGTATTCTTGAAGTCAAAGGCGTCGGCAAAAACTTCGGCGGGTTAAAAGCGCTCAGCGACGTGACGCTTTCGGTTGCCGAACGTACCGTCCATGCGATCATCGGACCAAATGGCGCAGGCAAGTCGACCCTGCTCAACTGCCTTGTCGGAAAGCTCATGCCGGATACGGGTTCGGTTCTTTTCGATGGGCAGTCGGTGCTTGGCCGTTCGCCGCACGAGATCAACCAGATGGGCATCAGCCGAGTGTTCCAGACCCCCGAGATTTTCGGCGACCTGTCCGTCCTGGAAAACATGATGATCCCCTGCTTCGCCAAACGTGACGGTGCGTTCGAGATGAACGCAATCTCGTCTGTTCTCAGCCAAGCCGATATCATTGAACGCGCCGAGGAAATGCTCGTCGAGATGAACATGGCCGACAAACGCGACATGCATGCCGCAGCGCTGTCCCGCGGCGACAAACGGCGGTTGGAGATTGCCATGTGCCTCGCCCAGGAACCGCGGCTCTTGTTGCTGGACGAACCGACCGCTGGCATGGCACGGGCTGACACCAACAACACAATTGACCTGCTGAGACAGATCCAGGAAGAGCGCCATATTACCATCGCCATTATCGAACATGATATGCATGTGGTCTTCTCGCTGGCCGAACGGATCACCGTTCTGGCCCAAGGCACGCCGCTCGTCGAAGACACGCCAGAAAATATCAAAGGCCACCCAAAGGTGCGTGAAGCCTATCTGGGCGAAAGCGTCGCGGCCTAAGGAGACGTCATTATGAATGCGACTGCCGAAATGTCTCGCAGCCACGCCACATCAGCACCGGCTTTCTTCTCGGTTTGGGATATGCATGCCTATTACGGCGAAAGCTACATCGTCCAGGGCATCAGCTTTAACGTCCATGAAGGTGAAATCCTGGCGCTTCTTGGTCGGAACGGCGCGGGCAAAACGTCAACCTTGCGCGCTCTTGCTCGGGTCGGTTCGCCTGCCGTGACCCATGGAGAGATCTGGCTTGATCATCAGCCGCTCCACGATATGACCTCCCACCAGGCCGCGACGGCCGGTCTTTCGCTCGTTCCGGAAGACCGCCGGATCATCCAGGGCCTGACGGTGGAAGAAAACCTCAAACTCGCGCAGATCGCACCGCCGATCGGCTGGTCGCTCGAACGGGTCTATGAGCTCTTCCCGCGCCTTGGCGAACGTCGCAAGCAAGAGGGCACCACCTTGTCTGGTGGCGAACAGCAAATGCTCTCTATTGCGCGGGCGCTCTGCCGGGATATCAAGGTGTTGCTGCTCGACGAACCCTACGAAGGTCTTGCCCCGGTAATCGTAGATGAGATTGAAAAGACGCTGGTCACGATCAAGGAACTGGGGATGACCACGGTAATTGTGGAGCAGAATGCCGTACGGGCCCTCGAATTGGCTGACCGTTCTGTTATTCTGGACACAGGAAGCATTGTGTTTGACGGCACCGCCGCCGAGGTGCTTCAGAACGAGGAATTGCGGGCCGAGTATCTCGCCATATGAAGAAGCGGCCCAAAGAAGACAAAAATTGACGAATGCACCCCGATCCACCGCCAGGCGGGGTGAACGAGGGAGGCTAAAATGCTGGATTCCGACGAAAAGACATATGCGCCGTCCGAAACATTCGCGGCGGCGGCTCACGCGAACGCCGCGACCTACCAGAAGATGTATGAAGCCTCTGTTGCCGATCCCGTGGCTTTCTGGCGGGAACAAGGCCGCCGCATCGATTGGATCAAACCCTACTCGATCGTCAAGAACACTTCCTTCGCTCCGGGCAATATCTCGATCAAGTGGTTCGAAGATGGCAGCCTGAATGTCGCAGCCAACTGCGTTGACCGGCATTTGGACACCCGCGCCGACCAGACTGCGATTATCTGGGAGCCCGATGATCCGTCGGAGCCAGCCCAGCACATCACCTACGCCGAGTTGCACAAGTCCGTTTGCAAGATGGCCAACATCCTGAAGGATATGGGCGTTGGCAAAGGCGATCGGGTGGTTTTGTACATGCCGATGATCCCGGAAGCAGCTTATGCAATGTTGGCTTGCGCCCGTATCGGCGCCATTCATTCCATCGTCTTTGCTGGCTTTTCGCCGGACGCCTTAGGCGCGCGGATCAATGGATGCGACGCGAAGGTCGTCATTACCGCCGACTTCGGCCCTCGCGGCGGTCGCAACACACCGCTGAAATCCAACACCGACGCAGCGCTTCTGCACGTGGTCCATGACTGCAAGCTTTTGATGGTGCGTCGTACCGGTGACCAGACCACCTGGGTTGACGGGCGCGACCATGACTACAATGTCCTGGTCAAAACCGCGTCCGATCAGTGCGATGCGACCGAAATGAACGCAGAAGACCCGCTGTTCATTCTCTACACTTCGGGCTCAACCGGGCAACCCAAAGGCGTGGTGCATACGACCGGCGGGTACATCGTCTATGCGGCGATGACACATCAATACACGTTCGATTACCATGACGGCGATATCTTCTGGTGCACCGCCGATGTGGGTTGGGTCACGGGCCACAGCTACATTGTCTATGGCCCGCTGGCCAACGGCGCTACGACGCTGATGTTCGAAGGCGTGCCAACCTACCCAGATGCAGGCCGCTTTTGGGCGGTGTGCGAAAAGCACAAAGTCAACCAGTTCTACACTGCGCCCACCGCCATTCGCGCCCTGATGGGCCAAGGGCCGGAATGGGTGGAAAAGTACGATCTGAGCGATCTGAAGCTGCTCGGCACAGTCGGGGAACCGATCAACCCGGAGGCCTGGAACTGGTACAACGACGTTGTGGGCAAAGGGCGTTGCCCCATTGTTGATACTTGGTGGCAGACCGAAACGGGCGGTCACCTTCTGACACCGTTGCCCGGGGCCACGGCAACCAAACCCGGCTCTGCCACGCTCCCGTTCTTTGGCGTGACCCCGGTGATCCTCGATCCTCAATCTGGGGAAGAACTGACGGAAACCGCCACGGAAGGTGTACTTTGCATCAAGGACAGTTGGCCGTCACAGATGCGTACCGTCTGGGGTGACCATGAGCGGTTCGAGAAAACCTACTTCTCCGACTACAAGAACTACTATTTCACCGGCGATGGATGTCGCCGCGATGCGGACGGCTATTACTGGATTACGGGCCGTGTCGATGATGTGATCAACGTCTCGGGCCACCGGATGGGAACGGCAGAAGTTGAAAGCGCCTTGGTGGCCCATGCGAAAGTCGCCGAAGCCGCGGTTGTGGGATACGGGCACGAGATTAAGG
This sequence comes from Pseudomonadota bacterium, assembly GCA_038526275.1. Taxonomy (GTDB): domain Bacteria; phylum Pseudomonadota; class Alphaproteobacteria; order Rhodobacterales; family Rhodobacteraceae; genus 188UL27-1. The sequence continues at coordinate 10,576 of JBCBGY010000046.1, read as the reverse complement.
GCCAGGGCATTTACGCCTATGTGACCCTGATGACGGGCGAAGAGCCTTCGGACTCATTGCGCAAAGAGCTGGAGACCTGGGTTCGGACCGAAATTGGCCCCATCGCCAAACCGGATCTGATCCAGTGGGCCCCGGGGCTACCAAAAACGCGCTCGGGCAAGATCATGCGAAGAATCTTGCGCAAGATTGCCGATGATGATTACGGCGCGCTGGGTGACACCTCTACCTTGGCAGATCCTTCCGTTGTGGACGATCTCATCGCGAACCGCATGAACAAAAAGTAGAGCAACACAGGGCTCAATGAAAAGGCCGCCCATGGGCGGCCTTTTGTTCATGGACGAAGGCGACGGATGTGGCGGAACGACCGCTGGTAATCCTTCATAAAACTCAACCGTGGTTTTGCCTTATCCAATCGGTGGACCAACGAGAGCATGGACTGTGCTGCGATAAGGTTCATCTTTCTATCCTTTCTAAAAATCTGAAGCCGTAAAAAAGACTGTCATAGTACTGTTACAAATAGGTCCGCAATGGGTAGATTTAACCCCCTGCCCGTCGAATCTCTCAGTATTGTTCGTCATCCGCATACACAGCATTTACAACCCAGACTGGTCAGCCTCCTCACTTCGATCGATTTTTGACCCTACCTACAGGGCGTTAACCTAAGATGCCGTGCAAGAAGGTTGATCACGAATTCGAAACGGTCTTGGGCGTAGGAGTTCATAAATACCTGTTAGGCATTGTTGATAAGAAGTTATCCACAGGATCGCAGGAGAACGAGATATGCTGTCCATAGGCTCCGGCGCGGCCCCTGTTTCGCCCATGGCGCAGGCAACGGTCGCTCAAATTAGCAGCCGCTCCACCGAAACGGCGGCGGACATTAAGGAATATGATTACCCGGTTCGGGCTCCCGCCCCACCGCTAAGGTCTTACGCGGGCGTGCCGAGCCAGGTCACCGCAGAAATCCTCAGATTGAGGAGCGAGGCAGCAGAGGCAACCGACGCTCCAACAAATACGGCCGAACCTTCCGAGGCGGATCCTTCATCAAAGGAGGCTGGGCTCCTGACCGACGCGCCAAGGGAACCTGCAACAGCGCCGGTCGATCCAAAGTCCGAACCAGTTACCAAAGACCCGAATGCGGAGACCTCCGTCCTTGCTGACAGCGCGGAACAACAACCGGAAGAGCCCGCAGTTGCTCCTCCCGCTGAGCCAAAACCCGTTGTTGAGGAACCACCGGAATTGGCGCTAGCTCCACCGGAAAACACCGAACCCACGGATACAACTGCGGCCGCCACTCCCCTGAAAGCTTTGCAAGAAGCAAAGGCCATGCAAGTGGGCGTCGCCACCATCCGGGAGTTGGAAGAAATGGGTTTGCCAACGTTCGATCAGCAGGTTTGAAACTGCGCCAGCCATCAACGCGCGGGATCGTGAACAACCGCCCCATGGGATCTCCTTCGGCTCCATTTCAATCACTGGAACCTTACTACCGGATGGCGGGTTAATTTTGCCCCACCAGAAGTGGGGCAAATCTGGGTTATTCTAAGGCCAGATCCGTTATGGCGTTCGTCCATGCACCTTCGGGCTCTGCTGTGATGACCGGGTCGGAGCCGCCAGCCAGCAAGGTCGCGACGGTGCGTGCATAATCCGCCTCATCCAGCGCCCCGGTTGATCCGGCAGTGAGTTTGGCGATCTCGCCCATCATGCGCTTTTGATGAACTTCGGTCTGGGCGCCGGTTTCGTCATTGTCCAACACGATCTCTGCCGCCTCATCCGGATTCTCCTCGGCATATTTCCAGCCCTTCATGCTGGCCCGGACAAACCGCACCATCTTGTCGGCAAAGGCAGGATCTTCCAGATTGTCCTCCAGCACCCAGATCCCGTCTTCCAGTGTCGCCACGCCCTGATCTTCGTACTTGAAGGTCACCAGATCGTCCGGGCTCACTCCGGCGTCGATGACCTGCCAATATTCGTTGTAGGTCATGGTCGAAATGCAGTCGGCCTGCTTCTGCAGCAACGGATCAACGTTGAAGCCCTGTTTCAGAACCGTGACACCTCCGTCAGATCCATCGGTCGGGATTCCAAGCTGCGACATCCAACTCAGGAACGGATATTCGTTACCGAAGAACCAAACACCAATGGTTTTGCCCGCCAGATCAGCCGGTTCCGTGATGCCTGTATCCTTCCAACAGGTCAGCATAAGGCCCGAGCTTTTGAACGGCTGCGCGATATTCACCACCGGCAAACCCTTTTCCCTTGCTGCCAGGGCAGATGGCATCCAGTTCAGCATGACGTCGGCCCCGCCACCTGCCAGCACCTGAGGTGGCGCAATGTCCGGCCCGCCGGGTTTGATGGTGACGTTCAGGTCTTCTTCGCCGTAGTAACCCTTGTCCAACGCCACGTAATAGCCCGCAAACTGCGCCTGCGTGACCCACTGCAATTGCAGGGTGACATCGTCCGCCGCCTGCACTGCCCCTGCACCAACAAAGGCCAGCGCGGCTCCCACCATCAGATTCTTCATGATTTCTCCTTCTCAAGTCATCCCTGTCGGCGTTGCGATGGATGCCAGAACGTCACCAATCGCTCCATTCCCGCGACAAATCCGTAGAATGCCGACCCTGCCAGCGCCGCCACGACAATCTCGGCCCAAACCATATCAAGCGCCAGACGCCCCACTTCTGTCGAGATCCGAAAACCCATCCCCTTGATGGGCGAGCCGAAAAACTCCGCCACGATCGCCCCGATCAGCGACAAGGTCGTCGCTATCTTCAGACCGTTAAAGAAAAACGGCATGGCAGCGGGTAAGCGAAGCCGCCACAAAGTTTGACCGTAACTCGCACCATAGGTCAGCATCAAATCCCGCTGCATCGGGCTGCTCGCCCGCAACCCCTCAACCATGTTGACCAGTAATGGAAAGAACACCATCACAACGACCACAGCCGCCTTGGACTGCCAGTCAAAGCCAAACCACATGACTAGAATTGGCGCAGTCCCGATGATCGGCAGGGCGGCCATGAAATTGCCCACCGGCAACAATCCTCGCCGCAGGAAATCATACCGGTCCGCCAGCAAGGCAACCGCGAACGCGGCAAGTGCCCCCAATATGTATCCGCTGAGCGCGCCCTTCAGAAATGTCTGGACGAAGTCCTGCCATAAAATGTCCAACGACATGGAAAAGCGCGCTGCAATCGCCGATGGCGCCGGCAAAATAACCGATGGCACGCCATAAGCCCAAACAACCAGTTCCCACAAAACCAGCAGGGTCAAACCAAAGAACGCAGCCACGGCCCAAGGCGGCGCAATCCGAGACAAAAAAACATTGGCCCGCCAGGCAGACAGCCAAAGCGCAACCAGGCCCACCGCCTTCAGCACGCCAGCTCTTTCTTATTGGCCCAAATACTTCCGCCGGAGGCACATAAAATCATTGCGCCATCCCCATCCGCGCCAGACTGATCCGCTGAAGCACGCCGACAAGCCCCACCAGCAGGGCCGCGACCATCGCTGCCATCAGCAAAGCCGACCAAATCTGGATGGTCTGCCCGTAATAGCTCCCGGTCAACATCCGGGCGCCCAACCCGCGCACAGCCCCTGTCGGCAACTCGGCCACAATGGCCCCGACAAGGCTCGCCGCGATAGCAATCTTCAAAGAAGCAAAGAGATACGGCAAAGAAGCCGGAAACCGCAACTTCCACAGCGACTGCGCGTTGCTGGCCGAATAGGTCTTGAGCAAATCCAACTGCATTAGGTCCGGGCTGCGCAATCCCTTCACCATGCCCACCACCACCGGAAAGAACGACAGATAGGCAGAAATCACGGCCTTCGGCAAAACGCCCTGCACGCCTACAGAGTTCAGCACCACGATGATCATTGGCGCAATGGCCAGGATCGGGATCATCTGGCTTGCTACCGCCCAGGGCATCACACTCTTATCCATCACTTCGCTGTGGACAATGCCGACCGCCAAGAGAGTGCCCGCGACCGCACCCAGCAAAAATCCAGACAGCGTCGAACCCAACGTGATCCCGGCATGAAATACAAGCGACCGTTTGGAGGTCACCTTCTTTTCGATCGTCGTCTCCCAAAGCTCCGCCACAACCTGATCGGGCATCGGCAAACGCGGGCGTTCCTGGCCAAAGGACCCCGCCACAACCTGCGCTAACGTAAGAGATGTTTCCGATCGTTCCGCTTGCTGAAGCGTCCACTGGGCGTTCATCCAAATCGCCGCCCCATACCACAAGGCAACGATCGCCGCGATCACGGCGATAATAGGTAGAATATGCCGCATCGACTTACCCTAAAGGGCCTAAGACAGGTCCGATTGTCACTCGCATCACCTTACCCCTCAACAGACGCCGACCCGGCGCGCAACCCATCCCGCACCCGACGGGCCACATCAATGAACTCTGGCGTATCCCGAATGTCCAGGGGTCGCTCCCTCGGCAAGGGGCTGTCGATCACATCAGAAATGCGCCCGGGCCGCGGTGACATCACCACGATCTTGGTACTCAGAAACACAGCTTCCGGGATCGAATGGGTCACAAAGCCAACCGTCTTGCCGGTCCGGTCCCAAAGGTTCAGCAACTGCTCGTTCAGATGATCCCGAACGATCTCATCCAGCGCCCCAAATGGTTCGTCCATAAGCAATATGTCGGCATCAAAAGCCAGCGCCCGCGCAATGCTCGCCCGTTGCTGCATGCCACCGGACAGCTGCCAAGGAAACTTCTCTGAAAAGTCTTGCAGATCAACCAATTGCAGGACGTCCCGCACCCGGTCTCGCTGGTCCTCGCGACTATATCCCATAATCTCCAGGGGCAGTTTCACATTGCCCGCGATCGTCCGCCACGGATATAGACCCGCTGCCTGAAAAACATAGCCATAGGCGCGGGCTTTCCGCGCCGCATCAGGATCCATCCCGTTGACACTCAGCTTTCCAGCAGTGGGTTGTTCCAGCCCCGCAATGGCGCGCAGCAATGTGGTTTTGCCACAACCTGACGGTCCGATGAACGACACGAAGTCACCCTTGGCCACGGTCAGATTGATATCTTTCAAGGCATGGACAGGCCCGTCATTGGTTTGAAAAGTCAAACTCACATCCGTCACATGAATGACCGATGGTACAATGCTCGGCGTATCCAGGGCCTGGTGGGCCTCCATGCCTTGACCGTCCATACTATACCCCCGCGGGAATGTTCATCGGATCGCGCTCAACCTTGCGCGGTGTATTCAAGGATTTCCACTTGGAAAGCGCCTTCGAAGCGCTTGAATAGGCAGGTCTTTTGACGAATTTGCCGCGCCCAGGCTGCGGCTGGCTGTTCTGGCCATAAGCCCAGATCACATCGCCCCGGCTGAGCGTAAATCGAGCCTGTGCCTTCACTTCCATCCCCTCAAAGACGTTGTAGTCAATGATCGACTTCTGGCTGCTCACAGCGATGGTCCGGTGCAAACCTGGATCCCAAACCACCACGTCGGCATCGGCCCCCGGCACCAATGCCCCTTTCGTGGGGTAAATATTTAGTATTTTCGCGATGTTTGTCGAGGTCACAGCCACAAATTCTTCTGGCGTCAAGCGACCCGTTTCTACGCCCGCAGTCCAAAGCACAGCCAAACGCTCTTCCAGCCCGCCTGTTCCGTTGGGAATACGGGTGAAATCTCCAACACCCATCCGTTTTTGTTCGTCACTGAAGGCCGCATGGTCGGTCGCTACAACCTGCAACGACCCGGCCGCCAAACCAGCCCACAGACCATCCTGATGCTCTTTCGACCGGAACGGCGGCGACATGACCCGCCGGGCCGCATATTGCCAATCCTTGTTGAAATACTCACTCTCATCCAATGTCAGATGCTGAACAAGCGGCTCCCCATAAACCCGCATGCCCTTCTGGCGGGCCCGACGGATCGCCTCATGGGCCTGTTCACAGGAGACATGCACGATGTAAAGCGGTGTGCCCGCCGCATCAGCGATCATAATCGCGCGGTTCGCTGCCTCGCCTTCCACCTCAGGCGGGCGGGAAAAGGCATGGCCCTCCGGCCCCGTCACACCGTCCGCCATGAATTTCTGCTGAAGCTCAAAGACGATATCGCCATTCTCGGCATGGACCAGCGGCAGAGCACCCAGTTCCCCACAGCGCTTGAAGGAGGCGTACATCTCGTCATCCTCAACCATCAACGCGCCCTTATAGGCCATGAAATGCTTGAAACTGTTGATGCCGCGCTCCTTAACAACGGCCTCCATCTCGTTGAAAATGTTCTCATTCCAGCCTGTGATGGCCATATGGTACGAGATATCGCAGCAGATCTGATCCTTGGATTTCCGGTCCCAATCATCAACCGCCTTCAAAAGCGATCCATCTTCGCCCGGCAGACAGAAATCCACCAACATGGTCGTGCCGCCCGCCGCCGCCGCGAACGTGCCGCTTTCAAAGGTCTCGGTTGCCGTCGTCCCCATGAATGGCATCTCTAGATGGGTGTGCGGGTCAATCCCGCCCGGGATCACATAAGCGTCCGAGGCATCAATCACCTCATCCCCGCTCAGGTTCTCCCCAATCTCAACGATCTTTTCCCCCTCGATCAACACATCAGCCACCCAAGACCGATCCGCCGTCACAACCGTCCCACCCTTGATGACCTTACTCATGCCGTAGCTCTTTCTTATTGGTACAAATATTTCGGGGTCTGGGGCAGCGCCCCAGCCCTAACCAACGATCTCCGCCGTCTCGACAACGGCATGGAACAGCACATCCGCCCCTGCCCGCGCCCAGTCTTTGGTTATCTCCTCCGCCTCATTGTGGCTCAGCCCATCCACGCAAGGGCACATGATCATCGCCGTCGGCGCGACCCGGTTGATCCAGCAGGCATCGTGACCGGCGCCCGAAACCAAATCCATGTGGCTGTAGCCTAGCCGCTCTGCAGCACCCCGAACCGCGCCCACACATCCTTCATCGAACGTCACCGGGTCAAAATGGCCTACCGGTTCGATCTCTAGCCCCAGGCCAAGCTCTGCCGCAATCTCTGCCGCTTCAGCCTCCAATCGGGTCCGCATTGCGGTCAGTTTCTCCAGATCCGGCGAACGAATATCGACAGTAAAGACAGCCTTGCCCGGGATCACGTTGCGGGAATTCGGATAGACGTTGGCATGTCCCACGGCGCCCACGGCACCCGGCTGATGATCCATGGCGATCTGGTGCACAGCTTCTGTAATCCGCGCCATGCCCAAACCGGCATTCACCCGCATAGTCATCGGTGTCGAACCGGTATGGGCATCTTTCCCGGTCAGCGTCACTTCAAGCCACCAGAGCCCCTGGCCATGGGTCACGACACCAATATCCTTGGCCTCCGCCTCCAGGATCGGGCCCTGCTCGATGTGCAACTCAAAAAACGCATGCATCTTCCGGGCGCCAACGGTCTCGTCGCCTTTCCAGCCAATCCGCTCCAGTTCGTCGCCAAACCGTTTGCCATCCGCGTCGACCCGGTCATAGGCCCAGTCCTGGTCATGGATCCCGATGAACACACCGCTGGCCAGCATCGCAGGCGCATAGCGGGTACCTTCCTCATTGGTAAAGTTCGTCACAACGATCGGATGCTTGGTTTCGATCCCCAGATCGTTGAGCGAACGCACAATTTCCAACCCGCCCAACACACCGAGAACCCCATCATATTTCCCACCGGTTGGCTGGGTATCCAGATGAGAGCCCACATAGACCGGCAACGCCTCCGGGTCCGTCCCCGGCCGCTGGGCGAACATGTTGCCCATTGTGTCGAGCCCCATCGTGCAGCCCGCCTCTTCGCACCATTTCTGGAACAGGGCCCTGCCTTCCGCATCTTCATCCGTCAGGGTCTGGCGATTGTTGCCGCCCGCCACGCCGGGGCCGATCTGAGCCATCTCCATCAGGCTGTCCCACAGCCGGTCGGGGTTGATCCTAAGGTTCTCTCCGGGTGCTGCCATCTATTGCCTCGATTATGCGGCGCTTGTTGTCGTGCTGTGGGCGGCTCCGCCGGTCATGGACCGATAAAGCTCGCCCGAAAATTCGTGCGACCGGTCCCAATGGCAGGTCAGCATATCAGCCGGCCCTGGCGCACTCTGGCGCTCGGCGCCCACGATCCGCTTCAGGCTTTCCAGAACCGCACCGGGCCGGGCACCGCCTAACCAAGCTGCACCGCCGCCCTCCCCGGTCCTCGGAGCGCCGCCTTGCGCCCCGCGCCGATAGATGACCCCGCGATATGGCAAACGACTGAAGGTGCGCCCGGCCTGGTTCAGCAGTTCAAACCATGCGGTCATGCTTCCCAGTTCCATCAACATTTCTTCACGCGGCACATCGGAAGAGAAGCATTTCAGATACTTGGCCCGCACGGCGACCGTGCTCGCGCATGCCAACTGCAATCCGTCCGCTTCATAAAGCTCGGACTGCCCGTCAAACCAGATATACCCTCGGTCAATCACCCAACCGTCGGGCCCGGCAGGACCTTCCTGAATCGTGTGAACAACCTCGCGATCCAAAAGATCCGTTGGCGCAACCCGCATCACGAAAGCGCGCTTGTCGATTCCGTCGAGCCCCGCCAGAAGCCTGCGCCCTTCTTCCAATTGGCCGGGTTGTATATCTTGCGGATCCCAATTGGCTGGCCAACCGACCGAAATCGGAACATCAAACCGCACGCCCCTTGGGGGAAGCTCCGGCAGATCCACACCTTCTTCGCAGATGACCCGCATCTCATAACGGCCATCTGTCTGCCCCGCGAAAGAGGCGAATAAGGTTTCCAGGCACCGATACAGATACTTCTGTTCGGCAACGGTTTCAGAACGTGGAACCGGTACAAGAAAGTAGAGATCCGTGGTCATCGCAGCAGGCCCCCTAAAGCGATCTGGTTACTCCGCCGCTTTCAAAGCAGCCGGATTGTTCGGGTGAGTCGTCCAGTTCGCGTATACATCATCAACAATTTGTCCGGTACGGGGGTCCACCTCACCTGCGGCCATACGTTCCATCGTTATGCAATTTTCCACCGGGCAAACGTTGACGCACAAATTACAGGCGACACACTCTTCATCGACCACCGTGAAGACCCTCTCAGGCGACATGGCAATGGCTTGGTGGCTGGTATCTTCGCAGGCCGCGTAACACCGGCCACACTGGATGCAAGAGGCTTGATCGATCCGCGCCTTCGTAACGTAGTTCAGGTTCAGATGCTGCCAGTCGGTTACGTTAGGAACCGCTCGACCTGACACCGCTGCCACGCTGTCATAGCCTTTCTCATCCATCCAAGAACTCAGGCCCGCCGCCATCTCTTGCACGATGCGGAAGCCATAGGTCATGGCGGCGGTACAAACCTGCACATTCCCGGCCCCCAGAACCAGATATTCCGCAGCGTCCCGCCATGTGGTCACCCCGCCTATTCCGCTGATCGGCATTTCCGCCGTCTCCGGATTGCGGGCGAGTTCCGACACCATGCTGAGCGCGATCGGCTTCACCGCCGGGCCACAATACCCGCCATGCGACCCCTGGCCGTCAATGGTGGGCTCGGGAGCCATAAGGTCCAAGTCAACGCTGGTGATCGAGTTGATCGTGTTGATCAAAGACACCGCATCAGCCCCGCCCTTTTTGGCCGCTTCTGCCGGTTTCCGGATGTCCGTAATGTTGGGTGTCAATTTCACGATCACAGGCATGCGGGTATACATCTTGCACCAGCGCGTGACCATTTCGATATATTCAGGCACCTGGCCCACCGCAGACCCCATGCCGCGCTCACTCATCCCATGCGGGCAGCCGAAGTTCAGTTCAATCCCGTCGGCGCCGGTCTCTTCAACCGGACCAAGGATCGCCTTCCAGGCTTCTTCCTCGCACGGCACCATGATCGAAACGACCATCGCGCGGTCTGGATAGTCGCGTTTTACCGCCTTGATCTCGCGAAGGTTTACCTCCAACGGACGATCTGTGATCAGTTCGATATTGTTCAGGCCCAGCAAGCGCCGGTCCGCCCCGTAAACGGCGCCATATCGGGGGCCATTCACGTTGACGACAGGCGGGCCCTCCGAGCCTAGCGTTTTCCAAACGACGCCGCCCCACCCGGCCTCAAAGGCCCGGCGAACGTTATATTCCTTGTCTGTCGGAGGAGCAGAGGCGAGCCAGAATGGATTTGGGCTCTTGATCCCTGCAAACTCTGTCGTCAGATCAGCCATCGTAAACCTCCATTACTCTCAGGCGGGCGCACGAAAAATCATTTCGACCGGTGCCAAAAGGCCTTGCTCAACGGCCGCAACGTAGTTTTTCAGCTTTTGCAATGCTGTCTCCCGCATCAATAGATGAATGCCCAACGGCGATGGTTTTCCGGCCGCCTCAACCGCCGCAAAGGCCCTATCAAAGAAATCCAAAGCAAAATCCTTGCGGTTGCGCTTGGCGATTTGCGAAAAGCCCGACGCCTTCGCCGCAGCTTCGTAGATCTCGGGCGCGGCGGTAAATGACTGTTCAGCCTTTTCGGCCCACGGAAACGGGAACGGCAGTTCGGCATCTGGTGTCATCTGCATGACGTCGAACAAGGCAAATGTTCCACCCGCGGTCAGCACCTTTGCGGTTTCTGCAAAGATCGCGTCCTT
>JBCBGY010000045.1:20692-24754 GCA_038526275.1 Pseudomonadota bacterium | reverse complement strand
GCGATCGAGGTCCGTTGGACGATGTCTGTCTTTGGCGATGATCTGGATGACCCGACCATCGCTCAGAGAATTGAGCTGTGGGAGGAGGTTAACCGAGAAGATCGTGATAAACTGGAAACCATGCAAGGTGCGCTTGGATCGATCCACGCAACTGGCGGCCCGCTCGCAGGGGTCGATTATGAGGGAACAGTGCGGGACTTTCATTTGTGGTTTGCCGCGCAGGATGGGGCAGGAGCAAAATAGAGCCGTTACATGCTCCCGTTAGGTTGCGTTGGGCCAACGGCTCCTTAGTTGAGCTGGCATATATAAACGACATTTATTGCCGCAAATCGGCTATTTATTCAGCCGTCCTCCAAATTTTCTAAAGCTTTTTTGACGATTTGGTAAATTTGACGACCTGCTGTGGTCGCTACGGGCTGCATGGGTTATCACACTCTTACCTACAAAATGTCACGACAATCGCCTCTGGGTTGTGTCAAATCTGACACAACGGGTGCTTGTGCTTAACGCAAAGTCGGCATCGCTGATGCCGGGACTAGAGCTTTGTGTCCGTGACAGGAAAAGCGCGCAGAGCCCCGCTTTGTGCCACCGCCCAAAAGGCAAGGAGCCAAAAACATGACCCCTGAACGGAACCTCGACTGTCGCGGATTGTCAGAAGCAATAGCGGTACTGAGGATCAAGCAGGCCTTGGAATGTGCACCAGAAGCGCGCCCCAAACTGCGCGCCCAAATCAGCAAAGAGTGCTGCCCCAACGCGGTTCGGGTTGGGCTGCGGTCAGACGCCCATTGCGTTTCGCTGATGGAGGCCGACTGATCGGCCTTGTGCCATCTCAGCACACCAGAACCCTATCAAATCGCCAAGATCCTGCCGGGCCGCGCATTGCGGTTCCGATAAGACCCCATTGAAGGACCAATCATGCCCGAGAGCACCGCTCCCGACGCGATGTCGCGACCCAAGGCCATATCTTCTCCTCACGTTCCTGATTTTGCATTTGATCCTTCGGATCCCTGGACCGAGACCTTTCAGGAAGGGCTTAGGCGGGCAGAGCTTTCCGGCAAACGCGTTTACGAGGTCGGGCTTGGCACAGGCATGAATGCGGTCTTTCTGCTGAGAACGGTCGGTGCAAGCGCCGTTTCCGGAAGCGATCTGGACCCGCGCCTGGCAGAATTGGCGGCTCGCAATGTTCAGGCTCTTCTGCCCAGCGATGCGCACCGTTTTCAGCCTGTTTTGGGCGCCGTTAGTTTGATTGACACAGATGCAGCCCGCGCGAAGGTTGCCCGAACAGACACTGTGATCGCCTGTTTGCCACAGGTCACCTGCCCGAAAGATGAGAAGTTCGCGGTCTTTCGCGAAGCGCATGACATTGAGATTGGCGAAGGTGCGCAGAACAAAAGTGCCGATCATATCGCACATTACTATCCGTGGGAGATTTTCGACTGTTTGCCGTTCAATGCGGTCGGTTTGGGTTTGAACGAGGCCTTGTTGCGTCGGGTCCGGGTGGCGGCGCCCAAGGCCGAATTGGTCATGAATTTCGGCGCACGCATCCCGAAAGAGACCATTTGTGCGATGTTCGAAGCCAATGGTTATGCACCTGAATTGCTGCATTCCCGGATCGTTGAACAGGATGCCGGAACCGACATTTCCTTCTTTGTGACGCTGGAGACGGCCATGCAGGGCACAGGGCTAGAGCAGGATCTGGTCTGCGCCTTTTTTGCTGACGCCGATGGTAAGGTGCCGCTCAGTGCCCGGGCCGCACAACAGCAGCAGGAAATTGCGCCCGAAAAGCCGCTTTATCACGAGGTCTGTGTGATCCGGGCGAAACCCTGCTAAGCCGGGCGAGACGAAGGGTTTCAAAGCGGACGGCATGACGAACAGTTCTACCATTCACGGCGTCTATCTCAGCGAGACGCTGGATCTGCACGCCATATACGGTGACGCTTTGACCAGTAGCGATGTTGTGCTGTGGCAGCCTGATCAGGTGCCCGATCCTGCCGACATTCGCTTTGCCGTTTGCTGGGCACCGGGGCAGGCGGCGTTCGCCCCTTATCCCAATCTGTCGCTGGCCATGTCCATTGGTGCCGGAGTGGACGCGCTACTGGCCCATCCGGGTATCGACAAGGATGTCGCGATTGCGCGGGTGCGCGACCCGCATCAAGCAGCCCTGATGGCGGGGTTCGCCGTTCACGAAGTGCTGCATTACGAACGCGACTTTGATCAGATGTCAGAGAACGCGGCCCGTGCACTTTGGCAGCCCTTGCCAATGCGGGCACCGAAAAGCCGGGTGGTGGCTGTCCTTGGCAATGGCACAATGGGGCAGGCCGTAATCTTGGCGCTGAGAGCACTGGATTTTACCGTTCAGGTGGCTTGCCGCACGCAGCCCGCCGCGCCGCTCGACGGTGTCAGCTACCTGACGGGCGCAGACGCTCATCGGGCGGCTGCAAAAGGGGCTGACTACCTGATCAACGTACTGCCTCTGACGCCTGTTACGGAGGATGCGCTGAACGCGGAGTTGTTTTCAGGGCTCAATCCCGGTGCCAGGCTGATCCAGATCGGGCGCGGTGAACATTTGGTCGAGGCTGATCTATTGACGGCGCTTGAAACGGGCCAACTGGCGGGAGCTACGCTGGATGTTTTTCGGACGGAGCCTTTGCCGCCCGACCATCCTTTTTGGACCCATCCAAATCTGCGCATAACGCCTCATATTGCCAGTGACTCCGTGCCAGAGGTCGTTGCGGCGCAGGTGATCGAAACAGCCCGCGCCTTGCGTGATGGGGCGCCACTGCGTCTGGCCATTGCCCGTGCGCAGGGTTACTGAACAGACAAGACTTCCAAGACCTGCTGGGACTGCAATACATGACCTTACGCTATGCCGCCGTCACCGACCGACTGTACGATCTGGGCGGGGATAAATGGGCTGTCCACAATGCCGCCCGTGCTCGCATGGCCAATGGCGACAAGATCATCGAACTGACCATTGGCGAGCCCGATATTCCCACGGATCCGGCGTTGGTTGAGGAATGCGTGAAGGCATTGCGCGCCGGGCGTACCTGTTATTCCAACGGGCGGGGCGAGGCCAATCTGGTTGCGGCGCTGATCGAAACCTATGCCACGCGGATGCCCGGGCTGACGGCCGAAAATATCCTGTGTTTTCCGGGGACCCAGACCGCTTTGTTTGCGGTGATGCAGGCCTTGGTTCAGGCAGGCGACGGTGTGCTGATCGGTGATCCATACTACGCGACTTATGAAGGCGTCGTGCAGGCCACCGGAGCCCATGTTCAACCCGTTGCGCTGCGTATGGATCAAGGGTTTGCTATGCAGCCAGACGCCTTGGCTGCGGCGATCACGGCGGAAAGCCGGGTACTCTTGCTCAACACGCCGCACAACCCAACCGGAGCGGTGTTGACTCGCGAAACGATCGACGCATTGGGCTCCCTTTGCACCCAGCACAACCTTTGGATCGTTTGTGATGAGGTCTACGAACATCTGACCTTTGGCGTCGATTTCGCCTCACCGCTTGAGAACCCTGCCTTGCGGGAACGAACGATTGTGACGTCTTCGATCTCAAAGACCTTTGCCGCGACCGGGTTTCGCAGCGGCTGGACTGTTGGGCCGACAGAGCTGTCGCGTCGCCTGTTGCCGATTTCAGAAACCATGCTTTTTGGCAACCAACCCTTCATCGCGGACATGACCGAAGCGGCGCTGCGCGGGAACTTTGACACTGCAGCGCGGCTGCGTACGGCCTTCGCGCGGCGGGCCCATCTGATCCAAGACGCATTGGCCGAAGTGCCCGGCTTGTCGGCATGGATGCCCCAGGGCGGCATGTTCATCATGATCGACGTCAGCGATACCGGAATGGACGGCGAGACGTTCGCTTGGCGTCTGCTCGACGAACAGGGGGTTGCGGTCATGCCTGGCAACTCGTTTGGGGCTACGGCAACGGGGCTGGTCCGCGTGGCGCTGACGGTCCCGGACGAGGTGCTGTCAGCCGCCGTCGAACGTCTTATTGCCTTTTCAAAGTCCATACAGTCAGAGTTATGTACATCGTAGGCTTTTGGACGAACG
>JBCBGY010000045.1:0-20592 GCA_038526275.1 Pseudomonadota bacterium | reverse complement strand
TCCGTCGGATCGCCATAGATTTCGCTGACGAAGAATTCGGTACTAAATTTGTTCTAATTGTTCGGTAGTCGGATCGCATCCGGTGTCCATGCATTAACCGCTGGGCTGTAGCCTGGACATGTTTGTCACTCAGGTGCCCGTGTATGAGACTTCGGCATTTTTTGCTTCTCGTGTTCCTTTTGGTGGCACTTGGACCCTTGCTGCTGTTCCGCGCTTGGCCCTATTCCGAGGTTTTGCAAGGGGAGCTGGACGAAGTTCAAGAGCGGCACTTGCTTCTGGCCCGTAACCTTGCCGCCGCCTTGGAACGATATCACCGAGATCTCGTAACAACTTTTGAACTTTTTGCCGCGTCTCCTGAAAAATGGTCATATACCCCATCTACGAAACGCGTTCTGGATAATCTCAGCTTTCGGCATCTGTGTTTGGTTGAGATGAATACAGGCCGCGTCATTGATGCTTTGGCCCCAATCACCACGCCTTGCCCTGGGGTCGTGCCGTCAGACCTCCACGCCCTGTTGCGCTCGATAGCGAAACCCGGTGCTGTGTCATTTGGGCCGGTGGTCGCGACCGCAGATGGCGAAAACGCAATACATCTTGTCGCTCGGATCGGCGACGAGATGGTCGTAGGCGCGATCGACACAACCTATTTCCAGGAGTTGGGTAAGGCGATCTCATTCGGAGTCATGGGTCATGCCGCAATCGTCGATCATACAGGACGTGCACTGTCCCATCCATTGGCGGACTGGGTGGCTTCGCGGAAAGACATGTCTAAAATTTCGGCTGTAATTAAGATGCTAAATCGGGAAACCGGTGTCGAAACCTTTTACTCTCCCGCGCTGAAGGGCGACATGATTGCGGGGTTTACCTTTGTCGATCCGGTAGGTTGGGGGGTCATGATCCCGCAACCAATATCTGAACTATATCAACGCGCGGAGGAGGCGCGCCAATCCAGTCTGATCGTACTCGCGATTGGGACGGCAATGGCGCTATTGCTGGCCTATATGGTCTCGTTGAGAGTTGTCCGCCCGTTGGAACAGGTGTCGCAAGCTTCAACAGCAATTGCATCTGGAAGCTCTATGGTTTTATCGCCACCGAAGCTGTCTCGGCTGCTGCCTGTTGAACTCCGGGATCTCCAAATTCAGTTCTATGAAATGGTCGAGAGGTTGCGCGGGAACATAACCACTATCAACGGATTGGCGTATGTGGATTCACTGACTGGTCTTGCAAACAGAACGGTTCTCCAAAAATGTCTTGAGTCCGCAATCGATCAGAAGGTTGCAGGTACGCTAGTTCTAATCGACTTGGATGGTTTCAAACTCATCAACGACGATCATGGACATGATGCAGGCGATGTGGTTCTCGAGACCGTGGCAGCGCGTCTATGCAAGCTGGTTGGCGTCCCGCGATTGGCGGACAGTAAGCTCAGCGACATTGGGCATGGGCAAATTTTTGACGGACGCTGTGTCAAAGTCGCAAGATTGGGGGGGGATGAGTTCGCAATCTGGCTGCCTCATCTGAGCAGTACGGGTGTTGACCGCCTGGCGCACGATATTGTCTCGGGTTTGCGTGCTCGCATGACAATTGGCGAGGCAAGTGTGACGGTCGGCGCAAGTATTGGCTCCGCTCGATTCCCGGCTGACGCTGCGGACCGCGCAAGCCTAACAAAAGCGGCGGATCTGGCGCTTTATGACGCCAAGAACGCCGGGAAGAATCGTACCGTCGTTTTTACACCAGCATTGCGGCAGGCGCTGGACGAACAACGACGACTGGCTGAAGAACTCAAGGAAGGTCTCGAGCGCCAGGAAATTGTGCCCTTCTTTCAGCCCCAATTCAGTCTGTCGGATCGAAAGGTCTCCGGGGTAGAGGCTCTCGCGCGGTGGCGGCACGGCGAACGAGGTTTGCTTTTGCCAGATAGTTTCCTTCCGCTCGCCGAGGAATTGGGTCTGACCCATGAAATCGACAAAGTCATCTTTCATCAATCGTTGGACCAAATGCTAAGTCTGAGTAAGATGGGTCAACAGATTGGTTCCCTGGCGCTCAATGTCTCATCGGAGCGTCTCATTTCACAGGCCTTCAGGGTAGAACTTGATCAGCTTCCGGCCTTACCTTTTGATTTAAGATTCGAACTGGTAGAGACCATGATCCTCGATCAAGTCGATGGTCGGCTGGCTTGGACGCTCGACCGGATTAGGGAGGATGGTCACAAGCTTGATCTAGACGATTTTGGCTCCGGCCATGCGTCTGTCCTGGGTCTTTTGAACGTGGAACCTGCCCATCTCAAGATCGATAAGAAACTAGTTCAGGGCGTAGGGAGTGAAGGTGTCATCGAACGCCTAGTGCAGTCAATCATCGAAATGGCCCACTCCCTCAATGTGCCTGTCATTGCAGAGGGCGCGGAAGACATGATCGTTGTTGACCGTCTTGAAGAGATGGGCTGTGATTTCGTTCAGGGATACGCGCTCGGAAAACCCATGCCATTTACTGCCCTTTCGCAGTTCCTTCGCACATATAACCCAGAACAAGACAACAGGGGTCGCGCAAACGGGTAACTGAGGTGATTTGGCGATGTCCGGTTTGTAACGCGGCAAAACCCTTTGGGTTCACCGCGGCTCGTTCCTGATCCAATGTGTTTGCCCGGCTGGGTGCTACATCCCCGGCGACCGGACGGCCACAACGAGTGGTTTCATTCAATTCATCGGGCGAGCGGCATGGTCCGGATTCTCCGGGCAAACGCCAATGGCATGCAAAATCTGAACCGATGATGGGGCACACACCCAAGGTGCACACTCAAAACGGAGGAACCAAGTACCGTTTCGCTCGCCAAAGTCCATTGTTTCGGCTTGACAAGCTCCGACAATGCCGGCCTAACCGCTGGACCTTCTTTGGGGCAAGAATGAGGATGCAGTGAGGGCGACCGGCTCATGAAAATAGGGCGGCTTGATCACGTCAATGTCCGAACGAGCCGGGTAGACGAGATGGTCCTCTGGTACGAAACGTACCTTGGTTTCAAGAAAGGTTGGCGTCCGGCGTTCGGTTTTGATGGAGCCTGGCTTTACGCAGGGGATCACCCAATGGTTCATCTCGTTCACGTTGACACCGAATGCCGATCAGTTGAACCCAAGATTGAGCATTTTGCTTTCACGGCCACCGGATATTCCGGTTTTTTGGAGAAACTGCAGTCGGATGGTATTGAAGCCGACATTGTTCATGTGCCGGGATTGCCAATTGTTCAGGTCAATGTGAAAGACTGCGATGGCAACCATGTACATATTGATTTCCCTGCAGACGAACTCTGATCGGTATATGTCCTAACACAGCCGGGATTCTGGGGTTTGTGCATCGTCACGAAAGCGGAATGTCGTTTTCGCTTTTGGTTTTCTGGTAGATCTTAGAAAGGTCGTCATAGAGAGACGAGATCCTTTTGATTTGCCTCGTCAAAATCGTTCTTTGGTCCGGTTCGCACAGACTTACCTCTCGCCGGATAGAGTGCGCCCTCCAAAAAGCGTTTGCCGTCCTGTATTCACCTGGTGCCAAGCCAAAAACCTCTTTCAGTATGTTCAAGTCATGTGGAATGGCAAAACTGTCCCGGCTGTCTTCATGGCTGAAAAGATAAAAGAAATTGTCGAACCCGGCCCACGTGATTGCCGAGAGGCACAAGGAGCAGGGTTCGTGGGTCGACAAGAAAATAAGATCGGTTGTCTGTGGGCGGTCCGATTTGGGTAATTCGTAAAAGCTCTTTAGGCAGTGCATTTCGCCGTGCCAGAGAGGATTGGCAATCTCGTTGTTGGTCTCGGCCAGAACAAGAGACAAATCCGACTTCCGCAACAGCGCGGCTCCAAACAGTTTATTGCCGGCTTTCACACCTTCAAGTGTAAGGGGTATTATATTGCCCTCAATGACGTCCAACAGTCGTTCCAGCAGAGCATTGTTGACGTTCAAGATACTCGCTCCTGTCCGGCTTGGTTAGCGAGCAATCGTACCGGATCATGCCATTGGAACAACCCCAAAGACACGAGCCACAACCAACCGCAAGAGCCAGGCGGCACCAAATGAAGTCGGCTTCGGTTCCGATGGGTCGGCTACCGTGTATGGAGACGCGCGAGGACACGGCTTTTGCGCTCGCGCGAAAAATTCAGATGAGCGACGGCCATCTGGCGTCACAATCAAGCCTCGACCGGTAGCAAGTCCCGCAAGTTCTGTTTCCTTTCGACCACTGGAACTTTCCTTTGCTGCGCGACAAGGTCGTTGAGCGCATTCACATAGGCCCTTGTCGACGCAACCACGGTGTCCGTATCAGCCGACTGTCCGGCCGCATAGCGCCCCGCATCGCTGATGCGCAGGTCGACCGTCGCTTGAGCATCGGTGCCCCCTGTCACGGCCCGAACATGGTAGTGCGTGAGCTTTGCGGTATGAGGGAAGATTGCTTTCACCGCGTTGAATGCCGCGTCTACCGGGCCGTCGCCTTGCGCCGTGACGCTGTGGTCGCGACCGTCAATTTGTAACACCAAGTCAGCCGATTGCGGCAGTTCTGTACCGCAGATCAGTCGCAGATACTTTAGCTGTATGTGATCCCGGCTCTCGGTGCTTGTGCGCTGCTGCATCAATGCCATCAGGTCTTCTTCGAAAATTTCTTTCTTGCGGTCGGCCAGCACCTTGAACCGGGCAAACACCTCACCGAGTTGCTGATCATCAAATTTGAATCCAAGGCCTTCAAGCTTGTTTCGTAGGGCTGCCCGCCCAGAATGTTTGCCCATCACAAGGTTGGTTTCTGTCAAACCCACATCTTCCGGGCGCATGATCTCGAAGGTTTCTGCATTCTTGAGCATGCCGTCTTGGTGGATACCGCTCTCGTGAGCGAACGCATTCTTTCCGACGATGGCTTTGTTTGGCTGAACGGCGAACCCGGATACTGCAGAAACTCGGCGCGACAATTTTGTGATCGTGCGGGCATCTATGCCAGTGTGGAATGGCAAAATATCGCTACGGACTTTCATGGCCATGACGACTTCTTCCAACGCTGTGTTGCCAGCCCGTTCGCCCAAACCGTTAACCGTGCACTCAATTTGGCGGGCGCCGCCTTGGACGGCCGCAAGTGCGTTGGCTGTCGCCATCCCAAGATCATTGTGGCAATGGGTGGCGAAGACAATTTTGTCTGCGTTGGGGACCTCGTTAACGAGCCGTTGGATCAGCTCGCGAGACTCCGCGGGCGCGGTGTAGCCAACTGTATCGGGTATATTGATTGTGGTGGCGCCAGCTTGGATGGCTACGTCTATCACATGTACGAGGTAATCCCATTCCGTGCGTGTCGCATCCATGGGGGACCACTGCACATCCTCGCAAAGGTTTCGAGCATGCCGAACAGTTTGACCGATTAGATCGGCCATTTCATCCTTGGAAAGGTCAGGAATAGCACGGTGGAGCGGCGAGGTGCCGATAAATGTGTGGATCCGTGGACGCGGCGCGTGGCGTATAGCTTCCCAGCACCGATCAATGTCCTTAATCTTGGCCCGGGCCAGTCCACAAATCACAGCCCTTGTGGAGTTCTTCGCTATATCCCGAACTGCCGCAAAATCCCCTTCTGACGCAATGGGAAAACCGGCTTCAATTATGTCGACGCCCATAGTTTCAAGAAGACCGGCGATTTCTAGTTTTTCCGCATGATTCATTGTTGCCCCAGGACTTTGCTCACCATCGCGCAGAGTAGTGTCAAAAATTAATACGCGGTCGGGATGATAATTGTACATTTCTCGCACTCCTTCATTTGAACCGTCTTTGCATATGAGACTTCGTCGAGCATTTATTGCCGAATAAGCCCGTCCATAGTTGGATTATGGTTCAATCAAGGGTCGCGAGTAAGTTGAATAGGCGACAGATTTGGTAAATATTGTGACAATAATAATTAATCAACCAAATGCCATAACTGAAAAACCCTGCATTAATTGCAGGGTTCTTGCCACAAAAATTTTGGGATTTTGCCTATAGGCAATTCATTTTTCTAAGCTCACTTTCCAATCATAAAAAGCATGACTTAGGCTGAGGCACCGGTAGCGAAGAAACCATTCTGGGTGGCTCTAGATACTCGCTGACTGTTTTGCCTATTCACGAAGCCGCTCCGATAGGCGCTAGGGCTGACATTAAGCCTTTGGCGAAAATGATGACGCATTGTGGCAAGGCTGCAGAACCCACTGCGCATGGCAATATCCTCAAGATCGCCATCAGCTTCCTGTTCCAATATTTCGCAGGCTAGCCGCAGACGTTCATTCAGGATCCATGCGCTTGGTGAACAACCAGTGTGCGCTTCAAATCGGCGTTGGAAAGTACGTAGGCTCATACCAGCCTCTTTCGCCAATTCTTTGACAGAAATGTCCCCTCCAAGATCATTCAGCATTTTTTCAATAGTTTGGCCAATTCTGCAGGATTCATATTCTTTCGGTACGGGTTTGGGAATGACTTGCGATTGCCCGCCGTTACGGTGAGACGGCATAACCAATCCCTGTGCTACGATATTTGCTTTTTCGACACCGTATTTTTGCCGTACGATATGTATGCAAAGGTCCATTCCAGCGGCGCTACCAGCAGCTGTCAGGGTGCGACCGTCATCGACGTATAAGACATCAGGATCAAAATGGATCAAAGGGAACTTTTCTGAAATCAGGTCGACGAAGCGCCAATGAGTAGTCGCGGTACGATTATCCAGAAGGCCTGTCTCTGCCAGCACCACCACGCCTGAGCAAAGAGAAGCAATACGTGCTCCTTTGTCATAGGCGGCTTGAAGGGCGTCGACGACCTCAGACGCAACCGGTGACGAAACATCGGGCCAACCGGGAATGATTACCAGGTCGGCTTCGGCGATGAGTTCCAGTCCGTTTTGAACGTAGACAGATAAATCTCCACTCGACTTGATAAAGCCTGGTTTCACCGCAGCGGTTTCAAACCGGTACCAGTCTTGCCCAAACTCGGGACGGGGGAGCCCGAAGACTTCGTAGGCGATTCCGAATTCGAACGACAAGAGTTCATCTGAAACTAAGCAAACAACAAGCGGTCCGTTTGGTGTGAGATCATCTGTCATCGACTTCGCTCTCTTTGTTTGGGTATTGAGTGTCAACTTGATGGTACACGATAACTGTCAACTTCGAAATCACTTCCCGAGGCTCAACCCAACGCAAAGCGATTTCTGCGTTGGGTTGACTTATTTTCAGGCAATCAGACTGTTTCGAGGCGCTCGGTCTTTACAGCGGCGCGATCAAGACGGCCCATTTTGTCAACGGGTTTCCACTCTTCCTGGAATTCCCGGTTGCCGACGCCACGTGCCATGCCGGGGAGAAATACTTTCATTTGGCCCCCGTGTGGATTGACGTTGTTATGCCAACGGGCATCGCGGGGATCGCTGGCGAGCTGATATCGGGTGTCCGACGTCAGACGGCAGCGTTTGACCGGAGAGCGGTTGTCGAGTGAAGCATGAACCAACCGCACATCGAAGCACAGAACGTCGCCGGCACTAAAGCTGGACGTTAACCATCTGCCCCCTATGGCATTCTGGACGCCGATCGGGTTCTCACTCAGCCAACCGACATGGTCTTTGTCGGCATCTTTGCCCCAATATTCTTGAAGCTTGTCCGACTTATGGCTCTTTTCGAGAAGAACGATCGGACCTTCGTTCAATGCAACATCACCGATCGGGATCCAGGTCGTCCAAACATTCTTCGCGCCACCGGATACGTAGATGTTGTCCGAATGGATTCCGGTCCCTTCGCCGGGCCGTACGAAGCGGGGCCATTTAAAGTCGAACGTCCGGACTTTTCCACCGAGGAGCTTTTCATACACTCCCATGATGTTGGCATCTTGGGTGAGGCTTTCATAAGCCACGCCTCGGCGAATGCTCTCCGTAAAGGCGATTAGATTAACCTGACCGATGAAGCTCTTTTCCTGCATGATGGCGTCCATGACGTCGTGATTGATGCCATCAATTTCGCCGATGATCGCATATTTCAGCATGATTTCCCGACGGGCCTGCAGAACCTTTTCGCGGTCCACCAGACCGCGGAAAAGCAAGTACCCGTCTTCGACCATCCGGGCCTTGATCATATCGACATCGCCGACAATGTCCGAGGAATCGCGCAACGTTCCGAGGCGCTTAGGGTCCGCGTCCAGTTTCATGCCGCGGCAATAGAGTTCACTTTCCATAGTTTGTCTCCTTAGGGTTTGGTAGGGTTCGGGGTCGTTTTGGGGTTCATCGGGAATTTCCGAGTTCCATCGTCTTATTGTGGCCCGCGAGGACCGCGTTCATGATGGCTTGGCGCAGCCCCGCCGCTTCCAACTGCGCCATGGCTGTCGCTGTTAAGCCTCCGGGGCTGGTCACCCTTTGACGGACCCGGTGGGTCTGGAAGTCTTCGTTGTTGACGAGGTCGCAACTGCCTTTCAGGGACTGCAGCACCAGAGGGCTGGCCGTCTCCCACGGAATGCCGAGATAGACTGCGGCATCGACGAGCGCTTCCACAAACAATGAAAGAAAGGCTGGCGCCGCGCCACTGATCGGCGTGCCAAAATCGATCAGCGCTTCATCGGCCACTTGCAAAGACGTACCGATGGAGGACCAGAATGCTTCCGCCTGCCGTAGCGCCGAGGCCGAGGTAGACTCGGCAGCGCACCAGAGCGTCACCCCTGTCCCGGTTTCGGCAGCAATGTTCGGAATTGCGCGGATCACGTCAGCCTGGGGGAAGGCTTGGGTCAAAGCATCGATACGGGTCCCGGCCAAAGTGCTGACCACGAGCTTTCCGGATAACTCAACGCCTTCCAGCGTCTTGGTCACGACGGGCAAGTCCTTCGGCTTTACGCAAAGAACAAGGACGTCGCTTACCTCTGCCAGTCTGGTTATTGAGTTTTCGTTTCGCACCTTGAAACGGTCGCATACCAACTGCTGGCGTGCTGCGCTGCGGCCAACGACGGAAATATGTTCTCGAACTTGCGTGCCTTCGGCCAAGAGACCGGCCAAAATCGCTTGGCTCATGGCTCCGACGCCGACGAAACCGATGTGAGTATTTGGCATCGTAGTTCTCCCTTATTGTAGTGAAATTATGGCCTTGACCACGTCCCGGCGGCGCACGGCGTCGAGCGCATCCTGGGCTCGGTCCAAAGGGAAGGACTTCGTCAAAACGGTCTCAATATCGGAGATGCCGGACGGAGTGGTCAGCGTTGCCAGAAGATGCAGGGCCCGGTGAAAGTGCCGGTACTCAATGCCCCATGTCCCTCGCACCTCCAGATGCTTCTGGTTGATGTGCCGGTACGGATTGATGGCCGTTTCACCCGCGTCGGAATAGTGACCCACGATCACATAGCAGCCACCGTCCCGCACCATCGACATGCCAGCCGGCACCGCTGCCGGCGCACCCGTCGCTTCGATCACCACATCGGCCATGTGACCGCCGCTATGTTTGTGGATCGCGTCAGCGGCGTTCTCTTCGTCGGAAAGATTCACGCAGTCGAACCCCAATTGAGCAGCGACCTTTAGGCGAACTTCGGCAAAGTCACACACGACCACCTGCGCTCCCGCAGCGAATGCAGCCATTGCAGCACAAAGTCCCACCGGACCGGCGCCTTGCACGACAACCAGTTGTCCCGGTCCGACCCCGCCCCGTTCTACCGCATGGATGGCGGTTGGCATCGCACAGCCGCCAGCAATGAACCTTTTCGGCTCAAGCCCTTTGGGCAAATGAGCGATCAGCACATCGTCTTCCAAAAGAACCCGCTCTGACCAGCCGCCAAGCGGCCCTTCAGTGCTGGAATGGGTCACCCCGTAGACCTTGCGTTTTGTGCACTTGGTCGGGGTCTTGGTGATCAGGCAATGACGGCACTTATGGCAGGTGCGGTGCACGTCAAGAAAGCTGATCATATCGCCGGGCCGAATGGGACGCCCATCCACCGATGTGACATGGCCATTCACAGACTCTGCCACACCTACCGAGAAATGGCCGGGTATGACCGGGTACGGAACGCCGTCTACCTTGCCGTCCTGAATGTGTACGTCAGTGCCGCAGACCTCGGAGTAAAGCGTGCGCATTACGACCTCCCCCGGACCAGCGGTCACCATGGGAAAGTCTTTCATTTCCACCGGCGCGCCTGGCGCTGGCATAACGGCGGCACGAAAGGTTGTGTGAACCGCCGTGGACTGGGTGCGTTCTAAGACGAGGGACCCGGTCATGACCAAAGGACCACTTCATCGTCTGGTGTTCGACCAATTGCAGAGGTAAACGCAACACGTTCACCGTGGGTCGGTTCCACATAGTGGAAATTGCGCGTGTTGAAGATGACAATGTCACCAACCGCCGGTTCGAACGTCGCCTGCGATGCGCCATCCACGACGTCTTTGTTGTAGCCGTAGATGCCTTCTTTCATATTGTCATGACGCGGTTCCCACTGACGATTGAAGATATGCGTTCGGCCGCTTTGAGCATCAGAAACCCGTAGATAAAGGTTCCAGACGAGCTGCTCCTTCACCGAAGCCACGCTCCAATCCGGTTGCTCGCCGGGCGCGTAATCCACATGCAACAACGTGCCCTTTTCGATGCGCCGTGTCAGACCGGCATAATAACGTTGGCCGAATTCGTTTTCAGCGATCCCAACGCTTTTTCCCGTGCGCTTCCGCAAAAGCGAAACAAAACGGTTGAGCGGATTGAATGAGTTTGCGAAAATCCGGTTTTGAACTTTTGTGAGGTTTTTGTTTTTCTCAAAATACTGAGGTTTCGAGATGCTGTTATACTCGAAAACTGTATTTCCAATTCTATTGATGACAGGTTCTACGCCGCGATAGGAGCTGAAGCCTTCCTTTACGGCACTTTGGACTAAGTTCTCGCATTCCTCTGCCGTGGCGAAATTTCGGATCCGAATGTAAGGGATCACACCGCGAAACAATCGACACATGGCACATCCGGTTAACATTTCTTCTGCTTTTTCAGACCAAGAAATTCTGGGTTTTACGTCGATGTTCATTTGACTCTCTCCATAGGTTGATGGGTTTTAGTTTCGGGTGATAGGTCGTTTGTTTTTCTGGACAGATTGCTCAAGCTCATAATGCCAGGTGTCGCCATGCCAAGTGCGAGCAGGCCCAATCCAAGAAGCTGAATTACGGTCAGTGTCTCGTCTAAAAGGAAGAAACCGCCGATCGTTGTGATGATGGGAACGCTTGGCATCACAAGTGACGCGCGCTGGGGTCCGATTTCCCGAACGATAAACGTGAAAATAGCGACAGCGGCGATCCCGGCCAAAAGACCTTGCGATACGGCTTGGAAGCCCAGTTCAGACGCTGACGCTTTGGCGTAACCTGTTTCCGCGACCCAAAAAAGCAGTATTGCAGGTATGCAGGACACCAAGGAAACCGCAGCGGTGGCCGTAAGAGGGTCGATGTTCCACCGTCTCGTGAGCACCCCAAAGAGCGAAAACATCAGGCCCTGGAGAACAAACAGCGCCGTGCCTGTGGACGACAACTCTGTGACCAGGAGTGTGTTGTAGACAAAAAGCCCAATCCCTGCACAGATCAGTAAGGTGCTGAGTAATGCGGCGAGATCCGGTCTTTCCTGAAGGAACAAGAAGGGTAGCAGAAAAGAGAAGAGTACAATCGACCCCGGGCCGACAGTTGCAACATATCCTGCTGATGTAAGGGAGATTCCTGTGTTAATAACCATCAAATATGGAAAACCGGCTAGGAAAGACAGAACGAATGCTTTCAGAAGCCCGACATCCCGAAGTTTTTGGGTAGAACCTGTAAAATAGAGAAATGGGACAAAGAAAATTCCGCAGACAACGAAGCGTAGTATTGTCAGTCCGAAAGGCGTAATATTACTTTCGAGGCTATAGCGGGCACTGATGAACTGAATGGCGTAGATCAGTACCAACGCGATGCTTGCCAGCGGTATTGCTTTCCGTGCCATTTAAATCCCCTTTAGTATGGTGACGCACGACAACTGTGATGACGAGGCCGCGACATTACTGTCGCTGTTGTCTTGAAGTATGCGTATTCAGGGGGAATGAGATAACTGGCCCAGACGCCAACCTGCATCAAGGTCGTGCCAAAAGTGGAAAAAGGCGCGAACTTGTTTTCACCGGTCGTTCTGTCATCGCCCAACCGCAGGTCGCAGACCGGTCAATCCCAAACGGCAGGTGGACCAGCGTGTAGACCGCTGTTGAACCTTCGATTCACAGCGATTTAGCGACGGTGGGAGATATGCGTGAACTTGTGCCGTTGAACGGAAATTCGGCGGGAAGGCCGTTCCCGGCATCGCAGGTGCGATCAGCCGCACAAACCAGCGGCAACCAGCGGAGTAGCCCGCCTCCGGACCAGGGCCGGAAGCATGAGAAAATCTCATCCTATGGCTGAGAAATAATCCTGCTGGGCAATGGCTGTCTCCGTGTTTCCATCTTTCGACGAAACATCAGGAGAAACTGCAGTACCCAACGAGCGCTTCAAGATAGCGTGGTCGTAGTGGTGACGCCATATGGGTTCTGACCGGCTATTTCAGCGCTGCCCGCAGTCCTTTAGCCAAAGGGTCTACGAGCAGGCATTCTGCTGCGCCCAACACAAAGTGATGTCAGACCTGTCAAGATCAAAAGCATTCCGGCAGGTAGTGGGACGGCCGACGGAGCTGGCGGATCGGTTGGTAGCGGCACCGTTGAATCGGTAAGCTGAGCCAAAACAACTGGGTCGATCCCACCGCCAGAAAAGTTAATCGGATCCTGGAAGGTAGCTTGAGCAATCCGACCCTCGGTGTCAGCAGAGAAGTAGTAATTGAGCAGATACTCCTTGCCGATAGAAAGATCAGAAATGTCGATCGCATTTGTGTAGCCGTTAATCACAGCCTCATAGGTTGCCACGTCAAACACCAAACTTCCGTCTACAAAAATCGGAACATCGCTGTTTTCCGTGAAAGCGGCTTCAAACCCAGCTTGATCTGTTGCGTTAATATCTAGCTCGCCACGTGCCGACAGATGAAAGTTCCCCTCGACCTCCTTTAGGATCCTGCCAAAAGTTGTGCCGGGATCACGCAGTTGCGGGTCGATGATCTGAAAGTTGAAGTACACTTCCGCTTCGCTGAACTGAAGTATTCTGAGCGAAAGCTCACTGATCGTATACGGAATTTCTGTAATGGATGTGTCGCTGCGCGTAATGCTCGTCCTGATCGACCCATCAGCAAAGTCCAGTCCGTCGCTCCCTTCTTGAACATAGGTGGAACTACTGGCACCGAAATCAGAGATCGAATTTATCTTGGTCTGGCTCGCAAGGGTCACCCCGGACGCAAACACCGTTCCCCGGCAGCTGACGCCAAAATCGAGTGGGCCAGAGATTATTTCGTCCGTCGTCCTCTCAACGGTATCCTGATCAAAGGCTAAATTAGTTCCATCTTCCAGAGAGCTCCGACACGTCGCACTGACTGTTCCTGCGCTCGAAGCGGTCGCGCTTAACAGGGCGCTTGTTGCGGTGATCGCCCCCGCAGACATCAAGACGATTGCGCGAAGGAGATGGTTTTTTCTACTCATAAGTCACCTTTGAAGGATTTGTCGAAATGCTCTCAGACGAAGGCAGCATCAAACATGCGAAACGCGTCCACCACCTCGCGGGCACCCTAGCTTTCCGCGTTTCGGGACGTCTCGCTCAGGCGTCGATCATGATTTTCTGATCAATTTTTGCGAAAACTGATCAGTTCTGCTAGAGGCTGATCAACTTGGGTTTATTTGGTCAGTTGGTATGGGCGACAAAGACTCCACTCTTGTCCGAGGCGCGGAGTTACGTCGCCTCAGAAAGAAACTGTTCAAATCAGCCGAAGCGTTTTCTGCAGCCTGTGGCAGTGTGTCGGTACCCACGATCTACCGGGCAGAGCGGGGTGGCCCTGTTCTGAGGTCGTATCTCAACCGAATGACCCGCGAGTTGAAGATCGATCCGGATCAGCTGATCTTGCCTGAGGGGGAGGCAGGGTACGATCAGCGTGGCACCTTGACCGGCGATTGGTTTGGTTTGTTTTTGTCGGCTGACCGCTTCGGCCATGTTCGCGTCATCAACGAGGACTCTCAACTTCTACAGACGAATGACAGGATCGAAGGCAGATTTGTCTTTCGCGAGAATAATGAGGCGATGGCCGACACGCTGGAAAATGCTGAATTCAGAGATAACGTTCTGTGTGGGCAGCGCCGTTCCGAGAAATGGTCCTTCCCGCTTGAATGCGGCACGTTCGTTTTGTCGGGGGGGCGAGACCTGACTTGGCTCGACGGGTACCTGAGCTGGTTTGATCTCGACAGCGAACAGACAAGGTTCTCCAAGTACATTCTGATCCGCAAAAACTCGATGAGTTTCGATGCAGACCTGAAGAATGCCCATCGTCTGATGAATGACGAAAGCAGACTGCTGCGGATCAGACGGTTTCTGGAGTCGGGCTACGATTTTGCGACGTCGCTCACGTTGGTCACAGCCTCTGAACATGTCGAAGAGGATACTCTTGAGCGCCAAAGCCTGGACGCCAAGAGTCCGGCCTCACCGACGGCAGATAGATGACCACTCGCCATGAATGCCATGGACGTTGGCACGCTATTGGCTGGTTATTGAATTTCCGAAATAGTCGCCGAATGGCTCTGGCGGATTGGCCATGAATTTCGGCGTTTCCATTGGCCGCGATGCTGATCCATTCGCGACGCCGATGACTTCGTGCGCAATTTCAACTGCATCGGTTGGGTCATGGGTTACCATGACCAAGGTTCGTTGCGCTGCGAGCGAAATCGACAAGCGGAGCATTTCGCGTTTTAGCGCGGGACCAAGGGCGCTGAAAGGTTCGTCCAT
The DNA here is from genome assembly GCA_038526275.1 of Pseudomonadota bacterium. Lineage (GTDB taxonomy): Bacteria > Pseudomonadota > Alphaproteobacteria > Rhodobacterales > Rhodobacteraceae > 188UL27-1. The sequence goes on along the minus strand of JBCBGY010000045.1, from coordinate 5,774 downwards.
TAACATGATTGGCCGATCCTGAAGAAGGGCGCGCGCCAGGGCGACACGGCTCTGCTGTCCACCAGACAATTCTGCAGGTTTGCGCTTCGACAATCCTGAAAGACTAACTTGTGAGAGAACATCCTCAACACGTTCGACAACATCGGATGACGGGCGCAGTTTAGGCGTCAGGGCGAGCGCGACATTCTGCAAAACCGTTAAGTGAGGAAAGAGGTTGTTGTCTTGAAAAAGCATTGAAACGGGGCGTTGCTCGGGCGTGAACTGCGTGATCTCAACGCCTTGCCAAAGTAGTCGTCCTGCGATCTGCGGCACAAATCCCGCAATGCCGTGCAGTAAGGTCGATTTGCCCGCACCTGACGGCCCGATTATGGCGGTTACCTGACCGTGGCTGAGTGTCAAATCGGCGGATAGTGAAAAGTCACCTTGGCCGAATGTCAGTTTTTCAAGGGTCAGAATGGGCGCGTCCCCCTTTGTCAAAGATCCAAAACAGCCCAAGGGACAGGCTCAGGAGCAACAAGGCCGCACCGTCAGCGGCCTCCATCTGATAGGCGCCCATCAGTTGGTACATCACCAAGGGTAGTGTGCCTTCACCAGGTCGAGAAAAGAGCGTAATCACCCCAAGATCACCCATGGCCAATGCTGCTGTCAGACCAGCTGCAAAGCCCATAGGTCGGCCCAATCGCGGCAAGTAGACAATTCGCCAAAGTGCCCAGCCTTTCAGGCCGATAGATTGGCCCAAACGACCGAAATCAGCCTTTGCCCCCTCGATCCCCGGTCTCAGGATGCGCAGGACAAACGGCAACGACATCAAAACATTGACCAAAAGTGTCACAGGCAGAGCGACGTGCTGTGGCTGAACAATGGGCTGCAACAGCAAAAACAGACCTGTGCCCAACACCAGGCCAGACACCGATATGCCCAGAAGCGATGCGGCTTCACCCGAGCGGGTTGCCAATGGTAAAGCCAGAGCGATTGTCAAAAAGACAGCGGCAAGGGCAATCAAGATGGATCGTACTGTGGCAGGCCAAATGCTGGGCGGAAGGTCAAACAGGCCCGGTATGCCGGCCAGCACAATCGCGGCCAGAGGGAGCAACAGAAAGGTTGCGGCGAGAGCAATCCATAGACCATCCAACAGTGGCGACCCGTCCCAACGCTGTACCACCCGATCAAATCCAGACCCCAACATGTCTCCGCGCGCCAATGCCAGGGCGGCCAACCCTGCCACTCCTCCCAAAACAAGTTGCACGACCGCCAGAGACGCCGCTTTTGCCAGATCAAAGTCAAACTTGAAGGCTTGGTAGATCGCCAATTCAACTGTGGTCGCGCGTGGTCCACCCCCCAATGTCAGGGCCACTGCAAATGAGCCCAGGCAGATCACGAAGATAACGGCAAATGCGCCCGGAACGATCCGTTTCAGCATGGGCCATTCCAGCAGCCAAAAAAGCGGAGCCCCAAGTGACGCGGCTACCCGAAATCTCTCGGATGGGATCGAAAGCCATCCCTGAAGGATCAGTCTGACCGCGAGGGGGAGGTTGAAGAACACATGGGCCAGAATGACTCCGTGGGCTCCGTAAATGTCCATCTTTGGCAAGCCAAACTGACCCAGGATCAAGTTTACGATCCCATTGCCGCCGAACACGGCGAGCAAACCCAAGATCACCACGATAACCGGCAGGATGAATGGTGCGCCCATCACCGAAATCAGGACGGATCGCCCCCAGAAACCGCGCCGGGACAGCGCCCGGGCTACGGGTACGGCCAAGCCCACGCTGATGGCTGCGGACCAGAACGCTTGCCATACTGTAAACCGCAGCGCGGCCCAATCGGCGGCGGACAGGGTGGTGACGCCACCACCACGCCACAACACGGCCGCCACAGGAACAATGACAGCCCCTGCGACGACCAAAGCAGCAATTATCGAGACAGCGCGCTGCGCCATGCTTCGATCGCCTGGTCGCGAAGCGCAGCAGCTTCGTCTTCGGTGTAGAAGAGCACGGTCTCGGGCATGGGAAGTTGTTTGAAGCCCTCAGGCCACTTGCTTTCGCTTAGCGCCGCAGGGAAAGACCAGTTGGTCGTCGGGATCATGGTCTGGAACTCCTCGGTCAGGATAAATTCCAGGAACTGATCGGCCAGGTCTGGATTGTCCGTTCCCGCCAGTTTCGCAGCGGTTTCGACCATAAAGTAGTGACCTTCTTCGAAGATCGCAGCGGACTTCGTCTGATCATCTTCGGCGATGATGTGATAGGCGGGCGACGTGGTGTAGGACAATACCACGTCTGCCTCGCCATCGGTGAACAGGCCGTAGGATTCAGACCAGCCCTGGGTGACGGTCACGATCTTTGGAGCCATGCGTTCCCAGGCCGCTTCGGCCTGGTCGCCGTAAACCGCGTTGACCCACAAAACCAATGCCAGGCCAGAGATCGAGGAACGGGGATCCTGAATGACTATCCTTACATCATCGGGCGCATTCAACAGGGCTTCAAAGCTGTCGAACCCGTCGATTTTGGTGTTGTCGTAGATGAAAGCCGTGTGGCCGTAGTTGAAAGGCAGGAAAATGTCATCTGTCCAGTCCAAGGGCAGGGTCAACGGCGACAGATCCAGACCGTGGGGGGTAAAAAGACCGCTTTCGCGTGCGCGTTTGGTGACATCGGTGTTGAAACCGATTGCTACGTCAGCTTCGGTGTTGGCGCCTTCCAACAGCAATCGCGGCAGCAGGTCGCCGGTTTGGTACTGCAAATCGCAGGCACACCGTTCTTCAAAAGCGGTTTCAATGGACGGTCCTGGCCCCCACTCGGAGCTAAAATAGTCGGGTGCATAGACCGTGAGAACAGGCGTCTCGGCGACAGCGAGGCCCGCGCAAAACAATCCCGCAATAGTGAGTAGAGGCTTGTACATTCTTCATCCTATCCATGCGCAATCGGGGAAAGGATGGGAGGCTTGCAAGCCGACACCTTCCCTCCGCCGGTCCTAACCGGTTCAGGTTCAACGGGTCCGCCACACTGGCATCTCAGCTCTTTCGAGCTCCCCGAGGCAAATGATCGATTAATATAAAACTCCTAGCTCATCAAGAGCCCAAAAAACGACGTGATAACAGGAGCTAATGAAAAGCCGGAAAGTCCAGATCCCGGCTGGACGAAGATAAGCCTCGTGAAGCAAACGGCAGAGGACTCCAAAATGTTCTTACTGGGCAGGCAACTGGCGGAGGAGCGGATCAACGGTCTTGTCCTCTGCACTACCCGATGTCGGCCGCCATCGGCGCAGCCGAAGAGCGTTTCCCAGAACGAAGATAGAACTAAGCGCCATGGCGCCAGCGGCAAAGATCGGTGACAATAGAACACCAAACGCCGGATATAATGCACCTGCCGCGACTGGCAAAAGCGCGGTGTTGTAAGCAAAGGCCCAGAACAGGTTTTGACGAATATTGCGGATCGTTGCTGTGGATAGGCTGATCGCTTTCGGAACTGTGGCGAGAGAGCCTGACATCAATACAACATCTGCCGCCTCGATCGCGACATCGGTGCCGGTCCCGATTGCCAGCCCGACATCAGCTTCGGCCAAGGCTGGCGCATCGTTGATGCCGTCGCCGACAAATGCAACCTTGCCGTACCGTGCCTTCAGCTTGCGCACGGCGTCTATTTTCCCGTTTGGCAGCACCTCTGCAACAACGTCATCTATACCAAGCCGTTTGGCGATGGCGTCGGCTGTCCGTCGGTTATCGCCTGTTACCATAACCACCTTCAGGCCGAGCCCACGCAGCGCTTCGACAGCGCCAGGAGTCGTAGCTTTGATCGGGTCGGCAACGGCAACAATGGCTGCGGGGCGCTTGCTGATTGCGACATAGAAAGGGGACTTTCCTTCAGAAGCCAGCCTTTCCGCCGTCTCCGCAAAGTGCTGCACGTCGTGGCCAAGTTCGGTCATAAAACGCTTGGTACCTATCTCGATGGAGGTGTCGCCTACTCGCGCCTTTACGCCCATGCCGGTCAGGCTCTCGAAATCGGCGACTTCCGGCAGGTCGAGCCCTTCGCGCTCAGCCGCTTTGACAAGAGCCCGTGCAATAGGATGTTCGGACTGCGCTTCTACCGCAGCAACCTGTGCAAGCACCTTCGTGCGCTTCAAGCCATCGGCGACTTGGAGATCTGTCATTTGCGGAGCGCCTTCCGTCAAAGTGCCGGTCTTGTCGAATGCGACGACACGAGCATCTGCCAAAACCTGCAACGCTTCGCCTTTGCGAAACAGCACGCCTAACTCGGCGCCACGTCCGGTGCCAACCATGATCGAGGTAGGTGTCGCCAGTCCCATGGCGCAAGGACATGCGATGATGAGAACAGCAACCGCAGTTACCAATCCGAAGGGCAGCGAAGGATCAGGACCAAAGATCAGCCAGATGACAAAGGTCAGTGAGGCCAGCACCATAACGGTGGGAACGAAATATAACGTCACCTTGTCGACCATCGCCTGGATTGGCAATTTGCCACCTTGAGCATCTTCCACCATGCGGACGATCTGGGCGAGCATCGTGTCGCGACCAACTGCTGTCGCACGGAACCTGAAGTGACCGGTTTGATTAACCGTTCCGCCCACGACGATGTCACCTGGTCCCTTGGCGACCGGCAAAGGCTCGCCAGTGATCATGCTTTCGTCCACATAGCTGGCGCCTTTCACCACTTCGCCGTCCACAGGCAGACGCTCGCCCGGGCGCACCTCAATGACGTCCCCCGTCACAACATCCGCAACATCAATTTCAATCGTTTCGCCGTTCCGTCGTATCCGCGCTGTATTCGGCGCAAGACGCATGAGGCGTCGGATCGCCTCGGACGTGCGCCCCTTGGCCCGGGCTTCCATCCATCGCCCGAGAAGGATCAGGGTCACAATCACTGCAGCGGCCTCGAAATAGACGTTAACCGTCCCGTCCGGCAAAAGACCTGGAGCGAAGGTGGCGACGATAGAGAACAAGTAGGCGGCCATGGTTCCCACCGCGACGAGACTGTTCATATCGGGTGCCCCCTTCATGAGGGCCGGCAGACCTTGGATGTAGAACGTGCGCCCTGGTCCAAGGAGCAGCGCCGTGGTGAGCGCGAACTGTATCAGCCAGCTGGCCTCCTTACCCATGGTGGTCATGATGAAATGGTGCAGGCCTGGGCTCAGATGACTGCCCATCTCCAGCACGAAGACCGGTAATGTGAGCAAGACGGCCCACACGATGCGTGCTCTCAACTTGCGGGCTGCATTGTCCTTTTGGGCGGCCTGATCGACGTCAGGACCATCTGCTGGCAGAGCTCGTGCAGTTTTGCCCGTGTTGGCGACCGCAGCGATGAGGTCTTGGGTGGACGCGATGCCGGTGATCGTTGCCTTCTCTGTTGCCAAGTTCACATTGGCTGAGGTGACACCGGGCACTGCCAGCAGGGCGCGTTCGACGGCACCGACGCAGCCTGCGCATTTCATGCCATCGATGGCGAGGCTCACGGTCTGTGTTTGGACTTGGTATCCGTTTTCTTCGATGGCGCTTACAAGCCTGTTCAGATCCACTGACCCGGCGAGGTACACGACCGCGCGTTCGGTGGTCAGATTGACACTGGCATCAGAGACACCCGGAACAGCCTTGAGGGCCCGTTCCACTTTGGCAACGCAGGAGGCGCATGTCATACCTGTGACGGGCAATGTCCGCCTATTCGGAACATCGGCATCGAAGTGCATCGACCGACCTCGCTCGTCTCGTTCAATCCGGGACAACACATGGAGCCTCCAGTAACTGGAAGGTCAAGTGCGAATAGGTT
>JBCBGY010000044.1:0-25262 GCA_038526275.1 Pseudomonadota bacterium | reverse complement strand
TTCGTTCAGAACCTGGCCGCGCCCGAAAAACACGATCATGTCGTGTTAGACATGAGTTCCGGCGCGCGGATCACATATAATGACGCGCGCCGCTTTGGTGCCATGGATCTGATTGCCACCAAAGACGTGGAACAACACAAATTACTGGCGAAGCTTGGGCCAGAACCCTTTGGTAACGACTTCAACGATACCTATCTGGTGGATCAACTGGCAGGCCGCATGACACCGATTAAGTCGGCGCTCCTGGATCAGAGGATCGTTGCGGGCTTGGGCAATATCTATGTGTGCGAGGTCCTGTTCCGCGCCGGAATTTCGCCGCGTCGAAAGGCGGGCCAATTGTCAAAACCCCGGGTCGGGGCGCTTGTCCCGATTATTCGAGACGTCCTTCAAGAAGCCATTGATGCAGGCGGGTCTTCCTTGCGAGATTACCGTCAAGCCGACGGCGAACTTGGTTACTTTCAACACACTTTCCGCGTTTACGACCGTGACGGCGAAAGCTGCCGGAACGTAAGTTGTGAGGGCAAAGTTCGGCGAATCGTTCAGTCTGGAAGGTCATCTTTCTACTGTCCGCAATGCCAAAGATGACTTGAAACGCGAAAAGCAGGTGGTAACCCTGCCGATTCAGGAACCCAAGCGAAAGGCTGACCGATGGCATTCGAGACACTGATCGTCGACTTGACCGACCATACGTGCCTCATCAAATTGAACCGCCCCGACGCCCTGAACGCGCTCAGCACGCAGCTTCTAAGCGAGCTTGGGACGGCCCTGAGCGAGGCGGAAGCAAATGACAAGGTCCGCTGCATTGTGTTGACCGGGTCAGAGAAAGCCTTCGCTGCGGGGGCCGATATTTCGGAGATGGCCGAAAAGACCTTCGTCGATGTTTACGGCGCTGACATGTTTGGCACAGAGTCCGAACCCATCTTGCGGTGCCGCAAGCCTATCATCGCCGCCGTATCAGGGTACGCGTTGGGCGGAGGCTGCGAACTGGCCATGATGTGCGATTTCATCATCGCGTCGGATACAGCAAAGTTTGGGCAACCGGAGGTCAATCTGGGCGTAATGGCGGGTTTGGGGGGCACCCAACGCCTGACACACCTGGTCGGAAAATCCAAATCGATGGATATGCATTTGACAGGTCGCTTCATGGATGCGGAGGAAGCAGAACGCGCCGGTCTGGTCAGCCGCGTCGTTCCCGCCAAGAAACTGATGGAAGAGGCAATGGCAGTGGCGGACAAGATCGGTGAGAAATCGGCAATCTCTGTTCGGGCCATTAAGGAGGCGGTGAACCGGTCCTACGAGGTCTCGCTTCGCGAAGGATTGCTGTTCGAACGGCGGGTATTTCATGGCCTGTTCAACACCGAAGATCAGAAAGAGGGCATGGCTGCTTTCCTGGAGAAACGCGAAGCTCAGTTTCGCGACAGATAGGTCGCAACAGACCCTTGACTCCAAAGGCTCCGACGCCTAAACGCACGCTTCTTGAACAATCACCGATCTCTAGGATCCGACATTCATGGCAAATTCGCCCCAAGCCAAAAAGCGAGCCCGGCAGAATCAGCGCCGCGCCGACGTGAACAAAGCGCGCCGTTCGCGCATCCGCACCTACTTGCGCAAAGTCGAAGAAGCGATCGCAACCGGCGATCGGTCTGCAGCGGCAGACGCCCTGCGCGCAGCGCAGCCTGAACTGATGCGGGGTGTCACAAAAGGCATCTTCCACAAGAATACCGCCGCCCGGAAAATGTCGCGGCTTTCCGCCCGTGTGAAGGCCATCAGCGCCTAATCTTGGCACCTATAGTTTCGTTACAGCGCCCTTGTCCACAGGGGCGCTGTTTTGTGTCCAAGCCCCAAATTCGCCATATTCATTTGGTTTCAAAGACTGTTTTCGGATTCGGAAAAATAAACAAACTGTCAAGATCGAAGAAATATTGCGCCGACTTGGTCCCCATTGGTAACTTTAGTGAGCGATTCAATTCACCCGGGGGGACACGTATCTTACAACCGCTTGGTCTTGTTGGGGAACTTTGGATCAAGCAACGGCAACTTGGGAATCAATCCCAAGACCGGATTCGCCGGACGCCAAAATAGGTATCACCGGCCTGATACGGACCATGTCTTTTTCGACCGCACTGACGTGAACATGACTGTTCGCGATAGGTGGGGTGTGTTCTCGCCAAGGCAGTGCTGCGCTGCCTTGTACGAGGGCGAGAGTGAACTGATGCGCGTATGAGTGGGCCTCAAAGAACGAGGTCTACTGGTTTGTGGGCAGAAAAAAAGGAAACGAAGCAGGATGACGGAAGACACCTGGGGGCGTGTGCAGGAAGATCTGATGAAGTCGGTTGGGAAAAACAATTACCTGACCTGGATCGAACCGCTGGAATTCGACGGGCTTCAAAACGGAGTTGCGCAATTTAAAGTACCGACCAATTTCATTGGGAATTGGGTGTCTCGGAATTTCGGCGATCAGATTATCCAGCATTTGGAAAGTTCAGGTGCTGATGTTGAACGGATTGAGTTTAATGCCACGGCTTTGGGTGCGCGCAACATGGATGAAAAAACCACCGCCGCTTCTTCGCCGACACCTGCACCGCAAGCTGCCCGCGATGCAAATGGCGACGTACCGGGAGCGCCGATCGATCGCCGCTTCACCTTTGACACTTTTGTCGTTGGCAAGCCCAATGAACTTGCCCATGCTGCTGCACGCCGTGTTGCCGAAGGTGGGCCGGTTTCGTTCAACCCCCTGTTTCTCTATGGTGGTGTCGGCTTGGGCAAGACTCACCTGATGCACGCCATTGCCTGGCAGCTGCAGAATGACCGTCCTGACCTGCACGTCGTTTATCTTTCTGCCGAGCAGTTCATGTATCGGTTTGTGCAGGCCCTGCGGGAACGCAGCACAATGGAGTTCAAGGAACTGTTCCGGTCAGTCGACGTCCTGATGGTCGACGACGTTCAGTTCATCGCTGGCAAGGACAGCACGCAGGAAGAGTTCTTTCACACATTCAACGCCCTGGTGGACCAGAACAAGCAAATCATCATTTCCGCTGATCGCGCCCCGGGTGAGATTAAGGATTTGGAGGAGCGCATTCGGTCCCGGCTGCAGTGCGGGCTGGTCGTTGACCTTCACCCGACGGACTACGAATTGCGTCTCGGCATTCTGCAGCAGAAAGTGGAACAATATCGCGGGCTCTATCGCGGGCTGGTCATTGCCGACGGTGTCTTGGAGTTCCTCGCGCATCGCATCTCGACCAATGTCCGCGTGCTGGAAGGTGCCCTGACCAAACTGTTCGCCTTTGCCAGTCTGGTTGGGCGTGAGATTACGCTGGATCTCACGCAAGACTGCTTGGCCGATACGCTGCGCGCCTCTGACCGCAAAGTCACCGTGGAAGAAATCCAGCGGAAGGTCAGCGAGCACTATAATATGCGGCTCAGTGACATGATCGGGCCAAAGCGGCACCGGACTATCGCGCGCCCCCGGCAAATGGCAATGTATCTGGCCAAACAGCTTACCAGCCGTTCGCTACCGGAAATCGGTCGCCGCTTTGGTGGGCGGGACCATACGACCGTCATGCATGCCGTGAAACGGATTGACGAATTGCGCAGCACAGACAGTCAGATCGCTGAAGATTTGGACTTGCTGCGACGGATGTTGGAGGCCTGAACAGGCCTCTGAACCACCGAGAAAGACCCATTCGCGCACCTACTTCCGCCAAAACGAGTTGAAAAAGGTTGCCTGGTGAGAAAAGGGACTTGTGCGGGGTAACGAAACCGATAGGTTTTCGCTCCCGGCACTTGAGGGAGCGGACCAATGAAAATCAGCATCGAGCGGGGCACGCTACTGAAGGCCGTGGCCCAGGCACAATCTGTCGTGGAACGGCGCAACACTATTCCGATCCTGGCGAATGTGCTGATCGAAGCTGAAGGCGATAGTGTAAGCTTCCGCGCCACCGACCTTGACATTGAAGTTGTCGACAAAGCGGATGCGATGGTGGAACGGGCGGGTGCCACCACGGTTTCGGCCGTTTTGCTGCATGAGATTGTGCGCAAACTGCCGGACGGCGCGCAGGTCAAGCTTACCGATGACAGCGCCGCCAGCCGCTTGACCGTCGAGGCCGGACGGTCAAATTTTTCCCTTGCGACCCTGCCCCGCGAAGATTTCCCGGTCATGGCCAGTTCAGAATATACCGCAAACTTCTCTGCCGAAGCCGTGACCTTGCGACGTTTGTTCGACAAATCGAAATTTGCGATCTCGACGGAAGAGACACGATACTATCTGAACGGCGTCTACATGCATGTGGCCGATGGCGAAGATGGCAAGTCTTTGCGATGCGTTGCGACCGACGGCCACCGTCTGGCCCGGATCGACGCGCATTTACCCTCTGGCGCGGACGAGATGCCCGGGGTGATTGTTCCGCGCAAGACCGTCGGCGAATTGCGCAAGCTTCTGGATGATGACGGCACCCACATCGCTGTTTCGGTATCGGAAACGAAAGTCCGCTTTGCCACGCCCAACATTACTTTGACCTCAAAGGTGATCGACGGAACCTTCCCGGACTATACGCGGGTCATCCCCCATGGGAACACGCGGAAGTTAGAGGTGGATGCGAGCGAATTCGCCAAGGCTGTCGACCGGGTGGCGACCGTTTCGTCGGAACGGTCTCGCGCGGTCAAGATGGCGTTGGATGAGGATCGCCTTATCCTTTCGGTGAACGCGCCGGACAGCGGCAATGCCGAGGAAGAGTTGGCGGTCGCCTATGGGGACGATCGGTTGGAAATTGGCTTCAATGCCAAATATCTGCTGGAGATCGCCAGCCAGGTCGACCGTGAGAATGCGGTTTTCATGTTCAACTCTGCCGGTGATCCAACGCTGATGCGCGAAGGAACCGATACTTCGGCTGTTTATGTTGTTATGCCAATGCGGGTGTAGCCGCGTTTGGCTTACTGCCGGAGCCTCCGGCGGAAGTATTTTTACCAATAAGAAAGAGGGCGTGCGATGTCGGGGCTTGCGGTCACGGCATTGAGTTTGTCGCATTTTCGGTCGCACAAATCCGGTCAAATGGCGTTGGATGGCCGGCCGGTCGCTTTGTCCGGTCCGAATGGGGCCGGAAAAACCAATGTGCTGGAGGCGGTTTCGATTCTATCCCCTGGGCGCGGTCTGCGCCGGGCTGCAGCAGACGACATGGCCCGACGACCAGAAGCTCTGGGGTGGAAGATCCGGGCACAACTTAGCAGCTTGGGCCAGATCCATGAGGTCGAGAGTTGGGCCGAAGCGGGATCAGCACGCAAGGTCACAATCGACGGAAAGGCCGCGCCACAACTCGCGCTTGGCCAGATGGCGCGGGTCGTCTGGTTGATTCCGGCCATGGACCGACTGTGGATCGAGGGAGCCGAGGGTCGTCGCCGGTTTCTGGATCGCATGGCTCTGAGTTTTGAACCTCGCCATGGCGAAGCGGTACTGGCTTACGAAAAGGCCATGCGGGAGCGTAATCGGCTGCTGAAGGATATGGTGCGAGATGCAGGTTGGTACGGCGCGCTGGAAACGCAAATGGCCGCCACAGGCGCCCGTATCATGTCACATCGTCAGTACGCGCTGGATCGGGTTGCCGCAGCGCAAGTTGGGGCCGAAACCAGTTTTCCCCACGCGCAGCTTGCGCTTGTCGGGCCGGAGGACGAGTTACCCTTGACCGCAGAAACGGATCTTTTGTCTGCCTTCCAGGACGGGCGGCCACGGGACATGGCAGCAGGGCGCACACTTACCGGACCCCACCGGATCGATCTGCAAGCGGTCTATGTGGCCAAGGGGGTGCCAGCACGGCAAAGCTCTACCGGTGAGCAGAAGGCACTGTTGCTGTCCCTGATCCTGTCGAATGCCCGCGCACTGGCGGAGGATTTTGGTGCCCCGCCGCTTTTGCTGCTTGATGAGGTGGCCGCTCATTTGGACCCTGACCGGCGAGCGGCACTTTATGACGAAATCTGCGCCTTGGGCGCACAGGCTTGGATGACGGGGACCGATGCGATCCTGTTTGAGACGTTGGGCGACCGAGCCCAGCGGTTTGAAGTGACAGATGCGGAGGGACAATCGCGGATCGCGCCGGTCGGGAAAGCATGACGGTTACCGCTTCGGAACTGGCGCTATACGCCGTGGCGGTCGTGATCCTGTTTCTGACCCCCGGCCCCGTATGGGTTGCCCTGATTGCTCGGTCGCTGACGGGAGGGTTGAAGGCCGCATGGCCCTTGGCTGTTGGGGTGAGCCTTGGTGATATTTTCTGGACCATCTTGGCCATTTTCGGAATCAACTGGATCTCAACTGTCTACAGCGATTTTCTGACAGTTCTGAAATGGGCCGCCGTTGTGATTTTCATCGTGATGGGGGTGGGCCTGATCCGCCATGCCGGGGCGGCCCTCGGCAGTGACAGCCGTTTGACCCGACCTGGCCTTTGGGCCGGGTTTCTTGCCGGATTGGCAGTGATTTTGGGAAATCCTAAAGCGGTGTTGTTTTACATGGGGGTGCTGCCGGGTTTCTTTGATCTGAGCACGATCACCGCGGCGGACATCACGGCGATCTGTGCCGTGTCGCTTTCGATCCCCCTGGCCGGGAACATCTCATTGGCCATGGCGGTCGACCAGGCGCGACAACTCATTTCCTCACCGTCCGCCTTGCGGCGCATCAACATCTTTTCGGGGGTCTTGCTGATTGCCGTCGGTGGCGTCATTGCTTTGGCATGACCGAACCCGCCGTTTCCTCCGATATGCAGGCCGAGATCGCCCAACGATTGGCTATGGTGGCGCAGGAAGAAGAGATCCTCATCCTGCTGGCGGTTGAATCCGGATCGCGGGCCTGGGGCTTTCACTCAACCGACAGCGATTACGATGTGCGGTTCATCTATGCGCGGCCCATCGCTTGGCATCTGGGATTGGGCAAGAAACGCGATGTGGTTGAGCGACCCATCGACGACGAACTGGATCTTTCGGGATGGGACCTCGGCAAAGCCCTGACCCTGGCCATGGGATCGAATGCTGTGGTGGCCGAATGGCTGCAATCACCCATCGTCTATGCCCAACATCCTGGCGCGCAAGAGGACCTGGCAACTTTCGCCCAAAAGGTTCTGACCCGGCGGCCGGTCATGTGGCACTACCTATCGCTCGCCAAGCGCCAACAGGAGCGCATGATACAGCCCGATGGCACTTACCGCCTGAAGCGCTTTTTCTACACCTTGCGCCCTGCCCTTGCGTTAAGGTGGATCCGGCTCAATGACGCCCCGATGCCTCCGATGGACATGTCTCGCCTTATGGATGGCTGCGAACTGGAGCCGGATCTCGATGCCGCAATCACCGACCTGATCGCTTTGAAAAAGGCCGTTAGAGAGCAATCCCAAGGTGGTGCTATCGAGCCACGGCTCTTCGATTTTGTTGATGCCGAACTCACCACGGCCAAGGCGTATCTGGCTCAACCGCAGGCCAGAGACGAGGCGTCGAAGCCGCTCGAAGATGCCAATTTGCTCAACCTGAAATATGCGCGTCTGGCCGGCAGCTAGATGACTAAAATCCGATCCTTTCGCAAAGGGCCTTTGCGCCTGATTTTGCCGGTCATTTGCGTGACAAACACCCTGTAACACCGTATAAAGCAACAAAAATAAGACGGAAACGCAGCATGGTGCACGCACAGCTCTCGCCGAACTGGCGAGACGCAAAAATCATACATGATATCAGTGGGTTAGAGGCTGTCCAAAAACGGCCTGGCATGTATGTCGGTGAACCTGGTCCGCTGCGGTTTCTGCGCTGCATCGGGCTGATAGTTAATAAATTTGTCTATGCATCGACAAAACCGGCCCAATGGGGTCGTCCGCGCTTCCCAGATCATGGGATTTTGCGTGTAGGTGGGGCAGGCCAGAAGGTCGAAATCGTGTTGGCTGCGGGCGCTGTCGATACGGATGACACGAATGATCGGTGGCAGACCTTGTTTCGTCCGATGGACGCGTTGATCTGTGGGGGGCGAAACGATCTGACGATCCTAAACGCTCTGACAGACAAACTCTCGATAGCGTTCTGGAAGGACGGAGCCTGGACGAACCTCTCAGAAGAAACGGAAGCCACACAGGCAAAACGGAATGAACAACGCGGCGGTGTTCACCTTTGGGCGGCGATGACGTTCGGGGAACAGGTGCCCGCATGTGGCGTGTCTCAAGATCTGATCCACGGATACCTGGAAGGCATCCGCGAGAAATGGGTTGGGCTCGTCATCGACGATATCAAGTATGGGGCAACCTAAATGACAGAAGAACAAGAAAACCCCGAGGATTATGGTGCGGATTCCATCAAGGTTCTGAAAGGGCTGGAGGCCGTTCGCAAACGGCCTGGCATGTATATCGGCGACACGGATGACGGCTCTGGCCTGCATCATATGGTTTACGAGGTGGTCGATAACGGCATCGACGAGGCGCTGGCGGGCCATGCCGACCGCGTGACGGTAACGATCCACGCCGACAGTAGCGTTTCAGTCACCGACAATGGCCGCGGGATCCCCGTGGGCATCCACGAAGAGGAAGGTGTGTCCGCTGCCGAGGTCATCATGACCCAGCTTCACGCGGGCGGGAAATTTGACAGCAACTCCTACAAAGTGTCCGGCGGTTTGCATGGCGTGGGTGTGTCGGTCGTAAATGCCCTATCGGATTGGCTGGAACTGCGGATCTGGCGGGATGACAAGGCGCATTATGCCCGGTTTGAGGGCGGAGAGACGGTCGAGCACTTGACCGTAACGGGCGACGCAGAGGGCCGTAAGGGGACCGAGGTTCGGTTCCTGGCCTCTCTGGCGACGTTCTCGAACCTGGAATATTCGTTCAAAACGCTGGAAAGCCGCTTGCGCGAGTTGGCTTTTCTGAATTCCGGCGTTCGGATCATCTTGCGGGATGAGCGGCCAGCGGACGCGTTGGAAAGCGAATTGTATTATGAAGGCGGGGTGCGGGAGTTTGTGAAATATCTCGACCGGTCCAAATCGCCGCTGATGCCGGAGCCGATCTTTATCTCTGGTGATCGTGAGGACATCGCGGTTGAAGTCGCAATGTGGTGGAACGACAGCTATAACGAGATGGTTCTGCCCTTTACCAACAACATCCCCCAACGGGATGGCGGGACCCATATGGCGGGTTTTCGGGGCGCCCTGACACGGACAATCACAAAATATGCGTCTGAAAGTGGGGTCGCGAAAAAAGAGAAAGTGGCCATTACGGGTGATGATGCCCGCGAAGGGTTAACCTGCGTGCTGAGCGTCAAGGTGCCGGATCCGAAATTTTCCAGCCAGACCAAAGACAAACTGGTCAGTTCCGAGGTGCGTCCGGTGGTCGAGAGCCTTGTCGGAGAAAAGCTGAACGAATGGTTTGAAGAGAACCCGGCTGAAGCCAAGATTGTGGTCACCAAGATTGTGGAAGCGGCAGCGGCCCGGGAGGCCGCGCGCAAGGCCCGGGAAATTCGGCGTAAATCCGCAATGGATGTGAACTACAACGCGGCCAAGCTGAAGGACTGTTCCGAGAAAGACCCTGCAAAGACAGAGATTTTCCTGGTCGAGGGCGACAGTGCGGGTGGTTCTGCACAAACGGGGCGCGACCGGAGGACACAAGCTGTTCTGCCCTTGCGCGGCAAGATCCTGAATGTCGAACGGGCGCGATTTGACCGGATGTTGGGCTCTACCGAGATCGGCAATCTTGTGATGGCGCTTGGGACGGGCATCGGCCGCGACGAATTCAACATCGAAAAGTTGCGCTACCACAAGATTGTTATCATGACCGACGCCGATGTGGACGGCGCACATATCCGGACGTTGTTGCTGACCTTCTTTTTCCGGCAGATGCCGCAACTGATAGAGGGCGGGTATCTCTACATCGCCCAGCCACCGCTCTTCAAAGTCTCCCGAGGCAAGTCTGAAGTTTATCTGAAGGACCAGGCTGCGCTTGAGGACTATCTGGTCGAGATGGGGATGGAGGGCGCGTTGCTGCGCTTGGGCTCTGGCGAAGAGATCGTCGGGGCTGACTTGGCGCGGGTTGTTGGCGAGGCCCGCCAGGTTCGCCGCACACTGCAAGCCTTTCCAACGCACTATCCGATCCCGATTTTGGAACAGGCGGCGATCGCGGGGGCGTTCCGACCGGGGCAGGCTGACGCGGACCTTCAGGGTACAGCGGATGCGGTGGCAAAGCGGCTCGACCTTGTGGCTGTGGAATATGAACGGGGTTGGCGTGGTCGGCCAACGCAGGATAAGGGCATCCGGCTGGCACGACTGGTGCGCGGTGTCGAAGAAGTCCGCACCCTGGACGGTGGCGTCTTGCGGTCAGGCGAGGCCCGCAAGTTGGGTGGCCAGACCGATGCGCTGCAGGAGGTCTATGGCCAGATCGCGACGCTTGTCCGCAAGGAACGTTCGATCCAGGTGTTTGGCCCGGAAACATTGCTGGATGCGGTGCTGACGGAGGGCGAGAAAGGTTTGAGCCTGCAGCGCTACAAGGGGTTAGGGGAAATGAACCCCGAGCAATTGTGGGAGACGACCCTGGATCCAGAGGCGCGGACTCTGCTGCAGGTGAAAATCGACGATGTCGCCGAGGCCGATGATATCTTCACCAAGCTCATGGGGGATGTCGTAGAACCACGCCGCGAATTCATTCAGTCCAATGCGTTGAGCGTGGAGAATGTCGACTTTTAGGCATCTGCCGCAACCGGAAGCATCAAGCATCATCTAGCGCTGCTGCCTGAACTTAAAAGTTTCAACGCGTTAGCTGATGATTGATGCTTCACGTGCCGCTGGTCGTTGGTCAGCCGCATCTGGCGAAGATCACTGTGACTACATCGTCAGATGCCGCAACCACCATGTCGTAGACCAGACCGGTAAAGCTCCCGCCCCTTTTGGCGCGGCAAAGCCGCTTCAAAAGCGTTGGGCCCGGCGGCGACGCCGGGTCCCTTACGGGACCGGGACGTCGCCGCCGATCCGCTCAACTCACCCTTCGTGCGAAACTTCAACACCGTAACACGGCCTGAAATCAGAGCCATACAGCACTCAATGTGTTTTCTCTCTCAAGGGCGCCCGTCGAACTCTCAAACTGGCTTACGACAACAAAGCCCGACCGCATAACAGACCTTGAACGTCTAAGGTGCCATGCTTCGCGCCCAATCCCGGCCATGCATGGCAAGACCAGCCGCAAAAAGGTGCCAACGCCCGAACCAAGCAGGACGCAGCGCGACATAGCGCAGAAGTTCGATCATGCGCATCCGCTTGGCCACAGCGAGACGGAAGTAATTCTTGCTCCAAACAGCCTCGTTCGGCCAGGCATCGACCAGACAATGGACCAGATTGGGAGCCCATTCAGGATCGTCGAACAAGGGTGCAAGGTACCAAAACAGATTACGGCAGGCCTGTCGGCGAATGTTTATTGGCTCCGGCTCCAAGGAATCCTCCAGAGCCAGCGCCGCGCCCCGCAGTGCGGTTTGGTCTTTTTCGGCCTCTAGAACCATCAAGACACGGCCCAAGGCGGCTTGCAGCCCCAGGCGTTGTTCCAAAAAGGCGCGATTGTCCGGATGGTAGATCATTCGCTGCGCAACGGCGGCTTCGGTCGCACGTGTCCGAACGTCGAAATACTTGGATGGGTTATTGCGGCGTAAAACGGTGCTGTAGGAATCCTTTCGCGGCACCACCCACCAGCTGCGCCCGATCACAGCCGCGATAGGGCGACGCTCAGAAAGCCGCAAAATGGTGTAAAGATCTGCGATGCCCGGATATTCGGAGCTCCAACCGCCGATCTCATCAAGCGCGCTCCGACGGATCAGCAAGGCCGAAGGGTTACGCGAGAAAAACGGAAAGCCGCCCCAGGGATCCATGGGAACGGTAATGGGCCTGCGGCTTGGAGCCTGCTTTGGCTCCCGTACCGCGCCTTCATATTCGTTGGACAAAGCTGCGGGGCAGGTCTCGTCCGCGTCCAGGACTGCCGCGAGGTAATCAAAATGCCACGGACAAGGTGCATCATCTTGATCCAGCAGGGCCACATATGGCGCTGTCGACTGGCTGAGGCCAAACTGCCGGGCGGCATTGGCCCCCTTGTTTGGATTGCGGAAAATCTCGCAACTTCCGGACGCGCGAAGCCGCTCGACTGCCCCATCACCCGAGCCATCATCGACCACGATAACCCGCGCGGGTGGCCGAATCTGACGTTTCAAACCATCCAGCACCACATCAATGGTCTGGCCGCCATTATAAAGCGGGATAATCACGTCATACGGCGTTTCGGGGCCTGGCGCGCCAACGGTCACAACGCCACCTCAGCCTTGAGCGGTTCACCTTTCAGGGCGCGTGACAGTTGATCTTCCATAAAGACTTCAAACCATTCCGCAGCCTCAATCGCGTGAGCAGCCACATGCGGCGTCAGCATCAAGCGCGGCATCCGCCACAGATCATCATCCGCCGATTGTGGTTTCGGGTCGATCACATCCAAAGCCGCTCCGCCCAAATGACCTGCCTCTAGCACGATACGCAATGCAGCAAGGTCTATCGCGTTTCCTCGCCCTACATTTACCAATATCGCGCCGGAGCGCATTTGGCGCAATGTTTGTTCACCAAAGAGGTTAACGGTCTCCGGGGTATTGGGAAGCGCCAACAGCACCCAGTCCATTTCGGGCAAAACATCCCACCAACTGTCAGTGTAGAACCGGGCAACGTTGGGATCAGGTCTGTTTCGCGCCTGCCGAACAACCACATGAGTTTCAATCCCGTCGCCGGTCAGAATCCGCGCGATTTCCGCACCTATCGTCCCGTACCCGAATATCATGGCCCGTTTCGGCAGAGCGGGCCACGTGAAGCCATTATCCCATTGGCCCAATACTTGCCGATCCCTTGCAGAAGGAATCTGCCGGGCCATCGCCCAGGCCAGAACAACGGCATGTCGCGCAACAAGACGGTTGGCGGAGGGGTTCGACGTCAGCCTGACTCCCCGGCGTTTCAGATCATCCAGTGGCAACCGGTCAACGCCGCTACCTGTGCTTTGCACCCACTGCAGACAGGACGCATTGGGCAGGCTTTGTCGCAAATAGCGGTGACCGATGACGATATGCGCATCTGCTATGCCGTCCCAAGCCGCCGCTTCGGACCGCGCAACGGTGACCGTGCCCTGCGCCGCGGCACGCAATCGTTCCAAATGCCCTTCAGATGGGGCAAATTTACTGTGCATCAGCAAGACATTGAGCGGCGGCGATAGAAACGACATCTTCCGTGGCCCTTATCCCGGCGCGACTACCGTCACCCCTTTTTTATCCCGATCGAAACAGCATGGTGCCAAATCGCCTCTTCGAAGAGCTTCCGGTCACGTGTCTTTGCCTCTGCCGTGCGTTCTTGGAACGCGGCCCAAAGGCTCCGTGCGGCGCCCAACTCTGCTGTCAAATCCCGCCCCACGATTTCGCGATGAAACGAACGGCGCAGAAAAGTCATGGCACAGCCTAACCGCGCCATTTCGGAAAACAGCTTAGGAAACGGCAAGGGAAATCCGCCAGAAACAATGGTGAGACCGGCCAACCCGATGTTCCGGCCTGGCAGAGCCTCAAAAATATCGTCGACCGTGCCATCGATGAAGGCTTCGAACAGCCATTCGCGGCCGCGGGAAATCGCGAGGTCATTCAGACCGATATAGGCATAATCCCATGGCAAATCCGCCATTTCGTACCGCTGCCGGTAAAGATCCTCTGTCTCTATCTGGATGACAGATTTCGCCCGCCCATCCAGGTAACCGAGAAAGCGCTCGACATCTTGAACCGATCGCGCCATCGGCTGCATGATCAAGCTGGCCCCTCCGGCCACGGCATCCTCGATTTGCCGCTGCATGATCTCGGGCTCCGCCTCGACCCGCACCAGAATACTGGCGTCCGGAACATCGGTGTGCAGGCGGTGCAAATCCTCCAATGTATCCTTGCCAATCTGGGTGTCGTATTCCTTCTGGCGGTCGGATTTTCCGGTTTGCTCCCAGTCTACAACAAAACCATCCACCCCGGCGTGCAAGGCCCAGCGGGCTACTTCGCTGTCGGTGGTAAAAAGAAACAATTCAGGGAAGGGATTCAAATTAAACTCGGTGCTGGTGAACAACGCCCGTGATATGCATTGAAATGAGGTGAGAGAAAAGCGGGGAAATCAACCTTAACGTCTATGAACGCGAAATTCTTTATCCCCCAACGTTATGCTCTGCGAAGCGGGGCCAGATTTTCGAGCTATTTCAACTGGTCAGTCGTTGCGCTGATCACGTGGGTATCAGTTGCCTCGATCCGGCCTTTTTCCGCCTGATATTCGTCGCCAGACATGTGCGGAAACCCCATTTGAGCCCTCTGTCCCGGTTCAGCGTCGCGGCAACGCGGTAGACTTGCAGTGTTTTGACATCTTCCCTGAGCCGACTTGCGCCAAAAGAAATAAATTCATTGCTGCCCTTAAAGTGAAACCAAACGTTACTGGTGGTTACGGCTGGCCACTAAGTGGGGCGACTCACCAGCGCGAGTTGTTTGCCCGCGACGACACCCCACCAAGTTTCCGAACCTATGACGCTAAAAGAAGCTTTGAGGATCTATGTCCACCGCAAGCCGCAGACCCGATGGCAGCTTGACCTGACCTATCCAAGCAGCCAAGGCGGCCTGCAGAGGGGCGTTCTTGTCCGCCTTGACCAGCAACCTAACCCGATGGCGTCCTCGAATCCTCGAAATCGGAGCCGGGGCGGGGCCAAAAACCTGCGCTCCGATTCGGCGCAGGGGTTCGTCTCGCCGGGCTAAGATCTCGCCTAGATCGAAAACCTCTTCGACCTGGGGCGAAGATAGGATGATGCCTGCCATCCGACCGTAAGGCGGAACGCTCGCCGCTTTGCGCTCTGCCGCTTCTGCATTCAGAAACCCCGTCTCGTCTCCAGCCAGAATGGCCCGAATGACAGGGTGCTCAGGTTGATGGGTTTGCAGCATAGCAGTGCCGGGCCGTTCTGCCCGCCCGGCACGACCGGCGACCTGGCGCATAAGCTGAAATGTGCGTTCCGCCGCGCGCAGGTCAGAGCCCATCAACCCCAGATCGGCATCCACAACGCCAACCAGCGTGAGAAGAGGAAAGTTATGGCCCTTGGCGACCAACTGGGTGCCGATGATAATGTGCGCGCCGCCCCGAGCGATGCGCTCGATTTCGTCCTTCAGCGCGCGGGCCGATCCGAAAAGGTCCGACGACAAAACCGCCCTTTCCGCATTTGGGAACAGCTCTGCGGCCTCGTCCGCCAACCGCTCGACCCCCGGGCCCACGGCGGCGAGCTTGCCTTCGGCTTTGCAAGCCGGGCATTCGGAAGGCACCGGCTTGGACTCGCCGCATTGGTGGCACATCAGGCGCTTGAGGAAACGGTGTTCGACCATGCGCGCATCGCAATTGTCACAACCCACCTGATGGCCGCAGGCTCGGCAAACAGTGACCGGTGCATAGCCCCGGCGGTTGAGGAACAACATGGCTTGCTCCCCCGCTTCCAACCGCTGTGCCATTGCCTGCTGCAAGCTAGGCGAGATCCACCGGCCCTGAGGCAGATCCTCAACCCGCATGTCGATCGCCTTCATATCCGGCAACACCGCGGTCCCGTAGCGCGCGCCCAACTCAGCCCGCTTGTATTTGCCGCTTTCCGCGTTGGCCCAGCTTTCCAACGATGGCGTGGCCGAAGCCAAAACAACCTGCGCCGAACAAAGCGAGGCCCGCAGCACAGCCATGTCGCGCGCATTATAGAGTACGCCATCTTCCTGCTTATAGGATGTGTCGTGTTCCTCATCGACGACGACCAAGCCCAAATCGCGGAACGGCAGGAATAGCGCAGACCGTGCACCAACCACGAGCTGTGCGTCTCCGAGAGCAGCCATCGTCCAACATCTTCGGCGTTCGGTCATGGACACGCCGGAATGCCACTCCGCAGGTTTGGCGCCGAATCGCGCTTCCACTCGCGAAAGAAACTCTCCACTGAGCGCAATTTCGGGCAACAATACCAAAGCCTGACGGCCCAGAGCCAAACATTCTGCGACAGCCTCTAGGTAGACTTCCGTTTTGCCCGACCCCGTGACGCCTTTGAGAAGGGTCGTGCCGTAGGCTTGTGACCGAACGGCGTCCCGCAGGTTTTGGCCGACCTTGGCCTGATCGTCGCTCAGTTCCAAACCGGATCGTTTCGGATCCATGGTGGGGTAGGGTCCGGCCCGCGGGTTTTCCTCCTCACGCACAACGCCCTGCTTGACCAACCCTGAAATGACCGATGCGCTCACCCCCGCCGCGTCCGCCAATTCTTTTTGCGTAAAAACCTGATCGGTGCCCGCTTCGAGCACATCCAAAACCCTGGTGCGGGCAGGGGTCATCCGGTCGGGCGCGCCCTGCCCCATCTTGTAAATCTTTCGCATGGACGGCGGATCGCCCAGTCCCGGTGCGCGGGTCGCCAACCGCAGCATGGCGGGCAATGGCGTCAGCGTGTAATCCGCCGCCCGGGCCAAAAAGGAGCGCAACTCGTCCCGCATGGGCGGCACATCCAAAATGGTGGAAACCTTGCGCAACTTGGCCTGGTCAAACGTCCCATCGCCTGCGCCCCAAACAACGCCAAATACCTTTCGCGGCCCGAGCGGCACCTCGACATAGTCGCCGACCGAGCATCCGCTGTCCGGCGCAAGGTAGTCGAGCACCCGATCCAATGGCTGCGTGGTCAAAACACCAACCCGCGTTCCCGGGGGAAAATCGCAGTCATAGGTCGGTGCCAGCAAATCAGCCATGCGGGAGGTCTTCCGCGCGCCTGCCCTTTCCGGTAGGCAAGGGCGAAAATTCAGCAGTTGTGCCGGGGAGGCCACCAGTGAAGTTCTTTGTAGATACCGCCGAGATTGAGGAAATTGCCGAACTGAACGACCTGGGCATGGTGGACGGTGTGACGACCAACCCGTCGCTCATCATGAAATCCGGTCGGGATATCCTGGAGGTCACCAAAGAAATCTGCGCTCTGGTAGAAGGACCGGTCTCCGCCGAAGTGGTGGCGACTGAAGCAGACGACATGATCGCCGAAGGCCGAAAGCTGGCGAAAATCGCGCCCAATATTACGGTGAAGGTCCCGCTGACCTGGGCTGGCCTAAAGGCCTGCAAGATATTGTCGGGCGAAGGCAATATGGTCAATGTCACGCTTTGTTTCTCGGCGAACCAGGCGCTTCTGGCGGCGAAAGCCGGGGCGACCTTTATTTCACCCTTTATCGGAAGGCTCGACGACATCAACCTCGATGGTATGGATTTGATTGCCGACATCCGCACGATTTACGACAATTACGATTTCGACACCGAGATCTTGGCGGCCTCCATTCGGTCCGTCAACCACATGTCAGACGCCGCCTTGGTTGGCGCTGATGTGGCCACAGCGCCACCTGCGGTCATCAAAAAGTTAGCTGAGCACCCATTGACGGATAAAGGACTTGCCGCTTTCCTCGCGGATTGGGAGAAAACAGGTCAAAAGATCCTCTAACGAGGGTCCAGTGATCCGTCCCATTGTGGACTGACGATTGAGGTTTGAACTGCCATGAGTGAGCACGCCGTGGACCTAAAGGCCCTACGCAGCAAGATCCTGCATGAACCAGATGTCATCCTGAATGACCACGATGTCATGCGGGCGCTCATCGATGCCAACGAAAATGCGCTCGGGGACAATGTGGTCGATCTGCGTGGGATCGCCATGGAGCGGTTGGAGCAACGTCTGGACAGGTTGGAAGACACCCACCGGTCGGTCATCGCGGCGGCTTACGAGAATCTGGCGGGCACGAACCAAGTACATCGCGCCATCCTGGCCATGCTCGATCCGACTGACTTCAAAGATTTCCTGCGCAATCTCGAAAGCGAAGTGGCCAGCATCCTGAGGGTCGACGCATTGCGCCTTGTGCTTGAGAGCCACGATTGCGCAGGTGATCTGACGACAAAGCTGGGCGAGGTCTTGACCGTCATGCAACCCGGTTTCATCGACCATTATTGCGCCCGAAATGACAAATCTTCCTCCCCGACACGGCAGGTGATTTTGCGGCAATTGCGCCCCGATAGCGCCTCCGTCTATGGCGAAGCCGCTGACTGGATCCAGTCTGAAGCCGTGCTGAAGCTAGATTTCGGTCGCGGCCGCTTGCCCGGCATGTTGGTGCTTGGCGCCGAAGACCCGCATCAGTTCCGCGCGAGCCAAGGTACGGATCTTTTGACCTTTTTCGGTGGTGTATTTGAGCGCCAAATGCGTCACTGGCTGGGTTAAACCCATGACTGGCCTGGTTTTATCCCCTGGCCTGCGAGATGCCATGACCCGATGGCTCGATCACATTTCTGCTGTGGACAACGTAGCCGACAATACGATCGAAGCGTATCGCGGCGATGTGGTGGGCTTTCTGTCGTTCATGACCGGTCACCGAGGCGATCAGGCGGGAATTGCCATGTTGGGCGATCTGACCATTGGCGATATGCGCTCGTGGATGGCCCATGAACGGGGTCGTGGCGTTGGCGCACGGTCCCTGGCGCGGGCATTGTCCGCCGTCAAGAATTTCACAGGGTGGCATGCGGAGCGCGAGGGGTTTGACGTTACTCCCGTCCTGTCGACCCGTGCCCCACGGTTTCATGCCAAATTGCCACGACCGCTGGATGAAGGGGCGGCACTGGCGCTCTTGACTCAAGTCGAGCAGCAAGGAGGGGAGCCTTGGGTGGCTGCCCGCGATATGGCCGTTGTGACCTTACTTTACGGCTGCGGCCTGCGGATTTCAGAGGCGCTGAGCCTCAAGGGCTCTGACGCGCCCCTGCCCGCCTCACTGCGGATCATTGGCAAGGGCAACAAGGAGCGGCAAATTCCCGTCATCCAACCAGCCCGGGACGCTGTGAACCATTACCAGGCGCTTTGTCCGTTTGATCTGTCAGCAGACGAACCGCTGTTTCGCGGCGTGAAGGGTGGCAAACTGAATGCGCGGATCATCCAAAAGACCATGCAGACCGTGCGCATGCAAATGGGTCTGCCCGCCACGGCCACGCCCCA
This sequence comes from Pseudomonadota bacterium, assembly GCA_038526275.1. Classification (GTDB taxonomy): domain Bacteria; phylum Pseudomonadota; class Alphaproteobacteria; order Rhodobacterales; family Rhodobacteraceae; genus 188UL27-1. The sequence goes on along the minus strand of JBCBGY010000044.1, from coordinate 6,246 downwards.
CGCACTGCGCCACAGCTTCGCGACCCATCTGCTGAGCGCCGGAGGTGACTTGCGCGCGATCCAAGATCTGCTGGGGCACGCATCTTTATCCACAACGCAGACCTACACGGCAATTGATGCCGCTCGCCTTATGGAAGTGTACGAAAAGGCTCACCCTCACGCGCAAGGTTAATTCGCTTGAGAGTTGTTGTTCGTTTTCGAATTGTCTGAAGAATTGGCAATCTAAATCGCGACTACTCGGCATCTACAGCTTAATTTCATTCCCTCTTGCCTGGGATCCAAGATCGCTAGTATACGAGTACAGATTACTTCTCATTCGGATTGGATCATTGCATTATTTCTTCAAAGTGGCCTTTGCTTTGCCCATTTTGCTTGTTGCCGCCTGCTCACCTGCACCTAGTCCAGCGCCCGTCGGAGATGCGGTTGCGCCAAAGTTTCTACCCTCTGCGCGATCTCTGACCAATACTGGCTTTCTGCCGGTTCCGGTGAAAACGTTCCGCCGCGACGGTTCTGCCCGAACCGAGGTGAGCGGCGCGAAATGTAGCATTAAATCGATTTACTACGAGCTTCAGCTCACGACGCCCGCCGTGGCCGCGCTGCCCAGTCTGGGCCGCCAAACGCCAGCGCTCCGGATCACATGCACGCTTGACGGGCAGTCGCAAAGTGCAACTGCGACTCCCTTTAATCGGACTCGGCGCAATGCCGCATTTATTTCAGGGGCTATCGCCGGAGCAGGTGGCGTTTATGTTGCAACGGCCAGTGGGTCGGACGAAAGCCAAGTTCGCACCTATCAACCCATTTCCATTACCTTCTCAAATTGATGAAGAGGCATAAGATATTGCGCAGAATTTGTTTATTGATGGCGACAGCGTCTCTTTCTGCTTGCACGGGTGCTGTGGGAGGATCCGGAGAAACCAGTCGCGGTGAAGTGGTCGCCGGCGAACTCATTGTTAGGAGCACCACAGATCAAGCGGTCTCGATTACAGGGGCGAGAGGTTGGCGTTGCGATGGTCAGCTTTCCCCCGAGCAAGCCAAGCAGTTGGGCGGAACGATCAATGTGCCCGTAGACTGCACCGATGGTCGGCGCGGCATGCTTCGGGTCACCAGCCAGCCGACCAAAAACCCAGTCGCTGTCGGATCGTTCCGCCTGAGTGACGGCACGACCGGCACCATAGCCTACACGTATCTCGTGGAGTAAACTGGCTAGAGCGCCGCGCGGAGAAGCGGGTCCAGATTGATCCGCGCCTTCAGGCGCCCGGCAAGCAAGTAGATGCCCGCCATTTTGCGCTGCACGTAAAGTGTGTCCATGGGTGGGATGTGCCAGAACTCTCGTTCAGCGGCCATTTCCATCCCGGCTGCGCGCAAGCGGTCTGCCAGTTCGGTGTCGGTCAAATCGAACATGCCACCCGCGCGCATGGGTTCCATAGCCAATTCGAACATATCAAGGATCTGGGTTTGGTGGCGCGCCTCGGTGTCGACGGCAAAGAAACCAATGTCGATCATGGCGGCACGCCTGTCTTCCCGGTCACCGGAGACGCCGGCGCGGAGCAAGGCGCGATATTGTGCGGCCAGCGCAGGTGTGATCGGACGGGCTGCACCGAAATCCAGCAAAACAATCTGACCGGTCTGGCTGTTGAAACGGTAATTGGCGAAGTTTGGATCGGTTTGCAGCAAATTGAAGCTGAAAAGCTCCTTCACCAGTAGGTCCAGCAAGGCGCCCATGGCATCGTCGCGGGTTTCTTGCGGTGCATCGGCGAGGTTCTCGATTGGGTCGCCTTCGACATAGTCCATTCCCAGGATGGTCTCGGTGGTCAGATCCTCATGTCGGCGCGGCACCACAAAGCGCGGATCGTCTTGAAGCAGTTCGCCGAAACGATCCAGCATCTCGCCTTCTCGCTGGTAGTCGGCCTCTTCGTGAAGCTGGCGCTTGGCCTCCTCCAACATTGGCGAGATATCCAACTCTCGGGGCAGCAAGCCCGACAGCCGCAAGAGCTGCGCCACGTTGCTGACATCGCTGTCGATGCTCCTTCGCACGCCGGGATATTGCACCTTCAGCGCCACGTCGCGTCCGTCCTTGGTTTCGGCGCGGTGAACTTGGCCGATGGATGCAGCCGCGATGGGGCGCACATTGAACCGCTTGAAACGTTTCAAAAAATCCGCGCCCAAATTGGCGGCCAAGACCTTCTTCAACTGTGCGGGCGGCATGTAATGCGCATCAGCCCGAAGATGCCCCAGAATGTCAGCCAGTTCCTGGGGTAGAAAATCGCCGCCCTCCATGGACAGAAGCTGCCCCATCTTCATGGCGGCCCCGCGCATCTGGGCAAGCTGGCTGGTGATGCGCGCCGCATTTGCGGGGGTCAGAAGCAGGTCATCCAATCGGGGGCGCTGCCCCGAAACCAGTTGCCGCCCGCCGTTCCACGCGACATTGCCCGCAACGCCAACCGCCATGCTGCCGAGCCGGGCCAAACGCGTCAGCCGTCCGTCCGGCACAGGCAGCCCGATGGGCCGGTGTTTGTATTCTGTCGCCATGCCGTCTTCCAGTTCCAAGGTCTCACCATGCGATATAGGTGTGACGGCGCCAGAGCATAGCGCGACAGACTTTCCTCTTCCTTGCAGCCGCGTTAGCAAGGTCCACCAGCGGCGGGGAGGTCCCGTTGCCCAATCACATTGCGGAGGTCGCCATGTCAGAACCCAAACATAAGCTCGCAGTTTTTATCGGTCGGTTTCAGCCTTTTCACATCGGTCACCTGAATGTGGTGAAGGCTGTCGCGGATCAGGCTGACAGCATGTTGATTCTTGTCGGCAGCGCCTATCGTCCAAGAAGCTGGAAAAACCCGTTCACCTATAACGAACGGAAGGACTTCATTGCGGCATCTGTCGAAGGCTTGAGCCTGCAGGTTGATACGCTCCCATTGGTGGATACCCTTTACAATGATCGCGCCTGGGCCACGAATGTACGCACGGCCGTGCGACTTCATCTGCGCAGCCGAGGGCTTGATCCTGAACATACGACCATCGCGCTGACAGGATTTGAAAAGGATAAATCTTCGCAATATCTCCGCTGGTTCCCGGAGTGGGAGATGATCCCCGCCGCGCCGACGCGCCATGACGGTCGAATCGTTAACGCCACGGACCTGCGTGAGGCACTGTTCTTTCCCGGTACAGATCCAGCCGACGAACATTTCGGTCCGTCACAGGTCGCCACCGTCCGCGCATGGATGGCGGAAAACGAAGGGGCGGTGAAACAAGTTCAGGCGGAGGCGCTTTTCGTCAAAGAGTATCGGCAGCGCGTGGCAGCCGCCGAAAAGATTTACGGCTATCCGTTCCCGGTCAACACTGCCGATGCGGTCGTGATCCAGTCCGGTCACATCCTAATGATCAAACGTCAGAAAGAGCCGGGTCGGGGGCTCTGGGCCTTGCCCGGCGGCCATATCGACAGCGGCGAAACGGCGTTAGAGGCCGTGGTGCGAGAACTCTACGAAGAGGCCGGGCTCGATATGCCCAAAGGTGCCATGCGCAGCCGGTTGCGCCATCGCCAGGTCTTTGACCATCCCGAACGGTCGGAACGCGGCTGGGTCCGCACAGAGGCGTTCGTCTTTGAACTGCAGGACCGAGAGCAGATGGAGCGGGTCAAAAGCGGCAGTGATGCGATTGATGCCAAATGGGTTTCCATCACTGAAATTACACCCGACACAATCTTCGAGGACCATTTCGACATCATTCAAGCTCTGGTCCCCGATGTGCCCTTTGCCTATTCGTCGATCCTCATGGCCCACGCCACTTAGAATTTCTACCTATACGTGCAATTTGAGACAAACTGGTCGCCTGTTAACTTTTTGGGATTTTGCAGCCGCGCTAAACGATCTATGGACAAATATGGAGATCTACCCGGTTTAAGCACCCATGACAGGCCAAGACCGCATCAGTGACTTGCTGCGAAACATTTCGGTTTTCGCGGGGTTCGAAGACGAAATCTTGCAAAGCATCGCCAGTCGGTGCCGGACCGTTTCGCGCGCCGCTGGAACGGCCATTGTCGAGGCACGTGAAGAAACCCGCGATGTCTACTTCCTGGTCTCGGGCCGTGCGCGGGTTTTGAATTATTCCTCGGATGGCAAGGCCGTGATTCTGTCTGACATCGAACCTGGCGGGTTCTTCGGAGAGATGGCGGCGATCGACGGGCGGGACCGTTCCGCCCATGTGGAAACGCTGGAAGATTGCGAACTTTTGGTACTGCCGGAACGAGAGTTCTTGTTGTTGCTGCATGACGAACCGGAAATCACCCATACATTTCTGCGCCATTTCGTGGCGGAGATCCGGACCATGTCGCAGCGGCTCTTCGAGTTTCGAACACTCGCCGTCCAGAACCGGATCCATGCGGAACTGCTACGTTTGTGCCGGTTGTCCGACAGTTCGGGCAACCGGGTCGTCTTAACGCCGGCCCCGACGCTCGCAGAAATCGCGGACAGGATCAGCACCCATCGCGAGGCCGTGTCGCGCGAAATCAGTCGACTGACCAAATCGGGGCTGCTGCAACGCACAGGCACCGGCCTTGTCATCAGTGATCTTCAGAAGCTTGAAGCCATGGTCCGCGAAGCGACGGATTCTTAAAGATTTCTAAAAAACTTTTATGCTTTGACAAAACCCAACGCGCCGCGCCGCGGAATAAGCGATGGTGCTCTCACGGTCCGATGAACGGACTGCATGGAGCGACCGATGAGACAGCCAACCAAAATCGAACATACGAAGCGTCCCCCTGCTTCACATGCGATTGCCCGTGGGTTTGTCCTTACCACTAGAGCCGCAAGCACGGAAAAGGTGAGTTCATTACCGAGTGATGTGTTTTTGTTTAGTCGTTTGTGCGTGCTTGCGGCACTTCCCCTTACCCTGCAGCTATGCTCCATATTTCCCTCCAACGCCGTGGGCCTCCTGACGGTCGGGCTAAGCCTGACTGCCGCGGCATCAACTTTTGCTTCCCCCCACCTCATCCCCACATTGGTTGGAAGCACCAAAACATATTGAAGTACTCTTTTTAGCTGGCCTTCGGGCCGATCGGGTGTCGCATTTGGGTAGGATGCGGCACCCACTTTATTTTGGAAACCAGCACCGAAACGTGGCGCAATTGGCTGTCAGCCAATTTGCTTTTTCAAGAAGTCAGATGAAGATAGCGTCCAAGTTCTTCGTTCCTGCTGAAGGCCTAGATTCCATGAATAATCAAACTAGGGGCGTGCGTGGCTCGACCCGCTTTTGGGACAAGATCGCCAAACGATATGCTCGCACACCCATCGCTGACGAGAGCGCGTATCAACGCAAACTCGAAATGACCCAAGCGCTCCTGCGCCCCGACATGTCGCTGTTTGAGTTTGGCTGCGGAACAGGCTCAACAGCCTTGGCGCATGCATCATGTGTCGATCACATCGAGGCGACCGACCTTTCGCCTGAAATGATCCGCATCGCACAGGAAAAAGCCGATGCAGCCGGGGTGACCAATGTCACATTCACGGCTGTACCCATCGAGCAATGGATTCCTCCGGAAGACGGTTACGACATGGTCTTGGGCCTGAGCATTCTTCATTTGGTCGAGGACAGAACGGCGGTACTGGCCAAGGTGCACCAGATGCTCAAACCGGGCGGGCTGTTCATCAGCAGCACTGCATGCTTGAAGGATTCAATGGCGTGGTTCGGTCTGATCGCCCCGCTTGGCAAGGCGCTTGGTTTGCTGCCCACAGTTCGGATCTTTACCGCCAGCGCGTTGGCGCAGAACATTCAGGACGCTGGATTTGTGATTGACGAAAACTGGCACCCCGGGCGGGGCAAAGCCGTATTCATCATTGCGCGAAAAACCTGACGGACAGCATCGACGCCCGCCATAGTTCAGCGGCGGGACAAATCGACTTGGTGCATCTGCTTTACCGGAGGCGGGGCTTTGGTTAGACCCGTCTGGATCACAGGGGAGCGCGACGATGGCCAACGATCTCTTCAACAGCTTCATGACCGGTCCGGATGAGAAGGGTCGGTTCGGACAGTTCGGCGGGCGTTTCGTTTCGGAAACGCTGATGCCGCTGATCCTTGATCTGGAGGCCGAGTACGAGAAGGCCAAAACCGATGACAGTTTCTGGGCCGAGATGGACGATCTTTGGACCCATTATGTGGGCCGCCCCAGCCCCATGTATTTCGCCGAACGGCTGACAGAACATCTGGGTGGCGCCAAGATCTACATGAAGCGCGACGAGCTGAACCATACCGGCG
>JBCBGY010000043.1:0-25636 GCA_038526275.1 Pseudomonadota bacterium | reverse complement strand
AACTGGACGATGAAGAACATTTACAATGTCGATCCAGGCGATGTGTTCTGGGCCGCCAGCGACGTGGGCTGGGTCGTGGGCCACAGCTACATTTGCTACGCACCCCTGATCCACGGAAACACCACAATCGTGTTTGAGGGCAAGCCCGTGGGCACACCAGATGCCAGCACCTTCTGGCGGGTCATCGCGGAGCATCGGGTCAAAAGCTTCTTCACCGCGCCCACTGCGTTCCGGGCCGTCAAGCGCGAAGACCCGAAAGGCGCACTGGCGCAGGCCCATGATATTTCGTCGCTGGAAACGGTCTTTCTTGCGGGCGAACGGGCCGACCCCGATACGATCCATTGGCTGCAAGACATGTTAAAGATCCCGGTCATCGACCATTGGTGGCAGACCGAAACGGGTTACACCATTGCGGGCAATCCCATGGGCATTGAACATTTGCCGGTCAAAATCGGTTCCCCCACGGTGCCCATGCCCGGCTACGACATCCAGGTTTTGGACGAAGGAGGACATCCTGTACCTGCGGGAACGCTCGGAGCAATCGCCGTTAAACTGCCCCTCCCGCCTGGCACTTTACCGACGCTTTGGGGGGCCGACGAGCGGTATAAGAAAAGCTATCTCGACACCTTCCCCGGATACTACGAAACCGGTGACGCGGGCATGCTGGATGAAGACGGATATCTGTACATCATGGCCCGCACCGACGACGTGATTAATGTTGCTGGCCACAGGCTCTCTACCGGCGCCATGGAAGAGGTATTGGCCGGTCATCCTGATGTCGCAGAATGTGCGGTTATTGGCGTGGCTGACGCGCTCAAAGGGCAAGTGCCGGTGGGCTTTTTGTGCCTCAATACCGGCACAAGTCGCCCTACCGAGGACATCTCAGGAGAATGTGTAGCGCGGGTGCGGGATCAGATCGGCCCAGTGGCCGCGTTCAAGCTGGCCACAGTGGTGGAACGGCTGCCCAAAACCCGCTCTGGCAAAATCCTGAGGGGCGTCATGGCACGAATAGCCGAAGGTGAAAGCTATAAGATGCCGGCGACCATTGATGATCCAGCCATTCTGGATGAGATCGCAGCAGCCCTACAGAAGCTCGGATATCCAGGCAACTAAGCCGGTTTGTTCTGGATCAACCGGGTTTGGTGAGACGTTGTTTTGCCGATACCGTCAATCGCCTCAGATCAGGTGCCGTCCAGGACATTCAACGTTCGGCATAGATAATGTATTCCCGGCGTCCTAGGATCAGCAAAAGACAGTATTTTTCCAATCGAAAGTCGCGCGTGAAGGCAATGCCCAGGCCAAAATGGTCCCTGTCAAAGACAGCTAGCGCCATCTTTTCCCCCTCTTCCATTGATCCGGACACAGAGTGCCGGATCGTACCCCTCACGTTAACGAATTATCACGGGAAAGGGGGGGCAGGCAATCTCTCTGGGGTTTATTCCGCTGCCACTGAATCTGCAGCTTCGATCTCTTGGGCTTTGCGTTCCACCTGCTCAACAATGTGATCGATCATCTCGTCGTTGTTCAACTTGTGGCTTTGCGCGCCGGCCAAGTAAACCATGCCAGAGCCAGCTCCACCGCCCGTGAAACCGACATCTGTCATCAAAGCTTCGCCCGGACCATTCACGACACATCCAATGATGCTCAGCGACATGGGCGTTTTGATATGTTCAAGCCGCTTTTCCAGCTGCTCCACGGTCTTGATCACATCGAAACCCTGCCGCGCGCAACTTGGGCAGCTGATGATGTTAACGCCGCGATGACGCAGCCCAAGGCTCTTTAAGATCTCAAACCCGACCTTCACCTCTTCAACAGGATCGGCAGACAGGCTCACCCGCAGCGTATCGCCAATCCCCATCCAAAGCAGGTTCCCTAACCCGATCGCAGACTTGATGGTGCCCGAGGTCAGCCCGCCAGCTTCGGTAATGCCCAGATGTATCGGGGCGTCCGTGGCTTCAGCCAGACCTTGATAGGCCGCTGCGGCCATGAACACGTCGGACGCTTTCACACTGATCTTGAATTCGTGGAAATCGTTGTCCTGCAAGATCCGCATATGATCGAGCCCGCTTTCGATCATGGCATCCGGGCAGGGTTCGCCATATTTCTCCAGCAGGTGCTTTTCCAACGATCCGGCATTCACACCAATCCGCATGGAACAACCATGATCGCGCGCGGCCGCTATAACCTCACGTACTCGGGTTTCGTCACCGATATTGCCGGGATTGATCCGCAGGCAGGCCGCACCAGCCTCTGCCGCTTCAATCCCGCGTTTATAGTGGAAATGGATGTCGGCAACGATGGGCACAGTAACTTCGGGGATGATTTCCTTCAGCGCGCGGGACGATGCCTCATCGGGGACAGAGATACGCACAATGTCCGCACCGGCGTCGGCACAGGCCTGAACCTGTGCAATGGTCGCTTTCACGTCGGTCGTCAGCGTGTTTGTCATCGTCTGGACCGAGATCGGCGCATCGCCACCGACCTTTACCGGCCCAACGCTAATCTGCCGACTTTCGCGGCGGTAAATGTTGCGCCATGGACGGACATGATTGATGGACATTTGCGTGGCCTCGCCGGTCTGATCCTGACCATAGGATAGTCAGGCCAAACCGCACTGTCCACGGAATGCGGCACCATGGCATGGCCTGAGGCTCTCCGGGACGCTAGTTCTGGGGATCCTCTTGCACGGCCAAAGCAGCCTCGGCAACTTCCACCGCGCGCTGGCCATCCCCGTCCACGGTCGGATCGACCTTGGCATAGCTCTCAGACAGCAGCGACGCATCCAGCGCGATATTGTCGACGACCTGCCCCGCCCCACCGGCTGGCCCATGTGCTTCGCCGTTTACCATAAAATATACAGATCCAGCCGCGCCTGTGCGGAGTGTGGCGGGGTTCTCAGTCTGCGGAAGAACATAAGTGTCCCCAGCCGACATGGTCCGTTCATAAATGGTAGAGCCATCGGCGGCCCGCACCCGGATCCAGGCGTCACGCACCGCCACCAGCATGACCTCTGGCGCATTCTCAGCCAAAACCTTTGGCTGTGGACGATCCGGCAGCGACGGGCCCATGGCCATAGCATCGAGCACCTGTTGCGTCACCGCATCTTCGGGACCGATGGGCAGTTCGCCAGAACTCGGCGTGCCAGCGACCAGGCGATCATAGGGGTGCTCTTCATGGGGCAGCACACCACTGCGGGATGGATCAATCGTCGCGATTGGTCCGTCCCGAGCCACCATTACGGGCACATCCAAGGCTTCCGGCCGATAGAGCCGATCAAATGCTTCAGGACGTGTGGCCGAGAAGTTCGGCAAGTCAGAGCTGACTTCCACCGCTGCCGTCGCGCTGTCCAGCGGATCAACCGCCGCCGCAACGCCAGGTACTTGCTCAACAGGTGTCACCTGAACCTGCTGGATTTCGCGGAACACCGCCCATCCGCCATAGCCAATGGCTGCAATCAACGCCAGCAACACCAGGGACGAGCCAATCGCGCCCGGTTCGATGCGCGAAAAGAAGCTATCGTTACGTGGACCGCCCAGCACCGCGCTTTCAAAGATCGAATCGCTGATATGGGGGGTGGCAATCGGAACCGACCCTTTCGGTCCGGATCCCATCGACCCCACCGGATCGAACCCGGTCTGCGGTGTATAGTCGGCTTCACGACAGAACGTCTGATAGGCCCATTCAGGGTCCATCTTAAGATATCGCGCGTAAGACCTGACATAACCGGCGATAAAGCCGGGCGTTTCGAACGCCGAAATGTCAGCATTCTCGATTGCCGCGATATAGGTCGCCTTGATTTTGAGATCCCGCTGGACGTCCAGCAAAGACTTACCCATCGTTGCACGTTCGCCCCGCATCATGTCGCCAAGACAAAGGTCGAAATCGTCGAACCGTTTGGGTTCTGTCTCTTCTGGCTCTGCAAGCGGTTGGTTCCGCCCGATCATTTGCTCGAACCGTGTGCTGCCACTGTTTATGTCCCCAATGTGTCGGAGGCGCAAAAACGACTCACCGACGTTTGAACAATACTAACACGATGTGACTTGTCGTGCAGGGGTCAAAGCACGATTCTCGGCCTTCTGGCGTCAATCTTTCGACGATTCCGGGCCGAAAAACTGGTACCTTGCCAAAGGATTAACGGAATCTTGCCGGTATTTTCCGTTAACGTGCGATTTCGGCGCGCCACCGGGTACCACCAGAACTGGCTTAAGGATCCGCGATCACCACTTGGCAATCCGGTTCGCCCGACCCTTCGAAACGCTCATTGCACTGCGCTTGAGCGCGCGCGCCATCGCCCCGGGCGACGGCCCAGGCGCCGGTCGCTGGTGAAACAGCCATGGCCCTGGGACGGCGCAACTTGCGAAATTCCTTACGGAACGCTTCTGTCGCTTCAGATGACAATTGCAGCGGTCGCTCTTCCCAGCGCTTTGGCCGTGTCACCGCAACGATGATACAAGCCCGGCCTGTTGTCCGGCGTTCATTGCACGCTGCCAAAGCGGCATTTCGGGCAGATGTTTCGCTATGGAAATTCGCCAGGCCCACGGCGCTACCCGTGTCAGCGGGATCACCCGGGCTTACGGCAAACGCCGCGTAATATTGGAACTGGGCAGCATAGCCTTCCAATGCTTCGCTCTCTGCATCCCCCAGAAAGTCTGTCGGAAAGACTTCAACAGACCGGCCATTTGGGCCGAAAAGCTGGCTCCGCGCAGTTTTGCTGTCCATGGGCTCTGCCTGGAGGCTCGTCACTAAACCAACTGCCAAAATGGCCGCTAACACCCGCATCATCACCGCCCCCCTCGATTAGTTCGCCATTGGCCAAGATCTGCCCCGGCATGGCGCGTCCCATTGATCCCTTTGGCCCGGCATGTCTAGGGTCGCCTTATCACAAAATGGAGTACCCGATGACCCTTGATGCCGTCCTGTCCCGGATAGACAGCGATCTGCCGGCCAACTTAGACCGGTTGATGGACCTGCTGCGGTTCCCCTCCATCTCTACGGATCCGGCCTACAAGGCCGATTGCGACCGTGCGGCGGACTGGCTGGTCACCGAACTTCAGGCGTTGGGCTTCGAGGCCGAGAAACGTGCAACTCCGGGTCATCCCATGGTGGTCGGCCATGGCGGCGAAGGCGGGCCGCACTTATTGTTTTACGGCCACTATGACGTGCAACCTGTTGATCCACTGGAGCTTTGGACCACTGATCCATTTCAACCCGCGCTGGAAGATACGGCGAAGGGAAAGGTGATCCGGGGCCGAGGCGCATCGGACGACAAGGGCCAGTTGATGACCTTTCTGGAGGCCTGCCGGGCGTGGAAGGCCGTTCACGGAACCCTGCCGTGCCGTTTGACGATCTTCTTTGAAGGTGAAGAGGAATCCGGCTCGCCTTCCCTCGTGCCCTTCATGAAAGACAACGCAACGGAACTGACCGCCGATCTGGCGCTGATATGCGACACTGGTCTGTTTGCAGATCGGGTACCGGCCATCGTGACCCAATTGCGGGGTCTGCTAGGCGAAGAGATTATCATCGAAGGCCCATCGAAGGACCTGCATTCCGGCATGTATGGCGGGGCCGCCATGAACCCGATCCGCGTGCTGACCCGCATTCTGGCGGGCCTGCATGATGATGACGGTCGGATTACAGTACCGGGTTTCTATGATGGCGTTCCGGAACTGACACCCGAATTGAAAGCCGCCTGGGAAGGGCTCAACTTCGACCATGGCGCTTTCCTGGGCGATGTCGGTTTGGGGGAATTGGCCGGCGAACACGGTCGGTCGGCCTTGGAACAGCTTTGGGCACGTCCAACCTGCGAAATGAACGGCATTACAGGTGGGTATACCGGGGATGGGTTCAAAACCGTTCTTCCTTCGGTGGCACGGGCAAAGGTCAGCTTCCGACTGGTGGGTCAACAAGACCCTCTGGCCATCCGTGAAAGCTTTCGCACACTGGTCCGGTCTCAGATCCCGACTGACTGTTCCGTCGAGTTCATAGGCCACGGGGCGGGCCCTGCGAGCCAGATGGAAACGACCGGTCCAGCCTTCGGTAAAGCGCGTCAGGCCTTGTCCGACGAATGGGGCGTAACGGCCGCTTATGTGGGCTGCGGCGGATCCATTCCGATTGCGGGTTACTTCAAGGACATCCTGCAAATGGATTCCATGCTGATCGGGTTTGGTCGTGACGATGACCAAATCCATAGCCCCAACGAAAAGTACGATGTGGAATGCTTCCACAAAGGCACGCGAAGCTGGGCCAGGATCCTGGATGCCCTAACGGCCTAAGACAAGGCCCTGCATTTAACGCAGTATCTAAGATCTATCACGTAACGCGTTGAAAACCCTGACTTCAGGTAGCGTTGCGTGATGTCGGCTCATCGCAAATCGCTTTAGCGAGCTGAACCCACGACATCCAAATTCGCGCAGAAAAGCTGGAACCGTCTCAGGCATTTCACCGAAGAGAGGAAGTAATGGCGCGGTTGACGGGGCTCGAACCCGCGACCCCCGGCGTGACAGGCCGGTACTCTAACCAACTGAGCTACAACCGCGCTGGCGCCGTACGATCACGGCGTGAAGGGGTGTTTAGGCCGCGCCATTTCCCGCGTCAAGCAACCTTTTCACCGTTTTTGCCAGAATATCTTTGGCCGGTCCAAGACAGCCCAGCGCCCGCCCGATCATCCGGCCAGAGCGAGGGCATCTGACAGAACAGAACGGACTGCATCACCCGGGACCTCAGATGTGACAAAGGCTTGGCCGATGCCTCGCGCCAGGATGAACCGCAATTGTCCGTCGACCACCTTTTTGTCCTGCGCCATGAGGCCAAGCAACGCGTCCGGCCCAGGCAATTCGCCCGGAATGTCGCCCAGATCGACACGCATGCCCATGGTTCGGAAATGGGCCCGCACGCGGCTGGGCTCTTCCTGCGAGCAGAGCCCCAAACGCGATGACAGTTCAAAGGCAAGGGCGCAGCCGATGGCCACCCCTTCCCCGTGGAGCAACCGGTCCGAATAGCCCGTCGCGGCTTCCAGCGCATGGCCGAACGTGTGTCCCAAATTCAGAAGCGCCCGGTCCCCCTGCTCCGTTTCGTCCCGCACCACGATGTCGGCCTTCATCTGGCAGGACCGGCGCACCGCTTCGACCCGCGCGGCGGAATCGCCCGATGCCAGAACAGGCCCCATCCGTTCCAACCATTCGAAGAAATCAGCGTCGCCCAGCAGCCCGTACTTCGCCACTTCCGCATAGCCGGAAAGGAAATCTCGCTCGGTCAGGGTGCCCAGCACGTCCGTGTCGGCCAGAACAAGTGCCGGTTGATGAAAGGCTCCTACCAGGTTCTTGCCGTGGCTGACATTGATACCGGTTTTCCCGCCGACCGAACTGTCCACCTGAGCCAAAAGGGTTGTGGGGATCTGGACGAACCGCACGCCACGCCGCAGTATTGCGGCGGCGAAGCCTACAAGGTCACCAATGACCCCGCCCCCAAAGGCCACCACGATGTCGCGTCGTTCGACCTTTTGATCGAGCAGCCATTCCACCGTGCGAGTCAGATGGGGCCAGCTTTTGGTGGCCTCACCTGGCGGCAAGGTCAGAGCCTTGATCTCGATACCAGCCGCCTCAAACCCCGCCGTCAATGCAGACAGATGCAACTCTGCCACAGTTTCATCGGTGACGACCGCAATGCGGGGGCGGTGCAAAAGTGGCTGCACATGAGGCCCAACCTGCGCCAGCAAACCCGGGCCGATGTGAATGTCGTAAGCCCGTTCGCCCAAGGGTACATGGACCGCCGCCGTTTCAGACATCTAGACCACCTCCAAGATTTCGGGATGCTGGGTCAATACGCCCATCACCTTTTTCACCATATCGGGAATGCTGAGATCCGGCGCTGCCTGGACCGAAAGCGTGGCTTGCGCGTAGATCGGTTCGCGTTCGACCATCAATGCGGCCAAGGTGCCATAGGGATCAGGGGTGCGCAGCAAAGGCCGACTGTCCTTGTGGCGCACGCGTTGCCATAACAATTCAAGATCCGCCTTCAGCCAGACAGACACACCGAGCCGCTCGATCAGTTCCCGATTGCGATCAGCCAAAAACGCCCCGCCCCCGGTGGAGAGAATAGACCGCTGTCCCTGAAGCAACCGCTCAATGACCTGGGTTTCCTTGTTTCGAAAGAACTCCTCGCCGTCACGTTCAAAGATCTCCGCAACGGAGCGATTCGCCGCCAGTTCGATCTCGGCATCGCTGTCGATGAATGGAACCTGAAGACGGCGGGCCAACGCAGCGCCGATGGCCGTTTTTCCGGCCCCCATCATGCCAACCATCACGATGGTTTTCTTCAGTCGATAACCCAAAAGATGCAGCACCTTCCTGCTGAACGCAAAAACATGGATTGAATGGCGTGAACTTCAGGCAATTACCATATACAATCGGCGTAAGCTCGCTCGACAAGAAGTGGGCAAGACGAGGTACAGGCATGGTACGACTATTCAAGCTGCTGTTTTTTCTGCTCGTGCTTGGGTTCATTGGCTTGGTGGGGTTCGCCTATTTGGGTGACCTGTCGCCCGAGATCGAGACGGTGAAAGAGCCCGTGACAATCGATGCGAACTAACCTGATCGCACTGGTCCTCGGCGCGGGGCTCGCGACCGTGGCCGCCGCGGAAGAGCCGTTGTCCGCAATCGACTGGCTGTCTGATGTTGCCGCGCGCCCGCCGGAGCCTCCCCGCCCTTCGGCTCTGGAAACGCCGATCACCCGATCCGCGGCGGTCGAAGAAATCACCGTCGAAGAATTGGACGCCCCCTTGCGGGATGCGGTTGGCTTGTTGCCCGCCGAGGCGAACGGATTTCCAACTGACTTGTGGAGCCAGTCAGACACAGCGGACCTCCGCAGCGCCATGTCAGCAATCCCCTTGGATGTCATTTCACCGGTCGCCCAGCTTTATCGCGACCTTTTGATCTCTGAACAGGACCCACCGACAGACACCGACGCAAGTGGCCGGTTCTTTCTGCTGCGCGTTGACACATTGATGGCACGCGGCGCAGTGGAAGATGCGTTGGCCTTGATCAACCTGGCCGGTGCCACGGACGAAGCCGTGTTTCGGCGCTTTTTTGACCTGACACTCCTGCGCGGCGAAGAGGCGCGCGGCTGTGCGCAACTGGAACGCTTGCCCGGCTTCGCCCCATCCTTGCAGGTCCGGATTTTTTGCCTCGCCCGGGCGGGTGACTGGCCGGCAGCCGCCTTGACGCTTCGCACGGCAGAAAGTCTCGGCGAAGTGGATCCGGTCGAGTATGAACGGCTGGCCGTGTTTCTGGATCCGGAGCTTTCGGAAAGCCCCCTGCCCCAGCCAGACGGTACGCCCAGCCCGCTGACTTTTCTGATCATGGATGCAATCGGCGAGCCCGTACCGGCGGCTGGCTTACCGCTGGCCTATTCCCATGCGCTGCTTCAGCCGAAAAATGGTTGGAAGGCGCGGATCACAGCGGCAGAACGCCTGACCCGGGCCGGAGCGCTGGATGCGGATGCGCTCTTCTCCATCTACGGCGAACGCCAGCCCGCAGCATCTGGCGGCGCCTGGGATCGCATAGCCGCCGTGCGAAAGCTCGATGCAGCTTTGGAAACGGGTGGTGCCGATGATATTGCCAGCGCCCTGCAGCCCGCATGGCAAGCCATGGCCACCGCAGGGCTCGGCCCGGCCTTTGCCGCATTTTACGGGGACAGACTTGCCGAAAGCCCCGCCAGGGACAGGCTGCAAGCCATACGAATCGGCCTGCTCTCGCCCTCGTCAGAAGCGATTGCCCGGGACGCCCGACCGCAATCCGATATCGACCGCTATCTGGTGAGCCTTGCCCTCGGCCAACCTGATGAACGCGTCGCCCCCGATGCGCTTTCCGTTGCCATCGCCGATGCGTTCCGCGATCCGCCCCCGCCTCTGTCTGCCGCTCTCCAAAACCGGCTGGACGAGAACCGGCGGGGCGAGGCCCTGCTCGTCGCCATGGCCACAATCCCCCGAGACAAGGACGGGGATCTGGACAGCCTGGTCAGCGCCCTCAGCCTATTGCGGCAAGTGGGTCTGGACGATCGGGCACGGCAAATCGCGCTCCATCTGATGTTGCTATAGGGGCTTAACATGGAAAACTGGATCAGTGCTTTCTTGGAAGCCCAAGCCGCAGAACTGGACGCAGCGCGCAACACCCGCTTGGCCTATGGTCGCGACCTGAAGGACTTCGCCGCCTGGCTCACCAAACGGTCGAACGACTTTTCCGGCGCACAACGCGCCGATGTTGAAGCCTATCTGATCTTCTGTGACGCGCAGGGCCTGTCCCGTGCCACACGCGCCCGGCGGCTTTCCTCAATCAAACAGCTCTACCGTTTCGCTTTCGAGGAAGGGCTGCGCGCTGACAATCCGGCCTTGCAGATCAAGGGCCCGGGGCGAGAAAAAAGGCTGCCCAAAACACTGCGCCCCGAACAGGTCGACGCGATGCTCGACAGCGCTGGTCGCACCGGTCGCACCGCGTCCGATCGACTGCGCAATGTCTGCCTGATGCAAGTGCTCTATGCGACCGGCATGCGGGTCAGCGAATTGGTCTCACTGCCGGTGGCCGCCGCAAAAGGCGACCCCCGCATGCTGCTGATCAATGGCAAGGGCGGCAAAGACCGCCTGGTGCCGTTGTCTACCCCCGCCCGTAGCGCAATCGCTGACTGGCTGAAGGCGCGGGACAAGGCCGAAGACCTCGCCCGCAAACGCGGCAAACCGGCCTCGCGCTACCTCTTTCCCTCGAACGGATCGTCGGGCTACCTGACCCGCCACAGATTCTACATGCTCATCAAAGAGATCGCTGTGGCCGCAGGCGTTGACCCTGACTTGGTCACCCCGCACACACTCCGCCACGCCTTCGCAACCCACCTTCTTGAAGGCGGCGCCGACCTGCGGGTCATTCAAACTTTGCTCGGCCACGCGGACATCTCGACCACCGAGATTTACACCCATGTTCTGGATGAGCGGCTGAAAGACCTGGTTTTGACCCATCATCCGCTTGCCCGCGCTCCGTAGCCGCCCCATAACCACACTGTTATCTCTACGGGAAACTCCATGGACACCGCATTCTGGCTGACGGCAGCGGCCATCCTAGGCCTTCTGGTCCTGTCGGGCTTCTTCTCCGGCTCCGAAACCGCCCTCACGGCTGCGTCGCGCGGCAAACTCCGCTCGATGGCCGACAAGGGCTCCAAAGGGGCGCGAGCGGCACTTGATGTCACCGAAGACAACGAACGCCTGATCGGCGCCGTGTTACTTGGCAATAACATGGTCAACATCCTGGCCACGTCGCTGGCCACCGCCCTTTTCACCAGGGCCTTCGGCGAAGGCGGCGTGGCGCTTGCGACCCTGGTCATGACCCTGCTGGTTCTGATCTTCGCCGAGGTTCTGCCAAAAACCTATGCGATCACCAATTCCGAGGCCGCAGCCTCGGGCGTCGCACCAGTCATTCGCGTTGTGATCCGCGTGTTCACCCCGGTCGTCTCAGCCGTCCGCGCCTTGGTGCGGCAAGTCTTACGGCTCTTCGGCGTCAAAACCGACCCCGACCTCAACATCATGAATGTCCGTGACGAGATCGCTGGCGCGCTTGCTCTCGGCCATTCGGAAGGCGTTGTCGAGAAAGAAGATCGCGACAGGCTCCTTGGCGCACTCGATCTGTCCGAACGCACGGTAGAAGAGATCATGCTGCATCGCTCGCAGATCGAAATGGTCGATGCAGATGCAACACCAGAGGTCATCCTCAGCCAGGCGCTGGAAAGCCCCCATACGCGCCTGCCGGTCTTCAAGGATGACCCTGAAAACATCATCGGAGTAATCCACGCGAAAGATCTTCTGCGCTCCGTCGACCGGCTGGTCCGGGGCCCCGACGCATCAGCCGCAGCCCTTTCTGCCTTCAAGGTGCTGGACGTGGCGATGAAGCCCTACTTCGTGCCGGAAACAACAACGCTCGACGATCAGATGCGCGAGTTCCTGCGCCGCCACACCCACTTCGCGCTGGTGGTAGACGAATATGGCGCCCTGAAGGGCCTGATCACGCTGGAAGATATCCTCGAAGAAATCGTCGGCGAAATCACCGATGAATTTGACGTCGATGCCGACCATCCTGTCCGCCGCACCGACGCGGGTGATTACCTGATCGACGGCGCCATGACGATCCGCGACCTCAACCGCGCCAACGATTGGAACCTGCCCGATGAATGGGCCAACACCATCGCCGGCCTGGTCATTCACGAAGCCCAGATGATCCCGACGCAGGGCCAGGTCTTCAGCTTCCACGGCTACAGGTTCGAGGTCCTGACCCGCAAGGATAACCGCCTGACCCGCCTCAAAATCCGGCCACTCTGAACGAAAACTTCGCCTCTTTCTTATTGGCGAAAAATATTTCCGCCGGAGGCATACGCGTCCCCAGGATGGGGACGCAAACATCGTGTGGCGCGTAAGCGCCTCAATTTAGCAGGTCTCAGCCGACCAGTTCGATGCCCGAGAAGAAATAGGCGATCTCTTCGGCAGCGGTCTCTGGCGCGTCGGACCCGTGAACCGAGTTTTCACCAACGGATTCCGCAAATTCAGCCCGGATCGTGCCTGGATTCGCATCTGCCGGGTTGGTCGCGCCCATAACTTCGCGGTTCTTGGCAATGGCGCCCTCACCTTCCAGGACCTGCACGACAACCGGTGCCGACGCCATGAAGGTGCAAAGCTCATCATAGAACGGACGCCCGGCATGAACTTTGTAAAATTCACCGGCCTGATCCTTGGTCAACTGGACCCGCTTCTGCGCCACAATGCGCAGTCCTGCATCCTCAAATTTTGCGTTGATCTTGCCGGTCAGGTTGCGCGAGGTCGCGTCCGGTTTGATGATCGAGAGGGTCCGTTCCAGTGCCATGTTTCTTGCCTTTCAACGTGGGTCAGCCGGGTATTTCCGGCCGAAATCGGCGCCGCCCTAGCATGGCCCAAAGGCGTTGAAAAGCGCCCTGTCGCCCCCTGATCCGGGCAGCTCACGCCTGGTTGCGCCCCCGGTGAGGACGCATTCGCCTTCGGCGAGGATGTTTTCGCCAGTAAGAATGCGCAAAGTTCTGGCGCCTCTCAGTCAGACCGTCGCTGGATCGTTCCGAAAAAAACCGGCACTGCTCAGATCGGGTGAATGATGCGACAGGTTTTTCATCAGACGCTGGTTCGAAACCGTCGAAGACACCCAACGTCCCTCCGTGAAGCGAAATTGACGCGCAACAAACCTATTGTTGACCATCCCAAAACTCTCCTCACGCCATGGCCGCGGGCCGAGACCAATTGACAGCCCACCGGACAAACCCCACACAGCCGCCATGCTGCGCATTTCTGATATCTCCTACGCGGTCGAAGGCCGCCCGCTTTTGGTTGAGGCTTCAGCTACAATTCCCATCGGCCATAAGGTCGGTGTGGTGGGGCGTAACGGCACGGGCAAAACCACTCTTTTTCGCTTGATCCGGGGTGAACTGGCCTTGGAAGGCGGCACAATCGAATTGCCCTCGAAAGCGCGGATTGGTGGTGTGGCGCAGGAGGTTCCAGCCTCAGCCACCTCCCTGCTGGATACAGTGCTGGCCGCCGATACTGAACGCGCAAGCCTTTTGGCCGAGGCGGATACGGCCAGCGACGGTGCCCGCATCGCTGAAATCCAGACCCGGCTCGCCGACATCGACGCCTGGTCGGCAGAAGCCCGTGCCGCATCAATTCTGAAAGGCCTAGGTTTCGACGATCCGGACCAAGCCCGGCCCTGTGCCGACTTTTCGGGTGGTTGGCGAATGCGAGTGGCTCTGGCCGCCGTCCTTTTCTCTGCCCCGGACCTCTTGCTACTCGACGAACCAACCAATTACCTTGATCTCGAAGGGGCGGTCTGGTTGGAAAACTACCTGACCCGCTATCCCCACACAGTGCTGATCATCAGCCACGATCGCGGTTTGCTGAACCGATCCGTCGGCGCAATCCTCCATCTCGAAGACCGCAAACTAAACCTTTACCAGGGTGCGTACGATACGTTCGCCAAAACCCGGGCAGCGCGGCTGGCGGCGGCAGAATCCGAAGCCAAACGGCAGGAGCAACGCCGCGCGCATCTACAATCCTACGTCGACCGGTTTCGCTACAAGGCTGACAAGGCCCGGCAGGCCCAGTCCCGCCTGAAAGCCATCGCCCGGATGGAACCCATAACAAGCCCGCAAGAAGCCGCCCTGCGTGCTTTCACCTTTCCCCAACCCGAAGAATTGAGCCCGCCGATCATCGCCATGGAAAGCGCGAGCGTCGGTTATGGCGACCTTACAGTCCTGTCACGCTTAGACCTTCGCATTGATCAAGACGACCGCATCGCGCTCTTGGGCAAGAACGGCCAAGGCAAATCGACCCTTTCCAAACTTCTGTCAGACCGATTGGAAAAACAGGGCGGGCGGGTCACCAAATCCAGCAAATTGCGGATCGGCTATTTCGCCCAACATCAACTCGACGAATTGCACGCGGACGAAACCCCACTCGACCATCTACGTCGCCATTTTCCCAGCGAAACACCAGCGCGTCTCCGCGCGCGACTGGGCGGTTTCGGCATTGGTGCCGCACAGGCCGATACAGTGGTGGCCCGGCTCTCTGGCGGACAAAAGGCGCGACTGTCCCTGATGCTGGCCACGCTGGATGCTCCGCACATGCTGATCCTCGATGAACCCACCAACCATCTGGACATGGAAAGCCGCGAAGCCTTGGTCGAAGCCCTGACGGCCTATACAGGTGCTGTGATCCTGGTCAGCCACGATATGCATCTGGTCGGTCTGGTCGCCGACCGGCTGTGGCTCGTCAAAGACGGACGCGTCGCGCCGTATGAGGGCGATCTGGAAACATACCGAACCTCTCTTTTGGCCAGCGATACGCCAAAGGCTGCCGAAAAAACCAAACCGAAAAAGGTCAGTCAATCCGTCATCCAAGACTTAAAATCTGAAGTCCGCAAATGCGAGGCACGGATGGAAAAACTGGAAGAGATGCGCGACGAACTGGCCCGGCGGCTGGGCGACCCATCCGTTTACGAAGACGAAAACGCCGCCAAGCTCGAAGCATGGCAAGCAAAATATGCCGAAGTCATGAACGCCATCGATCGGGCCGAAGAGCTTTGGCTCAAAGCTCAGGAAAAACTCGATAAGGCAAATGCCTGAACCATGGACCTAGCGTTCTTCATTACCGCATTCATCACCCTGTTCGTGGTGATAGACCCTGTCGGCCTTGCACCAATCTTTGTGGCACTTACAGCTGGTGAAACCGGTCGACGCCGCCGGGCCATCGCCTTGCGGGCCTGCGGTATTGCTGCGGCGATATTGGTGATGTTCGCGGTCTTTGGCGAAGCTGTGCTGGATGTCATCGGTGTATCGCTGCCGGCCTTTCGGATCGCCGGAGGGATCCTGCTGTTTATTACGGCGCTCGACATGTTGTTCGAACGCCGGACAAAGCGCCGAGAAGACAAACTGGAAGAAGACAGGCCGGATCCGTCGGTGTTTCCCTTGGCAATACCGCTGATTGCCGGACCAGGCGCAATCGCTACCGTCATCCTGCTCACGTCTGGCGGCGATTGGCAGGTGCTGATCGGCGTGCAGCTGGTTATGGTCGCCGTGATTGCGGTTGTACTGCTTTTCTTTTTCGCCGCTCCACTGCTCGAACGGGCCTTGGGCAGAACCGGTATCGATGTCGTCACACGACTGCTTGGCATGTTGCTTGCCGCGCTGTCTGTTCAGTTCGTGCTAGATGGCATCGGCGCATTTCCTTTCGCCAATTGAACATTTCAATTCGGCACGTGACCCCCTAAATGCCAGTTCGACTGTTGTGGAGGTCCTATGTCAGGTGATGATCTTGGAAACTTAATCTATCTGGTTCTGCTCGGTACCGTCATCGGCGCCTACTTCTTCATGTCTGGTCGGCAGAATATCAGCAAAACCATCCAGCAGGGCGCCATATGGGTCCTGATCTTTGTTGGTTTCATTGCCGGGTTCGGCCTGTGGGACAATCTCTCTCGCTCTCTCAATCCGCAACAGGCGATCTTTGAAAACGGCACCCGCATCGAAATCCCCGCGAGCGCCGATGGCCATTTCCACTTAACACTCAATATCAACGGGCAACCTATTGAATTCATTGTTGATACTGGGGCAACGGATATGGTGCTCAGCACCCAGGATGCCCGCCGTGTGGGGATAGATACAGAGGCGCTCAACTATGGCGGCCTGGCGCGTACGGCAAATGGCCAGGTTCGCACAGCCCTTGTGCGCCTGGATGAAGTGGAACTGGGCGGCGTCACCGAACGCGGCCTGACAGCGGTGGTAAATGAAGGCCAGCTGGACGCGTCCCTCCTCGGGATGACCTACCTCAATCGATGGGACAGCGTCGAATTTGGCGGCAACCGCATGGTCCTGACACGCTAGCTCCCACCCCCAAGGCTTTGCTTCGGAGCCGCCGTTGCCTGAACATGACAAGACGGGCCACGGGTCGGATGGCAACGGGAATTGCGGAGGGTCCGCCGAAGGTGGAAACCGCCATTCCCGTTGCCATCCGAAGCGGGGCCTGTCAGGTCAAGGTCTGGCAATGGCGGTGCGTCGCTTTGCTTTGGTGAGCCAGCGCTGACCCAATTCAGCAAGACGTGTGCGCGCCTGCGCGCTCAATTTAACTCACGCGCCGTCAGACCGCGCCTTCAGTTCCCATTTACCACTTTCTTCTGACCAATATTGCGCCGCCAGACCCGCCGTGGTCAGCGTCGTCCACTGGCCCCGCGCCTGATTGACCGCGCCTTCATCTTGGCCATCGAACAGGATGCAGATCCGTTCAAACCCACCCAACTCGCCCGGTGGCACTTCGGCACCGTCGACGGCCATCAGACACTGCGCACCATTCGGGGCGTCCAGCTTTTCTGACAATAGCACCGGCTGCAATGCATCATGCGCTCCGCCCGCCAGACCGTGGGGCAAAAAGCCTTCATCCGTGGTCAGCCACAGCTTCTGATCCAGCCAGTCCAGACGTGCAGCATCGGTGCCTCGCACCAAGACATGCCAGCCGCGCTGCAACGCCCGCTCGAGCAGAACCGGCAAGGTCTGCTCAAGCGGGCGCTGGGTCAGATGATAAAATAGTGCTTCTGCCATAGGCAGACCGTCAACCTTCGTACTTGTCCCGGATCAATCGGTCGAGCGCCAGAACACCCCAACCAGACGCGCCTTTGGGGGCAAGCGGCGCTTCACCCTGGGGTTTTGCCACGCCCGCAATATCCAAATGGATCCACGGCAAACCTTCCGGAACAAACCGGTGCAGGAATTCCGCAGCGGTTACAGACCCGCCCCAGCGACCGCCGACATTCTTCAGATCGGCAATGTTCGATTTCAGAAGCTTCTTGTAGCCCGGCCCCAGCGGCATCCGCCAAGCGCCCTCGCCTTCCGTTGCCGCAGCATCCAGGAAATCACCGCAAAACCCGTCATCGTTGGAAAAGACACCGGCATTTTCATGTCCCAATGCCACGATGATCGCGCCCGTCAGCGTGGCCAGATCGACCATTCCCACTGGTTTGAACCGGTCGGCCGCGTACCACATCACATCGGCCAGGACGAGGCGGCCTTCGGCATCCGTGTTGATCACCTCAACCGTGTCGCCCTTCATCGATGTCACCACGTCGCCCGGCCGTTGCGCCCGCCCGTCCGGCATGTTTTCCACCAGCCCGACCAGCCCCACAACATTGGCCTTGGCCTTACGTGATGCAACGGCCTTCATCACCCCGGCGACAACGCCAGCACCGCCCATATCCATGGTCATGTCTTCCATGCCCCCGGCGGGCTTCAGGCTGATCCCGCCTGTGTCAAAGACAACGCCTTTGCCGATCAGGGCCAGCGGGGCCTCATCACCACCGCCGTTCCATTCCATCACCACCACTTTGCTGGGCGTCTCAGACCCGACACCGACGCCCAGAAGCAAGTTCATGCCAAGCTTTTCCAACTCCGGCTCATCGAGCACTTCCACCTTCAGACCCAAGGCGGAAAGCTCTGTCAGATGTTCGGCAAAGGTCTCGGTCGTCAGCACATTGGCGGGCTTGTTCACCAGATCGCGGGTGAAATAGATGCCGGACGCCATCGCCACCACATCGGGCAGCGCCTCATCCAGTGGTTCGGGCTTGGTCACCATCATGGTCACCGCGCCAATCTCTGGCGTCTCATCGCTTTTCATCTCGGTGTAGCGATAGCTGCGCAGCAAGGTGCCCAAGGCGACCTCTCCCATGCGCGGCAACGAACCGCCCAACACCAACGCACCGCTCTTGCCAAGGCCCTTGCCAATCGTGGCCCCGGCTTTTCGCGCTTCGGCGACAGACGGCTTTTTCTCAAGCCGAACAACATGCACGCTAGTCGCCTTCATCCCGGCAGGATAGGCCAGCGTGACGGCATCGCCAGACTTCAGTTTCTCAAAGGCATCTCCGCCGACACAGCGCTCTAGCGCGCCTTTGGTCAGCCGGTTCACGCGCCGCCCCGACGGGTCCAGCTTGCCATCCTCTCCGGCAAAAACCACGACGCGACCCGTGAATTCGCCGATGGCATCAAGGTCCAGCGCCGCGGCGCTGATTTGGGGCAACTCGGTCATGTAAACGTCCTTTCCGTTAGCCTTAACCTTAGCTCGCGGTCATGGCGGTGACCAGATTGCAGTTTTCCCCATGCTGCCTTTCGTTTAACCTGTTCAAAAGGGCAGTGAATTCGAACGTGGGGTGTGGGGCGCTTGGCCAGGTTTGACAGATATTTTCTGGCACAACTGACCGTTCTGTTCGGGTTCTTCTCGCTGATCCTTGTCCTGGTCTACTGGGTCAACCGTGCGGTCATCCTGTTCGATCAACTGATCGCTGACGGCCAATCTGCAGGTGTTTTCCTGGAATTCACGGCTTTGTCGCTGCCAAATGTGGTACGTCTCGTCCTGCCCATGGCGGCCTTCATTGCCACGGTTTACGTCACGAACCGGTTGAGCAGCGAAAGCGAATTGGTGGTGGCGCGCGCTACCGGACTATCGGCCTTTCGTCTGGCCCGCCCGGTGATTGTGTTCGGTTTATTGGCGTCGCTTCTGATGGCCGTGCTGGTGAACTATCTGGTCCCGATCAGTCGCGCGCAACTGGCAGACCGAAAGGTCGAAATCCAAGCCAACATCACCTCCCGCATGCTGAGCGAAGGACAGTTCCTGCATCCGGCCCGAGGCATTACCTTTTACCTGCGTGAATTGACACCGCAGGGCGAACTACTGGACGTCTTCCTGTCGGATGCCCGTGACCCCGAAAGCCGAACCACCTACCTTGCCCAAAAGGCTTTTCTGGTTCGTGCCGAGGATGGCCCGAAACTGGTGATGTTTCAGGGCACAGCCCAGACCTACTCCAAATCGGACCGGCGGTTGTTTATCACGCGCTTTGATGATTTTTCCTATGATATCGGGCGGTTGATCAACCCAACGGACCGCCAGCGCCGCGATGTGCGAGAGTTTCTGACACCGCAGCTCTTCAACCCGACAGAGGCCGATTTGGCTGCTGCCCGCAGAACGGCCGCCGTGTTCCTCTATGAAGGCCATTTGCGCTTGGCCCAGCCACTTTCGCCATTGGTGGCAGCACTGATCGGGTTTGCCGCCCTCATGGTCGGCGGCTTCAGCCGGTTCGGCGTATGGCGGCAAATCATCTTCGCTGTATTGCTTTTGATTTCCGTGCAGATCCTGGAAAACATAGCCGCGAGCACAGCCCAAGACGATATCGAGCTGTGGTATGTGGTGTATCTTCCACCTGCCTTTGGCTTGGTCGTGGCCTTCGTCTTGCTGTTCGTGGCGGAACGACCCGGGCTGTTTCGCGGCAGACGCCTCCGAGCGAGGGCGGCCTCATGAAGCTGCACTTCTATTTCGCCCGCAAATTCGCAGTGATCTTCGCCTCAATAACGGGGATATTTTTTGCGTTTCTGATTTTGTTGGACATCGTCGAACAAATGCGCCGATTTGAGAGTGCCGATATCACCTTTGCCGGAGCGACTGCACTTGCCATTTTGTCGGTGCCCGAAACGCTCTATCGGATCCTGCCCCTGATCATGATCCTGGCCACACTCACGCTGTTTCTTGGGCTCTCTCGAACCTCCGAACTGGTTGTGGCACGGGCTTCGGGACGCTCGGCAATGCGAAGCCTCTGGGCGCCCGTAGTCACATCGCTTTTGATCGGTGCCTTTGGGGTCACGGTGCTCAACCCCATTGTAGCGGCAACTCTGCAACAGTATGAAACCCAGTCGCAGCGCTATGGAAATGATGGCGGAGACGTCATCTCGGTCAGCGAAGAAGGTCTGTGGCTGCGCCAGGGTGGGTCCAGCGGACAAACCGTTATCCGCGCCGAACAGACCTCGCTTGATGGAACGATACTCTTACAGGCCACTTTTGTGGAACTGGATCCCGGAGGCCAGCCTGTTCGCAGGATAGAAGCCTCGACTGCTACGCTGAGCCTCTACCATTGGCACTTGGAGGATGTGAAGATCTGGCCACTGACGGGCAGTGACAATCCTGAAAGGGATGCGGTGACGCTGGAAACCTATGATGTCGCTTCGTCCCTGACGCAGGAGCAGATCCGCGACAGCTTCGGCACGCCAGCTTCGATCCCTATTTGGGATCTGCCGGAATTCATCGACAATCTGGATCGTGCCGGCTTTTCCGCGCGCTTGCACCGCGTTTGGTTCCACACAGAAATCGCGATGCCCGCATTTTTGGCTGCAATGGTGATGATTGGCGCGGGCTTTACGATGCGCCACACCCGGTTTGGTCGCACCGGCCAGATGGTTCTGCTGGCGCTGATGCTTGGGTTCGGGGTCTACTTCATCCGAAACTTTGCGCAAATTCTGGGAGAGAACGGCCAGATTCCTGTTTTGCTTGCGGCCTGGGCTCCGCCAGCGGCGGGCATCTTTCTGGCCCTGGGCCTGCTCTTTCACCTGGAGGACGGCTAGGTGCGCCGGTGCCGGGCCTGGATCCTGTCGCTCGCGCTGATCCTCGCAGCGGGCTCGACCAGTTTGGCCCAAGATCTGGCCACTCTCGTCGC
Source organism: Pseudomonadota bacterium (assembly GCA_038526275.1). Taxonomy (GTDB): domain Bacteria; phylum Pseudomonadota; class Alphaproteobacteria; order Rhodobacterales; family Rhodobacteraceae; genus 188UL27-1. Next base: position 4,571 of record JBCBGY010000043.1, on the reverse strand, counting down.
GGACCGGGTCGAGATTGACCGGGACAGCAAACTCATCGCCAGCGGCAATGTCGAAGTGCTGTATCAGGGCGATCGCGTCAAAGCCCAGCGGATCATTTATGACAGCGAAACGGAAACTCTGGAAATTGAAGGGCCGCTGAGCCTTTCGAATCCCGATGGCAGCACCGTTCTGTTCGCTTCGTCCGCCGAACTCAGCCAAGATCTGCAAGAAGGCATTCTAACCTCGGCGCGTCTGGTTCTGGAACAACAACTGCAATTGGCGGCAGCCGAGATCAATCGGGTGGACGGTCGCTATACGCAACTTTACAAAACCGTCGCAAGCTCTTGTAGTGTATGCGAAAAACACCCTGTGCCGCTTTGGCAGATCCGGGCAGAGCAGATCATCCACGATGAAGAAGAACGCCAGATCTATTTCCGCAATGCGCGGTTCGAAGTGGCCGGCGTTCCGATCCTTTATCTGCCGCGCCTACGCTTTCCCGACCCGTCGCTGGAACGGGCCACAGGCTTTCTGGCCCCGTCCCTGCGCATCACCGATGAGCTGGGGCCAGGGATCAAGGTCCCATACTTCATCACGCTGGGCGACCATGCCGACCTGACCCTGACCCCGTACTTGTCGACGAGCCGGACAACGACGCTGGAGGCACGCTACCGTCAGGCCTTCCAACGCGGCGAAATCGAATTCAACATGGCCGTCAGCCAAGATGATATTCTGCCCGACGATACGCGCGGCTATCTGTTTGGCGAAGGCCGGTTTGAACTAAACCGCGACTTTGTTCTGGCCTTCGATATCGAGACGGTATCCGACAGAGGGTATCTGCTGGATTATGACTATTCTTCCAAAGATCGCCTCGATAGCGAGATCAATCTGTCTCGCACGGCCCGTGACACATTCTTTGAGGCGAGCCTTCTGTCGCTTCGATCTTTGCGTGACGATGAAAACAACAAGACGAGCCCCACCCTTTTCAGCGATCTTGAGTTTCGGCGGCGGTTTCAACCTGCACTGATCGGCGGGACGGGCGGATTCACCCTTGCTGCCCACACCCATTACCGGTCGTCTGACGTGGATTTCGACAGCGACGATCCAGACGATCTGGTGGATGGTCGCGATGTCAGTCGACTGACATTGCAAGCCGATTGGCGGCGAGAATGGCTGGCCCGAAACGGTATCGTTACCGCAGCGCTGGCCGATCTGCGCTACGACTATGCCGTCATCAATGACGATGCCGAATTTGAAGAGCCTTCAAGCGATTTCAAGGCCACGGCTGGCGTAGAGTTTCGCTGGCCCTGGGTCCGCTACACAGCGCAGGCGTCGCATGTGATCGAGCCCGTGGTTCAGGTTCTGGCGAGCAACACCGATATGCCCGATGTCCCGAACGAGGAAAGCACGCTTCTGGAATTGGACGAAGGCAATCTATTCGGCTTCGACAGATTCCCGGGCGGTGACCGGTTTGAACGCGGAACTCGCGCCAATATCGGGATCAACTGGACGCGATATGACCCAGACGGCTGGCAGTTCGGTGTCACGGTAGGCCGCATCCTGCGGACCGAAGATCTTGAACAGTTCGAAGGGTATTCTTTCCTGGATGGCGGCAAGTCCGATTGGCTGGCGGCGGCTCATGTTACTTTGCCCGGTCGGCTCAGCCTTGTGAACCGTGCCCTCTTTGATGACAATTTCCGGTTTGACCGGAATGAACTGCGCATGGGCTATCGCGATACAGACTGGTCCCTTGGTGGATCCTACATCTGGCTCAGCGAGAACGAAGCCGAGGATCGGCCCGAGAATACGTCAGAACTCACACTGGATGGCGGCTACAAACTGAACGACTATTGGACCACCAACCTCGACGTGCGGTATGACTTCCAGCAGGATCGGGCCGCTTCGGCACGTTTGGGGATCGGATACCAAAACGAGTGTGTCTCAGTTGATCTTTCCCTCTCGCGCCGCTTCACCGCGTCCGATAGTGTTCGGCCAACGACGAGTTTTGATCTGACTGTCGCACTGGCCGGATTTGGCAAGGGCGAAGGATCAGGGCCAAAGCGCCGCAGGGGATGCCAAGGATAATGTGCAACGCAAGGGCACGAGCAGAAAAACAAAAAGGCAGGTAAGGTATGGTAAGGTTTCTTTCCGCGTTGACCGCAATTTTGGTGCTGGTCTGCTGCGCCGAGCGCGCAGCGGCCCAAGGGAACCCCTTCGCGCCAGCGCTTTATGTCAATAACAAAGCGATCACGAACTATGAGTTGAGCCAGCGGCGAGCTTTGCTGGCGGCCTTTCGGACATCGGGCGATTTGGACGAACAGGCCGAGGAAGGTTTGATCGACGACCGTTTGCGCCTTTTTGCAGCCGAGCAGTTGGACCTGTTGCCGAGCGAGGAAGAGATTGACACGGGCGTCGAGGAATTCGCAGGCCGGGCCAACCTGACCTCGGAGCAATTCCTGCAGGCGCTGGCCCAAGCCCGCATTGATGAACAAAGCTTCCGCGACTTCATCCGGGCCGGTGTGGCTTGGCGCGCCGTTGTCCGGACTCGCTTTGGCCCTCGCGCCAGGGTGACAGAGGCCGAGGTCGACCGCGCACTGGCTCTGACTTCGCAACGTGGCGGGGCAGAGGTGCTGGTGTCGGAGATTGTCCTGCCCGCGAACACACCGGCGGCGGCTGAACGGGCGCAAACGCTCGCAGCCCAGATCAAAAGCACGGTGACCACCACCGCTGGCTTTGCCAGTTTCGCCCGGCGTTTTTCGGTTGCTCCCTCACGCGGAGCTGGTGGCCGGGTCGCGAACCCGATCCCGATCGGCAACTTGCCCCCGGCTGTGGCCAGTCAGATTGTTGCTTTGCCCCCGGGTGGTATCACTGACCCAATCTCGGTACCGAACGCTATCGCCATCTTCCAGCTTCGGGAATTGCGGGAAACCGGAGCGCCAAGCGCCGAGAATGTATCCTTGGAATATGCCCAGTACCTGATCCCGGGTGGGCGCACGGATCGCGGTCTCAGCGAAGCCGGGCGGGTCGCCGCGCGGGTCGATACCTGCGATGATCTCTACGGCGTCGCCAAAGGCAAACCGGAAGAGTTTCTGGTGATCGAAACCAAACCCGTGGCAGAGGTGCCGACTGACATCGCCCTGGAATTGGCCAAGCTGGACGAAGGCGAAAGCTCGACCGCGATAACCCGCGGTGATGCGCTGGTCTTTTTGATGCTTTGTGGGCGCACCCCGATCCTGGAAGAAGAGGTGAGCCGCGGGGATGTGCGCGACCGGCTCGTGAACCAGCGCGTGTCGTCTTTTGCCGATGGCTTTCTTGCAGAATTGCGGGCCGACGCCATCATTCGTCGCCCATGATCGCGCCGCTGGCCGTCACCTGTGGTGAACCGGCTGGCATCGGCCCTGAGATTGCGGTTGAGGCCTGGCGTCAAATCGGCAGGCGGATCCCGATGGTCTATCTGGGCGATCCCAGACATTTGCCGCCGGAAACGCCGTGGGTCGAGGTGCCTGCCCCAGCGGCTGTGCCGTCCGTGCGCAACGCCCTTCCCGTCCTGGCGCACGAATTCGCGACTTCGCAGGCCCCAGGCACGCCCGTTGGCGAAAATGCCAAAGGCGTTGTCGAGGTGATCGAACGCGCCGTTGCGCTCGCTCAGTCCGGGGCCTGTTCTGGGGTCGTCACCAGCCCCATCCACAAGAAAGCTTTGCAGGATGGCGCGGGGTTCGCTTTCCCCGGTCACACAGAGTTTTTGGCCCATTTGGGGGGCGTATCGCGCGTGGTGATGATGCTGGCAGGCCCCAGCTTGCGGGTCGTTCCCGTGACAATCCATATCGCACTAGCAGAGGTCAAAGCCCGGCTGACGGCGGAGTTTTTGCGCGAGACAATACTGATCACCGATCGCGGCCTACGGCGGGATTTCGGGCTGGAGACGCCACGCCTTGCCATTTCGGGCCTGAACCCCCATGCGGGCGAAGGCGGCGCCATGGGGCGGGAAGAGATTGAGATCATCAATCCGGTGATCGCCGCCATGCGGAGCGAGGGTTACTCCCTGAGCGGACCCCATTCAGCCGATACGCTGTTTCACGTCAAAGCCCGCGCCCGCTACGACGCCGCCATTTGCATGTACCACGACCAAGCCCTGATCCCGATCAAAACGCTGGATTTCGACCAAGGGGTTAATGTCACACTTGGGCTGCCATTCGTTCGCACTTCGCCCGACCATGGCACCGCATTCGACATCGCAGGAAAAGGCGTTGCAGACCCGTCCAGTATGATCGCGGCGTTGGAGATGGCCGCACAAATGGCCAAAGCACGCGCGGGCGTACCCGCGTGATCGATGATCTGCCGCCGCTTCGGGAGGTGATCGCCACCCATGGGCTCGCCGCGAAAAAGGCGCTGGGGCAAAACTTTCTGCGCGATTTGAACCTGACGGCCAAGATCGCACGAATACCTGGTGATCTGTCGAGCGCTGACGTGCTGGAAGTGGGTCCCGGCCCAGGCGGTTTGACCCGAGGCCTATTGGCCGAAGGTGCGCGCAAGGTTCTTGCCATAGAGAAAGACAATCGCTGCCTGCCGGCCCTGGAAGAGATCGCTACAGCCT
>JBCBGY010000042.1:0-25804 GCA_038526275.1 Pseudomonadota bacterium | reverse complement strand
CCGACGACGCCGGGCCAGCGTGGGCTGGTTCTGATCGACCGTTCGGAGCTTTGGAAAGGCCGCCCGGTCAAGTCCCTTACTGAGGGTTTGACCAAGAATGGCGGTCGGAACAATACCGGACGGATTACAGCACGCCGCCGCGGCGGTGGCGCGAAGCGGCTTTACCGCATCGTGGATTTCAAGCGGACCAAGCGTGACATCGCAGGCACCGTTGAACGGATCGAGTATGACCCGAACCGGACGGCCTTCATTGCGCTGGTGCGCTACGAGGATGGCGAACAGGCCTACATCCTGGCCCCGCAGCGCTTGGCGGTTGGCGATCAGGTGGTGTCCTCCGAAAAGGCCGACGTGAAGCCGGGCAACGCGATGCCGTTCAGCGGCCTGCCCATTGGGACGATCGTGCACAATATCGAACTGAAGCCGGGCAAAGGCGGTCAGATCGCACGTGCAGCAGGGGCTTATGCACAGTTCGTTGGTCGCGATGGTGGCTACGCCCAGATCCGTCTGAGCTCGGGCGAATTGCGCCTGGTGCGTCAGGAATGCATGGCCACAGTTGGCGCTGTTTCGAACCCGGACAATTCGAACCAAAACTACGGTAAAGCAGGCCGGATGCGCCACAAGGGCAAGCGTCCTTCGGTTCGTGGTGTCGTCATGAACCCGATCGACCACCCACATGGTGGTGGTGAAGGCCGGACATCCGGTGGCCGCCATCCCGTTACGCCTTGGGGCAAGCCGACCAAAGGCGCGCGCACCCGCAACAAGAACAAAGCGTCGCAAAAGCTGATCATCCGCTCGCGCCACGCCAAGAAGAAGGGGCGCTAATTCATGAGCCGCTCTGTTTGGAAAGGGCCTTTCGTTGACGCCTATGTGCTCAAGAAGGCCGAGAAAGCCCGGGAATCTGGCCGCAACGAAGTGATCAAGATCTGGTCGCGCCGGTCGACCATCCTGCCGCAATTCGTTGGCCTGACGTTTGGCGTCTATAACGGCCACAAGCATGTGCCGGTGAACGTGTCGGAAGAAATGATCGGCCAGAAGTTTGGCGAATATTCCCCGACGCGCACCTATTACGGCCATGCTGCCGATAAGAAAGCGAAGAGGAAGTAAGCCATGGGGCAGACCAAAAATCCCCGCCGCGTGGCCGAGAATGAGGCTATGGCGAAGACCCGAATGCTTCGGACCAGCCCGCAGAAACTGAACCTGCTGGCACAGATGATCCGTGGCAAGAAGGTGGACAAGGCGCTTGTCGATCTGACTTTCTCCAAAAAGCGCGTGGCGCTTGACGTGAAGAAGTGTCTGCAGTCGGCCATCGCCAACGCCGAAAACAATCACAACCTGGATGTGGACGAACTGATCGTCGCGGAAGCCTGGGTCGGCAAAAACCTGACGATGAAGCGCGGGCGGCCCCGCGCCCGTGGTCGGTATGGCCGGATCATCAAGCCGTTCGCCGAGATCACGATCAAGGTCCGCCAGGTCGAGGAGCAAGCCTAATGGGACATAAAGTAAATCCGGTTGGCATGCGCCTGCAGGTCAATCGCACCTGGGACAGCCGTTGGTATGCCGACACCAAGGATTACGGGGATCTTCTGCTGGAAGACCTGAAAATCCGCGGTTTCATCGAAAAAGAGTGCAAGCAGGCCGGTGTAAGCCGTGTCATCATCGAACGTCCGCACAAAAAGTGCCGCGTTACGGTGCATACGGCGCGGCCCGGTGTGATCATCGGCAAGAAAGGCGCAGACATCGAAACGCTGCGCAAGAAGCTGGCCAACATGACCACGTCGGAACTGCACCTGAACATCGTTGAGGTGCGCAAGCCTGAACTGGACGCCGCGCTGGTTGCGGAAAGCATCGCCCAGCAGTTGGAACGCCGGGTTTCTTTCCGTCGGGCCATGAAGCGGGCCGTGCAGAACGCGATGCGCATGGGCGCTCAGGGGATCCGGGTAAACGTGGCCGGTCGTCTTGGTGGTGCCGAGATTGCGCGGACGGAATGGTATCGCGAAGGTCGGGTGCCGCTGCATACGCTGCGCGCCGACATTGATTATGCGACTGCCGAAGGTCTGACGGCCTATGGGATCATCGGGATCAAGGTCTGGATCTTCAAAGGCGAGATCATGGAACATGACCCGGCTGCCCGTGACCGCAAGGCGCAGGAATTGCAGGACGGGCCAGCGCCGCGCGGCTCTGGTGGCGGCGGTCGCCGTGACCGTGATCGCGACCGGTAAGGAGACGAAACGATGCTTCAGCCAAAGCGCACCAAATTCCGCAAGATGCACAAGGGCCGGATCCATGGCGAGGCGAAGGGTGGCAGCACTCTGACCTTCGGCACGTACGGCCTGAAAGCGACCACGCCAGAGCGGGTCACCGCCCGCCAGATCGAAGCCGCCCGCCGGGCCATGACGCGTCACATGAAACGTCAGGGCCGGGTCTGGATCCGGATCTTCCCCGATCTGCCTGTCACCTCGAAGCCCGTGGAAGTGCGGATGGGTAAAGGTAAGGGCTCGGTCGATTACTGGGCTTGCAAAGTAAAGCCAGGCCGCGTGATGTTTGAGATCGACGGCGTGTCGGAAGATATCGCGCGCGAGGCCCTGCGCCTCGCCGCCATGAAACTACCCGTGAAGACCAGAACCATCGTTCGCGAGGACTGGTAAGGTTTTCGGGGCCGAACCGAGTGTTTGGTTCGGCCCCACCCTCAGCTCTTGAAAATCTGCGCCATCTGGGCATCGAAATAGGCCCAGCTCATGGTGGCCTTATTGCCCGCATAGCCGTGATAATGGGATTTGCCAGTGGAATTCGGCAGCCCGGCCCAGATTTTCGCAAGCCCGTTCATAAATCGATGCCGACCAATTTCGCCGTTTTGAAAGGCGGTCAAACCCGCTTGTTCCAGCAGAAGGTAGGCCAGGCGATCCTGGACCGCCGGGGTAAACCGGGCGCTATGAGGCAAGCCAAGTTTGGCGACTAAGTAGCTGAGCGTATCCGGGATGAATTGATAGCGCCCGATCGCATGGGGTTGGCGCGGAGTTGCATCGATCCAAGCGAAAATTTCGGCGATGGTCATTTGGGTTGGGGGTTTTGGGGGCTTGATCCGTGCCCCATGTTGGACCGCATCATAGCCCATCGGGCCAGCCTCAGCCTTCGCAATCAGACTAAACAGTTGTGCGATTTGCCCGCCACCGGAGAAATGCGGGATTTTGGTGCCAAGTTCGGTTCTTTCGCGCACCACCGGGGCAGTGAGCGGCGGGCGGCGCGAGAACAGACTTCCGTTCACGGCACTGCCCGGCCGCGGTTTTGCGCGCTCAATCAGAGGGGAAGCCGGGTTCGTCAGTGAAGCAGAAAAGAGCGACGCAGGCTCTGCGGCCATTGGCCAAACTACTACAAGACTTGCCAGCCAAACGCGCTGGAAACAGGCCATTCTAGCCTCACACTGATACTTACGACTGGGTCAGTATGCGCCAGAGTGGTTAATAAGCCGTCCGCGGTTACAGCCAATTATAATTGAAACTGACGGAGATCCGGTCGCCTTCGGCCATGTTCATTGGCACTTCGTGGCGTAGCCAGCTTTCCCACAACAGCACATCGCCGACCTTGGGCTGGATGTAGATGAACTGGCGCAGTTCTGCCCGGGCATCCGGAGTGCGGGGCGGGGCGGCCATCATCATCGCAAGACGGGGATCTTCGAATTTGATCGCTGGGGTGCCTTCTGGCATCGCCACATAGGTTGTTCCGCTGATCACCGAATTGGGATGGATGTGCGCCGTGTGGATGCCACCCTCTGGCAGGATGTTGATCCAGATATCCTCTAGCTGCAGTTCGCGATCCTGGAGATCGAACTGCAAATCGGCGGCGAAATCCGCCACATGCTTGTCGAGTGCCGCGACCAGATCTTTGAAGATCGGAAAGCGCCACGGCAGGTCGGTGAGCGACGCGTAGCTGGTATAGCCCGGAAATTCGTTGTCGACACACCATTGCTGACCGGCCTCATCGTCCTCCGCAATGGTATGGCACGAGGTTTCCAACTCTTCCGTGCTAATGGCCGGTTCGAAATCCGACAGGTTGGCGCGATAGAGTCGAGTGGCGAAGAGAGAAGCAATTTGAGCCATGGTGTATTGTACTGCGCAGCGCGGGTGATGCAAATCGTAGTGCGGGGTGCTTAAGGGAACGTTGCGTAAAGATATTACGATCAGATGCTGTCGAGATACACGCCAATCGCCTCTTCCAACTCTGTCTCTTCGTAACGGAAGTGGGATCGCACCACGGCTTCCAGTTGAATGAATGCGTTGCTGGCAGCGGCAAATGTCGCTTCAGAGGGCGTATCGATCAGATCGACCGACGCCTGCTGTAACAGCTCGATCAAGGCATGGACGACCTTATGCTCTTCGCGCAGGCGGGCAACCACGGCGCGGATTCCTTCGACCGCCCTTCTCTCGATCCCGGGAAACATCGACTGTTCTTCAATATTGTGGTGCATCGTCAGAATTTGGCAGCCCTGACCGCACAGAGATCCAAATGCGCGGTAGTTTTGGGCCATATCGAGTGACAAGACCACCTGCTGCAAATGCTCTGGAGGAGCGTCGCCCGCCTCGATCCTTTCCAGCACCATCTTGATCCGCGCCATATCGCTCAGGTAGGCGCGGTGGATCGCTGCAAGATGGCGGCCCGCCTCGCGCTGGGTCTCTGTCACCTGAGGCAGTTTCGGTGCGCTCGGTCGGGTCGCCTCATCAAGGGAAAGTGCCGTTTCGGTCATAGGCTTGGCTCTAGTCCTACAGTAGACCGCCGTGCAATAGGTCTGGGCGCACATATTCTGCGCGGGGTATCGGTGTTTTGGCTTGCAATATGCAGTCGGACGTTCTACCCAGCGGCTCTTCGAAAGAACTCCACCAGAATCGCGGTGACCTTGAGGGCCGTCTGGTGACTGTGGAAAGGACGATGGGCGATGGACGCCAAAGAACTGCGGGAGAAAACTCCCGACCAGCTCCGTGACGAGTTGACCAATCTGAAGAAAGAGGCGTTTAACCTGCGGTTTCAGCAGGCCACGAATGCCTTGGAAAACACAGCCCGCATGCGCAAGGTCCGCCGTGACACGGCCCGCGTTATGACCATCCTCAACGAAAAAGCCGCCGAAGCGGCGAACCAGGAGGCCTGATCCATGCCAAAGCGTATTCTGCAGGGCACCGTAACCTCCGACAAGAACGACCAGACCGTGACCGTGCTGGTGGAGCGCCGCTTCAAGCACCCGGTTCTGCAAAAGACCATCCGGAAATCCAAGAAATACCGCGCGCATGATGCGCAGAACGAATTCAAGGTGGGTGACTCTGTCCGTATCCAGGAATGTGCACCGATCTCGAAAACCAAGCGCTGGGAGGTGTTGACCGCCCAGTAGGGCAGCCACACCACCCGGTTTGAACGAAACCCTGGGGAGATACCGAACGGTCCCCAAAGGTCGGGAGAAACCATATGATCCAGATGCAGACTAATCTGGATGTTGCTGACAATTCCGGTGCCCGCCGGGTTCAGTGCATCAAGGTTCTGGGCGGATCCAAACGGAAATATGCCTCTGTTGGCGACATCATCGTTGTGTCGGTCAAGGAAGCCATTCCGCGCGGCCGTGTCAAAAAAGGCGACGTGCGTAAAGCAGTTGTCGTGCGGACTGCCAAGGAAGTGCGCCGCGAAGATGGCACCGCCATCCGTTTTGACCGCAACGCAGCGGTTATTCTCAACAACAACAATGAGCCGATCGGCACCCGGATCTTTGGCCCCGTGGTGCGTGAATTGCGCGCTAAGCAGTTCATGAAGATCATCAGCCTTGCCCCGGAGGTGCTGTAAGATGGCAGCGAAACTCAAAAAGGGCGACAAGGTCGTTGTTCTGACCGGTAAGGACAAGGGCAAGACCGGCGAGATCACCAAGGTTGATCCCAAGGCTGGCAAGGCCGTGGTCGAAGGCCTGAACATCGCCATCCGGCACCAACGCCAGACCCAGAACAGCCAAGGTGGCCGGCTGCCTCAGGCCATGCCGATTGATCTGAGCAACCTGGCTTTCGTCGACAAGAATGGCAAAGCGACCCGCGTCGGGTTCAAGATGAATGATGACGGCAAGAAAGTGCGCTTCGCCAAGACAACAGGGGACGTGATCGATGCTTGATGCAACAGACTACACCCCGCGCCTGAAGGCGCATTACGCCAGCACGGTCCGGGCCGCCATGAAGGAAGAGTTCGGCTACAAGAACGAGATGATGATCCCCAAGCTGGAGAAGATCGTTCTGAATATCGGCGCCGGTGCGGAAAGCGTGCGGGACAGCAAGAAAGCCAAATCGGCTCAGGCTGACCTGACCGCGATTGCAGGCCAGCAGGCTGTGATCACCAAGGCCAAGAAATCCATCGCGGGCTTCCGCGTTCGGGAAGGCATGGCCCTGGGCACCAAGGTCACGCTACGCGGCGACCGGATGTACGAATTCATGGACCGTCTGACCACCATCGCGATGCCGCGCATCCGCGACTTCCGCGGCGTGTCGGGCAAAAGCTTCGATGGCCGTGGCAACTACGCCATGGGGATCAAGGAACATATCGTCTTCCCTGAGATCAACTTCGACAAGGTCGACGAGGTCTGGGGCATGGATATCATCATTTGCACCACCGCCGATACTGACGCGGAAGCCAAAGCGCTGTTGAAGCATTTCAACATGCCGTTCAACAGCTGAGAAGGGCGAGAGACATGGCAAAGAAAGCAATGATCGAACGCGAGAAGAAGCGCCAGAAGCTGGTGGAAAAGTACGCCGCCAAGCGCGCTGCGCTGAAAGAGATCGCGAACGATGAAAGCCGCCCGATGGAAGAGCGGTTCAAGGCCCGGCTGAAGCTGGCTGAACTGCCGCGCAACTCGTCGGCCACCCGCCTGCATAACCGGTGCCAGCTGAGCGGTCGTCCGAAAGCCTACTATCGTAAGCTGAAAATGTCGCGGATCGCGCTGCGTGATCTGGCCTCTGCCGGTCAGATCCCCGGCATGGTCAAGTCGAGCTGGTAAGGGAGGATAATCTATGAATGATCCCTTAGGAGATATGTTGACCCGGATCCGCAATGCGCAATTGCGGGGCAAGTCCACCGTTCGCACCCCGGCCTCCAAGCTGCGGGCGCGGGTCTTGGACGTGTTGACCAATGAAGGTTACATCCGCGGATACGAACCCGTCGAAGACACCAAGCACCCCGAGATCGAGATCAGCCTGAAATACTATGAAGGCGTACCGGTCATCCGTGAGGTCAAGCGCGTCTCAAAGCCTGGTCGTCGGGTCTATATGGGCGTTGGTGAGATCCCGCAGGTTCGTCAGGGCCTCGGCGTCGCCATCGTGTCCACGTCAAAGGGCGTTATGTCCGATGCAAAAGCACGCACTGCCAATGTTGGCGGCGAAGTGCTGTGCACCGTATTCTAAGGAGAGCCTGAGATGTCTCGAATTGGAAAGAAACCGGTTGAGCTGCCGTCGGGCGTAGAGGCGAAAGTCTCTGGTCAGACGGTTGAGGTGAAGGGGCCGAAAGGCACCCGCAGTTTCACGGCCACCGATGATGTGACCATCGCGCTGGAGGACAAGGCCGTTACGGTTACGCCGCGCGGCATGTCCAAGCGGGCCCGTCAGCAGTGGGGCATGAGCCGCACCATGGTGGCGAACCTTGTGACTGGCGTAACCTCAGGCTTCAAGAAAGAGCTTGAGATCCAGGGCGTTGGTTACCGGGCGCAGATGCAGGGCAATACCCTGAAGCTGAGCTTGGGCCTGAGCCACGAGGTGAACTTTGACGTGCCCCAGGGCGTGACTGTCACCTGCCCCAAGCAGACCGAGATCACGATCGAAGGATCTGACGAACAACTCGTCGGTCAGGTCGCCGCAAACATTCGCGAGTGGCGCAAGCCAGAGCCCTACAAGGGCAAAGGCATCCGCTACAAAGGCGAGTTCATCTTCCGCAAGGAAGGCAAGAAGAAGTAAGGACGCAAGATCCATGGCAAACAGTAAACGAGACCTGTTTCTGAAGCGCCGCCTGCGCGTTCGGAACAAGTTGCGGAAGCGGAATGCGGGCCGGGCCCGGCTCTCCGTGCATCGCAGCAACAAGAATATCAGCGTCCAGCTGATCGATGATGTGAATGGCGTAACGCTCGCCTCTGCATCCTCGCTGGAAAAAGATCTGGGCGTTGTCGGCAAAAACAACCTCGAAGCCGCAACCAAGGTGGGGCAGGCTATTGCCGAACGCGCCAAGAAGGCTGGTGTAGAGGACTGCTACTTTGACCGTGGCGGCTTTCTGTTCCACGGCAAGGTCAAGGCGCTTGCCGACGCCGCCCGCGAAGGCGGTCTGAAGTTCTAAGTCTGGGGCGAGCTTCGCCCCTTTGAGACGTGCGGGTGGCCGTCGCTGCTGCCCCGATGATCCGGGAGCACCCGCTCACCGCGATTGAGACGAAAGCGGCCAAGGTCGCGCAAAGTTAGGAGCCGAAATGGCAGAACGTGAACAAAGAGGCCGCGGACGCGGGCGGGATCGGGACGAAACCCCGGAATTTGCCGACCGTCTTGTGGCGATCAACCGGGTTTCGAAAACCACCAAGGGCGGCAAGAATTTCGGTTTCGCTGCGCTTGTCGTTGTTGGTGACCAGAAAGGCCGTGTCGGCTTTGGCAAAGGTAAGGCCAAGGAAGTTCCCGAGGCGATCCGCAAAGCCACTGAGCAGGCCAAACGCCAGATGATCCGCGTTCCCTTGCGCGAAGGCCGGACCCTGCACCACGACATGGAAGGTCGTCATGGCGCCGGTAAGGTCGTCATGCGGACCGCACCGCAAGGTACCGGCATCATCGCCGGTGGTCCGATGCGTGCCGTGTTCGAGATGTTGGGCGTGCAAGACGTGGTTGCCAAATCCATCGGCACCGCGAACCCCTACAACATGATCCGCGCCACCATCGACGGCCTGTCGAAAGAGTCGAGCCCCCGGATGGTTGCGCAGCGTCGCGGCAAGAAAGTCTCTGACATTCTGCCCAAGCGTGACGATGCGCCTGCAGCCCCCGCCCCCGAGGCGGAAGCAGCACCGGCTGAAGCGTAAGGAGAGCAACAGATGGCAAAGACTATCGTCGTCAAGCAGATCGGCTCCCCGATCCGTCGTCCTGCGATCCAGCGTCAGACCTTGATCGGACTTGGCCTGAACAAAATGCACCGGACACGGGAACTGGAAGACACGCCATCCGTGCGCGGCATGATCAATAAGATCCCGCACTTGGTCGAAATCATCGAAGAGCGCGGCTAAGAATAGCCGCTCTTTTGGGCGAACAGACCCATGAAACAGGCCCCGGTCGCGCACCGGGGCCTTTTGTCGTTTCGTATCTTGCCTCTATCCCTCCGCTCTCTCATCGTTGAGCGGCAATCAAACATGGGGGATATGAAATGGTTTATCGCAGCATTGCTGGTGCCCTAACCGGCGCAATCCTTGCGGCATGTGCAACAACGCTATGGGCAGAAGCGGAATTCAAGAATTCAGGAGCTGTGCTGCCGACAAATCTGCCTTTTTCAGAATTGGTGGAGGTTGGTGAGACGCTCTACCTGTCTGGTCAGATCGGTAACAAGCCGGGCACTTTGGAACTTGCGGAAGGCGGCATCGAAGGCGAAAGCCGCCAAGTCATGGAAAATATTCAAACTTCGCTGCAGGCCCACGGCTACGAGCTTTCCAATCTGGTGAAATGCACTGTCATACTGGCCGATATTTCGGAATGGGGCGCATTCAATACGGTCTATTCCGAGTTCTTTGAGGCCGGGCGCTTTCCTGCACGGGCGGCATTTTCCAGCCCCGGCTTGGCGCTAGGTGCGCGGGTCGAAGTTGACTGTATCGGAGCAAAGTAGCCCCTGTAACCAAAATGCAACGGAACATTGTTTCCCAATACCAGACATTTTGAGGCCACAGTTCTGAGTGAACGCTACGTCACCTAACGCGGCAGATGGTGGTTTCGATGTTACAAGTTCTGAGTTTAGCGGTAATGACGGTTTTTGTAACGAGTGCTTCTGCCGTCCAGTATGGCGATGATACCAGCCAGTTTGCCCGCGATGGCCAATGCGACGACATGCGGTTTTTCGGCAGGCCGATGAATGGCATGATATTGATCGAAGACGATATTCTGCATGATGCGACCGATTGCCGAAAGCTGGCAGAAGCTGGTCTGATCAGCTATTGGGGCGACGTGCCGCTGGATTTTGGATCTGACAGTGGCGACTACACCCGAGATGGCGAATGCGATGATCCCCGTTTTGCGGGGCCTGGGATGACGGATACGCCGCTTCTGCAAGAAGACATTTTGGCTGATGCAACCGATTGCAAGGCGGCATATGACGCTGGCAAACTGCGTTTAAGATAAATTTCGCACGAAACTGGTGTTTGGCGGCATTAGAAGTTCAGATTTTCAGGTTTTCCCCTTGTGTATTTCTATCTGAACTGATGCGTCTATCTTTATGTCCGTTCGCGCAAAGGCATAGACGTGCCGATTGAATATGCAATCTCCCATAGGCATGATGTACTTTATGCACGCCACACCGGTGTTGTTGGTTTGGCTGATCTCGCCTTGGGGTTTTCAACGTACCGGCGGGATCCCGACTATCTTTACGGTCGGCCTGAACTGATTGATCAATCCAATCTTGAACAGATCAATGCGGGTTTCGATGAGGTCCGGACGCTGCTCAGCAAGGTCAATCAAGCCATTCCAGATGGTGCGAAAGGGACCAAGACCGTCATTTACTGCCAGAAGGATGCGATTTACGGGATGGGACGCATGTATCAGTCTCTGAGCGAGGTTGCGGGCGGCATAGAGGTCTTTGTCGAAGCTGACCCGCAACGCGTGCTTGAATTGCTTGAACTGCCTTATGCAACCATTGAGGCCTTTCTGGATGAAGGTCAGCTTTCTGATATGGTATTGGCGGCGCCCTAGGATCTGTCCCGCACTTTGCGCTGCTGGCCCCCGATGATGGTGCAGCCCAGCGTCAGGCGCAAAGCGTTCACCAAATCATCCACCGTTTCGGTCGCGACATAAAGGCCGCCGCTATGATCCGCCAGGCATTTCGCGACGGTCGCGCCCTCGTCGTAGGTTTCGGCCTCGGGGCTATTCCAACTGAATGGGTCGTTGAATACACGAAAGCCGATCACGTGAATTTGCAAATCCGCGGCCCGGGCGACCAAATGCTGGGCCAGCGCGCAAGGCCGCCCACCGCAGGTTTCGTTTCCATCTGTCACCAGCACCACAATCGCGGGGCGGTTGGTGTAGTCGAGCGCCTCAGCCGCAATTTCAACAGATGCAGCCAAAGGTGTCAGTCCGCTGGGGGTGAGCGCGTCAATCGCATCAAGTATCGCGGCGCTCGCATCAGGTGATGGCGGCAGACGTAGATCGATGCCTGTGCAGGCATCTGCCCCGCTCGGTCCGTACACCAATAGCCCAACATCGCGGAACGGCGTGATCCGGGGCAATGCATCGCGCAAAGCGCGCCTTGCATCCACGATCCGGGTATTGGCTCCGGTGGCCGGGGTTATCTCTGACATCGATGCTGAGCCATCAAAAACAAGCATAGCGTCTCGGGCACAGCCAGCGGCCAATGGGGCATGGGCCGCCGACAGAAGCGCAATAGCAGACAGAAGCAAATGGCGTTTCATATCAGAGCAGACTTGCACCAAAGTCCCACCACGTCTATACGCCGCCGGTGGTCGTGTTCACGGCCCGATTCAAACAAGAACAGATGCCGTGGTTGGCCCATTCGCTTCGGGGTCATATCCGGCTTTGGAGAAGCGACATGAAACTGCATGAATTGAGCCCGGCCGCGGGCTCTGCGAAAGCAAAAAAGCGGATAGGGCGCGGCCCGGGTTCCGGCAAAGGCAAGACTGCCGGTCGAGGGATCAAAGGTCAGAAATCCCGCTCAGGTGTGGCGATCAACGGGTACGAAGGCGGTCAGATGCCGCTGTACCAGCGCCTGCCAAAGCGTGGCTTTAACAAGCCAAACCGCAAGAAGTGGGCCGTGACCAACCTGGGCCTCGTTCAGAAGTTCATTGACGCGGGCAAGATCGATCCGGCCACGGCAATCACCGAAGATGTGCTGGTGGCGTCTGGTCTGGTGCGGCGCAAGCTGGACGGTGTTCGGGTGCTGGCCAAGGGTGAGTTGACCTCCAAGATCGACCTTACCGTTGCGGGGGCCTCCGCAGCAGCCATCCAGATGGTTGAAAAGGCTGGCGGCGCCGTCACGGTCACATCCGCGACGAAAGCACAGTAAACGCTTGTGGGCAGCCCGGAGGCTGCCTACATCGACTGCAGGCTTCCCGCGCCGCCGAACCTTTCAACAGGGTCGGCGGCGTATGCACATGAAGGGGCACGATAGATGGCATCCGCAGCAGAACAAATGGCCGCCAACATGAGTTGGGGCGCGTTCGGCAAAGCGACCGAACTGCGCCAGCGCATCCTTTTCACCATCGGTTTGCTGATCGTCTACCGGCTTGGCACCTTCATCCCGGTCCCCGGGATCGACGGCCCCGCGCTGCGGGACTTTATGGAACAGGCCGCAGCCGGCCTTGGCGGGATCCTGTCGGTGTTTACTGGCGGCGCTTTGGGGCGCATGGGGATCTTCGCGCTGGGGATCATGCCCTACATTTCGGCCTCGATCATTGTGCAGCTCATGACGGCCATGGTGCCGCAGCTGGAGCAACTCAAGAAAGAGGGCGAACAGGGCCGCAAGAAAATCACCCAATATACGCGCTATGGCACGGTTCTGCTGGCGACGTTCCAGGCCTATGGGCTTGCCGTCAGCCTTGAAACGGGCGGATTGGTATCAGAACCCGGTCTGTTCTTCCGCGCGGCCTGTGTGATTACCCTTGTGGGCGGCACGATGTTCCTGATGTGGCTGGGCGAACAGATCACCGCCCGAGGCATCGGCAACGGGATCTCGCTGATCATTTTCGTGGGGATTATTGCGGAACTGCCCGCTGCTTTCGCGCAGTTCTTCGAACAGGGGCGGACGGGTGTTCTGGCCACGCCGGTGGTGTTGGGCGTGATTCTCATGCTGCTGGTGACGTTGACCGTGGTTGTCTTCATGGAACGGTCGCTGCGGAAAGTGCATATCCAGTATCCGCGCCGCCAAGTGGGGATGAAGGTCTATGACGGCGGCTCAAGCCATTTGCCGATCAAGGTAAACCCGGCAGGCGTGATTCCGGCCATCTTTGCCAGTTCGCTGCTGTTGCTGCCGACGACGATCAGCACCTTCTCGGGCAATCAGACCGGTCCGGTCATGTCGACCATCCTGGCCTACTTTGGCCCGGGGCAGCCGCTCTACCTGCTGTTCTTCGGTGGTATGATCGTGTTCTTCACGTATTTCTACACGTTCAACGTGTCGTTCAAGACGGAAGATGTGGCCGACAACCTGAAGAACCAGAACGGCTTTATTCCCGGTATCCGGCCCGGCAAACGAACGGCAGAATATCTGGATTACGTGGTGACCCGCATCCTGGTCTTGGGCTCGCTTTACCTCGCGATCGTTTGTCTTTTGCCCGAAATGGTGCGACAAAACCTGGCGATCACAGCCTATTTTGGCGGGACGTCTATCCTTATTATCGTCTCGGTCGGGATGGATACGATACAACAAGTGCAATCGCACCTCTTGGCACACCAATACGAAGGGCTTATTGAAAAGTCACAGCTTCGCGGGAAAAAGCGAGGCGGGAAGAAGGGGACAGCTCGCCGATGAATATCATACTCCTGGGCCCACCGGGCGCCGGCAAAGGTACGCAGGCGCGGATATTGGAGGAAACCCGGGGGATGATCCAACTCTCCACCGGTGACATGCTCAGAGAAGCCCGCAAAAGCGGCACCGAGATGGGCAACAAGGTTGCAGCGATCATGGATGCCGGAGAGTTGGTCACGGACGAGATCGTCATCGGCCTGATCGAGGAAAAGCTGAACGGCGACCATGGGGGCGGCTTCATCTTCGATGGGTTCCCGCGCACCCTGGCTCAGGCCGATGCGCTTGGAGAACTGTTGAATGGCAAGGGTAGCGGTCTGGGTCGTGTGGTTCAGATGAGCGTCGATGATGGTGCGCTTGTGGCACGGATCGTGGCCCGATCAACCTGCGCGAGCTGCGGTGAGGTCTACAACGACAATACCAAGCCGATCCCGGCGGATGGCAAGTGCAGCAATTGCGGTGGGACGGAGTTCAAGCGTCGGGCGGATGACAATGAAGAAAGCCTGAAAACCCGCCTGATGGAGTATTATAAGAAGACATCGCCTTTGACGGGTTACTACTATGCCAAGGGGCTGCTGAAAGAGGTTGATGGCCTCGCAGAGATCGATGAGGTGGCGGCTTCTATCACGAAAGTTCTTGACAAGGCCTAAATTTGGTGGGCGGGGCTATTGACCGTCCTCTGAAATTTTTTTATTGACGCGCTCTGGACTGAGAATCGGCTGATTTGTTGCGAATCCACCTTGCAATCAGACGGACGGAAATAATCGGCCCGCTGGCATCCTGCCACGGGCCTTCGTTGTGAAAAAAGGTTCTGGCGTTACGGAACCGCAACCAAAGGATATACCATTTGGCACGTATTGCTGGGGTAAACATCCCAACCGGAAAGCGCCTACCCATCGCGCTGACTTACATCCACGGCATTGGCAATGACAGCGCCCGCAAGATTTGTGAAGCTGTCGGCATTGATCAGACCCGCCGGGTGAACGAGCTCTCTGACGCAGAAGTTCTGTCTGTACGCGAGCACATTGATGCGAACTACACCGTTGAAGGTGACCTGCGCCGCGAAGTGCAGATGAACGTGAAGCGCCTGATGGATCTAGGCTGCTATCGCGGTCTGCGGCATCGCCGTAACCTGCCTGTTCGGGGTCAGCGGACCCATACGAACGCACGCACCCGCAAAGGCCCCGCGAAGGCCATCGCTGGCAAGAAGAAATAAGAAGGGCAGGCTGATTTAATGGCACGTGATCGTCGCGCTCCGAAGCGCAAGGAACGTAAGAATATCGCCGCGGGTGTTGCCCATGTGAACAGTTCGTTCAACAACACCAAAATCCTGATTTCAGATGTCCAGGGCAATGCGATTGCCTGGTCGTCCGCAGGCACGATGGGATTCAAAGGGTCCCGTAAATCCACGCCCTATGCGGCGCAGATGGCTGCAGAGGATGCTGGCAAGAAAGCACAAGAACATGGCGTAAAGACGCTGGAGGTAGAGGTGCAGGGTCCCGGATCAGGCCGGGAAAGCGCGTTGCGCGCTTTGGCTGCTGTTGGGTTCAACATCACATCGATCCGCGATGTGACCCCGATTGCCCACAATGGTTGCCGTCCCCCCAAGCGTCGCCGCGTCTGACCCTTTCTATGCGGATCGTGCCCTTATCGAGTGCGGTCCGTACACTGATCCGAAAACCTCGGGCGTTCGCGGACCACGGACATGGGTCCCGAACTGGTATGGAGGCACTACATGATCCATAAGAACTGGCAGGAACTGATCAAGCCAACCCAGCTAGAAGTTAGGCCTGGCTACGACCCATTGCGCCAGGCGACAGCTGTTGCCGAGCCCTTGGAGCGCGGTTTCGGCCTAACCTTGGGCAATGCTCTGCGGCGGGTCTTATTGTCGTCCCTTCAAGGTGCGGCAATCACGAGCGTCCAGATCGATAACGTCCTGCACGAGTTCTCTTCGGTGGCTGGCGTTCGGGAAGATGTGACTGACATCGTTCTGAACCTGAAAGGCGTCGCCATTCGCATGGATGTGGACGGGCCAAAGCGCCTGTCGATTTCCTCGAAGGGACCAGGCGTTGTGCGGGCAGGCGACATTTCGGACAGTGCCGGTGTGGAGATCCTGAACCGGGATCACATTATCTGTCACCTTGATGAAGGCGCCGACCTTTACATGGAGATGACAGTCAACACGGGCAAAGGCTATGTGGCGGCCGACAAGAACCGGCCTGAAGATGCACCGATCGGTCTGATCCCGATCGATGCGATCTATTCGCCGGTGAAGAAAGTGAGCTACGATGTTCAGCCAACCCGCGAGGGCCAGGTGCTGGACTATGACAAGCTGACCTTGAAGGTGGAAACGGATGGTTCGGTCACGCCGGATGATGCGGTGGCCTATGCCGCGCGGATCTTGCAGGACCAGTTGTCGATCTTCGTGAACTTCGATGAGCCTGAATCGGCGACTCGTCAGGACGAAGATGACGGCCTTGAGTTTAACCCGCTGCTTCTGAAGAAAGTGGACGAGCTGGAGCTTTCGGTACGGTCCGCGAACTGCCTGAAGAACGACAATATCGTTTATATTGGGGACCTTATTCAGAAGACAGAAGCCGAGATGCTGCGCACGCCGAATTTTGGCCGCAAGTCCCTGAACGAGATCAAGGAAGTGCTGTCGGGCATGGGGCTGCATCTGGGTATGGATGTCGAGGAATGGCCGCCTGAGAATATCGAGGATCTGGCGAAGAAGTTCGAAGACCAGTTCTGACGATTGCTTTCAGGCCTTGTTCAAAGCGCGCCCCACCCACCCACCCGCGCGCTTTGAACAAGGCCTGAAGCGTAAAACGGGCAATTCCGCCCCACTAAGGAGAGCGGCTGACACGCATCAGACCGCCGGACAAAGCAAAAATTTTGGAGACTGAAAAATGCGTCACGCCCGCGGATATCGCCGCCTGAACCGAACCCATGAGCACCGCAAGGCGCTGTTTGCCAATATGGCGGGGTCGTTGATCGAACATGAGCAGATCAAGACCACATTGCCGAAGGCTAAGGAACTGAAGCGGATCGTCGAGAAGTTGGTAACCTTGGGCAAGCGCGGAGACTTGCATGCGCGCCGTCAGGCCGCGGCCCGCCTGAAGCAGGATGCCCATGTTTCAAAACTGTTTGAGGTGTTGGGCCCACGTTACGCGGAACGCCAGGGCGGCTATGTCCGGGTATTGAAAGCGGGTTTCCGCTACGGGGACATGGCGCCGATGGCGATCATCGAGTTTGTCGACCGTGACGTAGATGCCAAAGGCGCGGCTGACCGGGCCCGGGTCGAGGCG
Source organism: Pseudomonadota bacterium (assembly GCA_038526275.1). Classification (GTDB taxonomy): domain Bacteria; phylum Pseudomonadota; class Alphaproteobacteria; order Rhodobacterales; family Rhodobacteraceae; genus 188UL27-1. The sequence goes on along the minus strand of JBCBGY010000042.1, from coordinate 8,792 downwards.
GAAGACGCCGCCGAATAACGCCTAGTCCTATCAGCGGACGGAACAGGGCCTGCGCGTTGCGTGGGCCTTTTTTGCTATTTGCAGCACCACGAGAAATGTTTGAGGCTAAGGCCCATGGTGGACTTGTTTGACACGGCTGGCGTGGAGGTCGAAAGCGGCCCGCATCCTTTGGCGGATCGGTTGCGACCGCGCACTTTGGCCGAAGTCATTGGGCAGGACCAATTGCTGGGTCCTGACGGGACGTTGGCATCGATGCTTACTGCTGGGACATTGTCTTCGCTGATCCTTTGGGGCCCGCCGGGCGTCGGCAAGACGACCATCGCCAGGCTTCTTGCGGATCAGACCAGCCTTGCCTTTGTGCAGATCAGCGCGATTTTCTCTGGTGTGCCCGAACTGCGGAAGGTGTTCGAGGCCGCCAAGATCCGGCGGGGAAACGGGCAGGGGACCTTGTTGTTCGTCGACGAGATCCACCGGTTCAACAAGGCCCAGCAGGACGGGTTCTTGCCGCATATGGAGGATGGCACGATCCTTTTGGTCGGGGCGACCACGGAAAACCCGTCATTCGAGCTAAACCGCGCGGTGTTGAGCCGGTCCCAAGTTCTGGTGCTGGAACGTTTGGACGATGGCGCCTTGGAAAGGCTTCTGGTTCGGGCCGAAGAGGAGCTTGGCCCATTGCCTGTCACCGAAGAAGGGCGAATAGCGTTGCGCGAGATGGCCGATGGCGACGGGCGGGCGTTGCTCAACCTGGTGGAACAGATTGTGGGCTGGGAGATTGAGGCTCCGCTCGACGCTGCGGCCTTGGGTGTGCGTTTGGCCCGCCGGGCGGCCCAATATGACAAGTCCGGGGACGCGCATTACAATCTGATCTCGGCGCTGCACAAATCGGTGCGGGGCTCAGACCCGGATGCCGCGCTATACTGGTTAGCCCGGATGTTGGCTGGGGGAGAGGATCCGCGCTATCTGGCGCGCCGCATTACCCGGATGGCTGTGGAAGATATCGGCTTGGCTGACCCCCAGGCCCAATCGCTTTGCCTGCAGGCCTGGCAGACTTACGAGCGGTTGGGTTCGCCCGAGGGTGAATTGGCGCTTGCCCAGGCCGTGTCTTACCTGGCGCTCGCACCGAAATCGAACGCGACCTATGTGGCCTACAAGGCTGCGATGACGCTGGCCACCAAAACGGGTTCGGAGCCGCCGCCCAAGCACATCTTGAACGCGCCCACGGCCATGATGAAAGAGCAAGGCTATGGCGCGGGCTACGATTATGACCATGACGCCGAAGATGGCTTCTCGGGGCAGAACTACTTCCCGGATGGTATGGCGCGTCCGGACCTCTACCAACCTGTCGATCGCGGCTTCGAGCGGGAACTGCGCAAGCGGCTTGATTATTTCGACAAGCTCCGGGCGCGGCGTCAGAGCGGTTGACAACCGGTTTGGTGCGGGAAAGACGGGACTCATGAATATCGTTCTTGTTGCCATCGGTGGGGCCATTGGGGCCATTCTGCGCTATCTGACCGTGATCAGCGTGCCATTTCCGTTCGGTACATTGTTGGTCAATGTCGTGGGATCGTTCTTGATGGGCCTGCTGTTTGTAGCTTTGGCCGACCAGCGCTGGATGCTGGTGACCATGACGGGAATCCTTGGTGGGTTTACGACCTTCTCGGCCTTTTCGCTGGACGTGGTGCGCTTATTTGAAGGCGGTCAGGTTGTGGGGGCCGTCAGCTATGCGGCGGGAACAGTGCTGATTTCGATCATCGCCATTCTTGCGGCGATTGCCTTGGCACGGACTGTCTGGGCATGAGCGGCGTCCAGTTGCTTACAGTGGGTGCGGGGGAGGGCGATCAGCGCTTAGACCGATGGTTGCGCCGGCGGTTCCCGCATCTGGGACAGGGCCGAATTGAGAAGATGTGCCGAAAAGGAGAACTGCGGTTGGATGGCGCTCGGGTGAAGTCATCGACCCGGATCGCCGAAGGTCAGGCCATTCGGGTTCCTCCGATCCCCGAGCCCGAAGCGACACCGAGCCCTGCTGCTCCGCGAATTGCCTCTGCAGATGCCGCCCTGGTCCAAGCTGCGGTCTTGTACAAAGACGACCATCTGATCGCCTTGAACAAGCCTGCCGGCCTGCCCAGTCAAGGTGGCAGCAAGCAGACCCGGCATGTGGATGGTCTGGCCGAGGCTTTGCGGTTTGATCTGGATGAAAAGCCCCGGCTTGTTCATCGGTTGGACAAAGACACTTCGGGCGTTTTGCTGCTGGCTCGGACACGGGCCAGCGCGGCCGCCTTGGCGGACGCCTTTCGGGCCCGAGAGACGCGTAAGATCTATTGGGCTGCTGTCGCAGGGGTACCTCAGCCGCGCATGGGTACTGTGCGATTTGGCCTGGTGAAGGCACCTGGGCATGGCGCGGGCGGTGAAGGCGAGAAGATGCTCTGTCTTCACCCACAAGAGATCGACGCAACGCCTGGAGCGAAGCGCGCCACCACAGATTATGCAGTTCTGTCCGCGCTGGGAGGGCGGGTCAGTTGGACGGCGCTGGTTCCTATCACGGGGCGGACGCACCAGTTGCGAGCCCATATGGCTGAGCTGGGCCACCCGATTGTGGGTGATGGCAAATATGGCGGATCGCGCCAGGAGAATCTGGGCGATGGCTGGGGTGCGGGCCTTGGCGGGGCGCTTTCGCGAAAGCTGCACCTACATGCCCGCAGCTTGACATTGACCCACCCGATTACCGGCGCCCGGCTGAACCTGACGGCACCATTGCCGGACCATATGCAGCGGACCTGGGACATGATGGACTGGCACAGCGCCGATGTGCCCGCCGACCCGTTTGAGGATGCCCTATGAGCGACAGCCCCTTGCGCCTGGCTATTTTTGACATGGACGGCACGCTGATCGACGGCCAGTGGCAAATCCTGGCCTGTATGAAGGCCACTTTCGAAGAAATGGCGTTGCCTGTCCCAACCGATGATGCGGTTCGACAGATCATTGGTCTGTCACTGCCTGTCGCAATGGCAGAACTCGCACCGGATGCTCCTGCTGATCTGCGGTCGCGCATGGTGGATCGTTACAAGGAGACCTTTGTCACCATGCTGGCCGGACCGGACGGAAAGGATGTGGTCAGTCCCTATCCCAAAGCGTCCGACCATCTTACCAGTCTCGCAGAGGATGAAACCCTGCTGCTGGGTGTCGCCACCGGGAAATCACGGCGCGGTGTTAACCGGGTGCTGGACGTTCTGGATTGGCGACATCACTTTGTGACGTTGCAGGTGGCCGATGATCATCCCTCCAAACCGCATCCATCTATGCTGATGGCGGCACTATCTGAAACAGGTGTCGAGCCTGACCAAGCGGTCATGATCGGCGACACGACATTTGATATGGAAATGGCGATCGCTGCAAACATAACCCCGATTGGGGTGTCCTGGGGGTATCATCCGACGGATGCACTAAATGCTGCCGGAGCCACAGAGGTTGTTGACAGCTTTTCGATGCTGGCCGACGTTTTGGACGCGGTATTGGGACGGTGACATGACGGGTTGGACGCTCAAACGTTTCTGGACGACTGCCATGATCGAGGCAGTAGATGCCGGCTGGCAGATCATGCTCGACGGAAAGGCGGTTCACACACCCGCGAAGGCCCAGTTGATCGTACCGACGCGACCGTTGGCCGAGGCAATCGGCGTGGAGTGGGACGCGCAAGAGGATGAAGTAGACCCCCGGACCATGCCGCTGACACGGTCCGCCAATTCAGCTCTCGACAAGGTCACGCCTCAGTTTGAAGAGGTTGCGGCTCTGGTTTCCGAATATGGCGGATCGGATCAGCTTTGTTACCGGGCAGAGGGGCCGGATGCCCTGATTCAGCGGCAGGCGGAAGCGTGGGATCCGCTGCTCGACTGGGCGGCCTCTGGTCTGGATGCACCTCTGACGATGGCGTCTGGTGTCATGCATGTGCCGCAACCCGCCAAGAGCCTGACTGCGCTGAAAGCGCGAGTCGATACGATGACGCCATTCGAGCTGACCGCTTTGCATGATCTAGTCGGACTGTCCGGCTCTCTGATCATTGGGCTGGCTGTGGTAGAAAATGTGCTTCCGTCCGAAGAATTGTGGCGGCGTTCGCGGATCGATGAGACCTGGCAGCAGGAACAGTGGGGTGTTGACGAAGAAGCGGCGGCCACGGTGGCGTTAAAGCGGCAAGAGTTTCTAAATGCCGTCCGCTTTTTTAGGCTTCTTCGACCAATTGAATAGTTATTCATCAATCAGGCCTTGACCAGCACAAGGCTTGATCAATTCCAAATATCGCTAAAAAAGACCGTTATAGGTAAGACTTCCGGCTTGCGCAGGCTTGACCTGCAGGCATCCTTTTGACCAACTACGGTCACCCGCTACGCTCAGTTGCGGTTCACACTCACGTATTGCACAGAAATTGTGCGTTATTGGTTCAGGGCGATAAGATCCGGGGACCTATCAGGAAGAGGTAGAAATGAACAAATCCGCATTTTTTGGCACGCTGATTGCGACTGGCCTGTTGGCTGGCGCGTCCGCGGCGGCAACGCTGGATGACGTCAAGGCGCGGGGCAAACTGAATTGCGGTGTGTCCACGGGTCTCATCGGTTTTGCTGCGCCAGATGCCAATGGCGAATGGCAGGGCTTCGACGTTTCCGTTTGTCGCGCTGTTGCTGCGGCGGTCTTGGGGGATGCATCGGCCGTTGAGTTCGTACCGACCACGGGTAAGACACGCTTCACGGCGTTGGCCTCTGGCGAGGTTGACATGCTGGCTCGGAACACGACGTGGACCTTCAGCCGCGATGTTGACCTGAAGTTTACCTTCGTTGGGGTGAACTACTATGACGGTCAAGGCTTCATGGTTCCGCGTGAAATGGAAGTGTCGTCCGCCAAGGATCTAGACGGTGCCACCGTTTGCATCCAGACGGGCACAACGACCGAGCTGAACTTGGCGGATTTCTTCCGCAGCAACAACATCACCTACGATCCTGTGCCGATCGAAACCAACGCTGAAGCGCAGCAGCAGTATCTGGCTGGCGCCTGCGACGTCTACACGACGGACGCATCCGGTCTGGCCGCGACACGTGCAGCCTTCGAAGATCCGGCAGCTCACATTGTTCTGCCCGAGATCGTTTCGAAAGAACCGCTTGGCCCGTTGGTCCGCCATGGCGATGACGATTGGGGCGACATCATCCGTTGGACGCTGAACGCGCTGATCACGGCTGAAGAGCTTGGCGTGACGTCGACCAACGTTGCTGAGCTGGCGTCTGCGGCAGGCAACAACCCGGAAGTGAACCGCTTGCTGGGCACCGAAGGTACTCTGGGCGAGATGCTGGGCCTGGATGCTGACTGGGCGACCAAAGCCATCACAGCCGTCGGTAACTACGGTGAGATCTTCGAAAAGAACATTGGTGAAGCAACGCCAATCGGTCTGGCGCGCGGGCTAAACGCGCAATGGACAGAGGGCGGACTGATCTACTCACCTCCGTTCCGGTAAAAAAACAAAAGGGCGCGGTCACACCGCGCCCTTTTTGCATCTGCTCCCAACTTAATCATCCGGGCCAGGCAAGAGCGGTAGAAACCGCCGATTTGGACACGAAGCCCGGGGCGCCTCAGGGGAAGGTTTTCATGGCCACTTTGTCTGACCCACCGCAGCAGGATACGTTCCGGCTGTCGATGCTCTTTAACGATACGCGCTACCGTGCGTTCACCTTTCAGGGCATAGCCCTTTTGCTTCTCATCACGGCCATAGCCTACTTGGGCTCTAACTTGGCGGCCAACCTCCGGGCAGCTGGCCTGCAATTGGGTTTTAGCTTTCTCTACGAACCCGCCGGATACGATATCAATCAGCGCCTGATCGAATATGACAGCCAGTCGACCCATTTGCGGGCGGCTATAGTTGGCATTCTTAACACTCTGCTTGTGGCCTTCTTGGCCTGTATTACCGCCACTATCTTTGGCGTGCTGGCAGGTGTTTTGCGCCTGTCCAAGAACTGGCTTGTATCCAAGCTGATGGCGTTCTACGTCGAGATCTTCCGCAACATCCCGGTTCTAATCTGGATCGTGATCATCTTCACGATCACCATCGCCGTTCTGCCAGCCCCGCGGGCCTTCCGAGGCGAAGATCCTGAAGCAACCATGCTGCTCGGCGCCTTCGCCTTCACCAATCGCGGGATCTACATTCCCGGTCCGGTTTGGGGCCCGGGATCAATCGTGGTCGTTCTGACCTTCCTCGCGTCGCTGGTCGGGATCTGGGGCTACCGCCGCTACGCGACAAACCTGCTTTATTCGACAGGTCAAATGCTCCCCACCTTTTGGCCGAGCCTGGCGATCTTTTTCGTTCCGTCCATCCTGATGTACTTCATCATGGGTATGCCGATTGGGTTGGATTACCCGGAGCTTCGCGGCTTTAACTTCCGGGGTGGCATCCAGATCGGCACACCGCTGATTGCGCTGTGGTTTGCCTTGTCGATCTATACCGGGGCTTTCATTGCAGAGAATGTGCGCGCCGGTATTCAGGCTGTGTCCAAAGGTCAGACCGAAGCGGCTGGCGCACTGGGCCTGAGACCGAACCGGATCATGAACCTGGTCGTCCTGCCACAGGCGCTACGGGTGATCATCCCGCCGCTTATTTCGCAGTACCTGAACATCACAAAGAACTCCTCGCTGGCGATTGCCGTGGGCTATGCCGACATCACGGCGACGCTGGGTGGGATCACTCTGAACCAGACAGGACGCGCGATCGAATGTGTGCTGCTGTTGATGCTCTTCTACCTCACCATCTCGCTTTCGATCTCGGCGGTGATGAATGTCTATAACAAGTCTGTCGCGTTGAAGGAGCGTTGATCAATGTCTGATACCCAACATCACGCGACGGCCTTTGTCAGAACCGAAGCCATCCCGCAACGCGAACCGCCGATGACCGCTGCCGGTCCGGTCAAATGGATAAAGGACAACCTGTTTTCCAATTGGCCTAACGGCATCCTGACCGTCGTCGCTGCGATCTTCATCTACTACATCCTTGCTGGTGCTCTGCCATGGATGCTGAACGGGATCTGGACAACGTCCAGCCTGGCAGAATGCCGGGAAGTGCTGGAAGGGGCAGTAGGCGCTTGTTTCTCGGTCCTGACGGAACGGTGGAACCAGCTTCTGTTTGGCTTCCAGTATCCGAACGAACTCTATTGGCGACCGGCCCTGGCATTTGTGCTGCTGTTTGTCGCCGCGGCACCGGTGCTGTTCTTCGATCTACCACGCAAGCTTCTGATCTTCACGGCGCTTTACCCGTTCATCGCGTACTACCTGATTTGGGGTGGCGCATTGGCCGTGCCACTGATCGCTTTGGGTGGCTGCATTGCCGGTGCGGCTGTCTACCAGCGGTTTGTGAAGGACAATTTCGCACTGGGCTTTCTGGGCGGGATCGCGGCGGCGCTGGTCTTTTGGAACATCGGCGGCTTGCTGATCCCCGAAACGGCCAACGATTCATCCTGGATGACAGCCGTGCCCAGCCGCGATCTTGGGGGCTTTATGCTGAACATGATGCTCGGCGTAACCTGTGTGTCCTTGTCGATCCCCCTCGGCATCGCATTGGCCTTAGGTCGGCAGTCAAGCATGCCGCTGATCAAGGTCATCTGTGTCCTATTCATTGAGTTCATCCGTGGCGTTCCTCTGATCACGCTGCTGTTCGTAGCTTCGGTCATGCTGGCCTATTTCTTCCCGCCGGATTCGACAGTCGACTTGTTCCTGCGGGTTGTGATCATGATCACTATGTTCTCGGCAGCCTACATCGCCGAAGTGATCCGGGGAGGCCTCGCCGCCTTACCCAAGGGCCAGTATGAGGGAGCCGACAGTCTGGGATTGGACTACGCCCAAGCGACCCGGCTTATCATCCTGCCACAGGCATTGAAAATATCGATCCCCGGCATCGTGAACGTGGCCGTAGGCCTTTTCAAAGACACGGCACTGGTTTCGGTCATTTCGATGTTTGACCTTGTGGGCATGATCCGCGGGCCGATCCTCGCATCCGCTGAATGGAACGGTGTTTATTGGGAATTGTTGGGCTTTGCTGCCTGCCTTTTCTTTGTCTTTTGCTACGGCATTTCACAGTACTCGCAGTGGCTGGAACGCCGCCTAGCGACCGATCACAGATAGGAGACCCGCAATGGCTATGCATGAAGAGCTGAGCGTCGATACGTCCCAGATGAAGGTATCCGACGAGGTCGCCATCACGATCCAGGATATGAACAAGTGGTACGGCACCTTCCACGTCCTGCGCGACATTGACCTGACCGTCTATCGCGGCGAACGGATCGTGATCTGCGGTCCGTCCGGATCCGGCAAATCCACGCTGATCCGCTGTATCAACGCGTTGGAGGAACATCAGGCCGGGTCGATCACGGTCGATGGGACGCTGCTTTCGTCCGATCTGAAGAACATCGACAAGATCCGGTCAGAGGTTGGCATGTGCTTTCAGCACTTCAATCTGTTCCCGCATCTGACCATCCTGGAAAACTGCACGTTGGCGCCGATTTGGGTCCGCAAGACCCCGAAGAAGGAAGCCGAAGAAACGGCGATGCACTTCCTGACCAAGGTGAAGATCCCGGATCAGGCCAACAAATATCCGGGTCAGTTGTCCGGCGGTCAGCAGCAGCGTGTGGCCATCGCGCGCAGCCTGTGCATGAAACCCCGGATCATGCTGTTCGACGAACCAACCTCGGCGCTTGACCCGGAGATGATCAAGGAAGTGCTCGACACGATGATCGAGCTCGCGGAAGAGGGCATGACCATGCTCTGCGTGA
>JBCBGY010000041.1:0-25988 GCA_038526275.1 Pseudomonadota bacterium | reverse complement strand
ATGTCAATCTGCTCGGACACAAGCTCTTTCACGAACTCTTTGGTCAACGGCGCGCGCCCGATGGTCATGATCCCCATTAACCCGTCGAATAATGCTGAGACTCGCCACGCTGCGTGTTGGGCATGGACATTGTCCAAAGGACCGTTCTCGGAGGATCGTTCGAGCATTTCCACAATCGCGGCGTGCCATTGAACATGACCATCTTGAACAATCGCTGCCAGATCGGGGTCACGGCGCGCTTCTTCGATGGCATCCAGCCAAAGTTTCCAGAACCGCAGGTCAGGGTCAGAGGTCATCCAGTCGATGAAGCACTCAAACACGCGATCTGTTGGGCAGTTAGACAGGGCCTGGCGCAATGCGGCGATCTCCTGATGGATGAACGTCTTCACGACTTCTGCGCGCAGCTCTCCCCATGTCTTGAAATAATGGTGCAACAGCCCTGACCCGACACCTAGATGACGCGTAACATCCCGGGTTGCTGTGCCGGAAAGGCCCTTTTCCAGGATGATGGCGCACGCGCCTTCAACGATTTGCGACCGCCGTTCCTGCCCTGATAATCGGTTCATACACCTCCCTTGACATCTACCCCTTCACTGAGCACTTGCTCAATTGAGCAAGTGCTCAGAATGATGAGAAACATGATGGCTCTTGAAGTCAAGATCGTCGTCGAGGCAGGCGGCACTACCCACTTGGCCGACGTAGCTGAGTTTCAGGGTTGGTTGGCGTCCCATCGGTTGTTTGCAGTACAGCCCGGGCGCGGCCCATTCGCGCCGACGACCGTGATACAGGGCAGGGTCATCATGTTACCCGCTGATGTTTGGAGGGACCATGGCGAATAGCGAAGATTTCCTGAAGGACATAAGCAGTCTGTGGATTCACGGCGCGGGCTTGTCGGGCGCCACGTGGCTTGACCTCACCTCCGATCTTCCGCGCGCGCAAATGCCGGATTTACCCGGGCATGGGGATGCTGAAGCGGTCGCGGCCCCGACGGTCGAACGCTTCTCGGACACGCTTTTGCCACGTGTTGAAGACGACATGGTGCTGATCGGGCACTCCCTTGGGGGTATGGTTGCGCTGGAATTGCTCGCGCGGACGGCAATGCGTCCAAGGGCGCTGATTCTGGTGGAATCGGTGCCAACAGTCACCGACCGTTGGATCAGACGAGCCGGACCTAGGCTGGCGCGCCCTTTGCTGCAATGCCTTCCACGGTCCTGGCTCAATCTGATGGGCGCCGCCGGCCAGTCCCCCGCTGCGGCAAAAGAGGCGCGCCGCTTCCTGTCCCAGATGCCGCGTGATCGTATCCTCGACGCCTTCGATGCGGCCCGGACTTATGACGGGCGCCGGCACCTCGCACAGGTAATGGTGCCGACACTTGTTATCGTAGGCAGCGAGAACAGAGCCACGCATCGTGGCGCACGGCTGAGCGCCGAAAGGATCGCAGGCGCAGAGTTTGAGATCCTTACCGGCGGGCACTTATTGCATATAGACAACCCTTGCGGTCTCCGACGGTCTATCTCGGCGTTCCTGGCGCGTACAGCGCACCGTGTGGGCCCAACCAGCACACCCCAATCATTCGAGGCCATCCACGAAACGTAAAGAGCGGTCTGCTCTCGCAATTCTCATCGCCGTGGCTGTCGCCGATTTCGTCGCGATCACGCAGGGCAATTAACCTTTCGGCGCTTAAACTCACGCAAAAGCACGATCGGGAAAGCGTCGCTTACGAAAACCTCTACTTGGTCGTTGGAGCCGTACACACGAACACAAAAGAGGACTTCACCATGAACTTCTCATTTTGCCGTCGCCTACCTGCCGTCTCGCGGCGGGCGTCTGCTATCGCGCTTTTGCTTGCCATGCTGGGCGGTCACGCGTTTGCACAAACCGTCTTGCACAACCTGCCGGAGCAGATCGGGGCCGATTCCCGCTATATCATCTATGTTCACGGACGCATTATCGAAACCGAAGGGCCCGAGGCCGTTTCGGAACGGTTTGGGCCCTACGACTTCAGGGGCATCACCGAGGCGCTGTCTTCGCATGGCCATGTTGTGGTCGCGGAGCTACGCGAACCCGGCGGGTTGGAATATGTCGATACAATTGTCGACCAGGTGCGCACTTTGCGGGGTGCTGGTGTGCCAAGCGCAAACATCACAGTCGTCGGGTTCAGCAAGGGTGGATACATGACGCTACGGGCTGCGCGGGAGTTGCAAGACCCAGAGGTCAACTACGCGATCCTCGCCGGCTGTATCGCCGAGACGATCGCCGGAGACCAACTGTCCGCCGACGGCCTTGACGGCCGCTTGTTGTCGATGGCCGATAGCGTCGATGACCTGGGCTTCCCGTGCACTCCGTTTTTCGAGCGCAACAAACAACTCTCCAGCCCTATATCGATTGTTTTCCACGAGGGTACCGGGCATGGGCTCTTCTATGCCGCCGACCCGGTGTGGCTTACCCCGCTCATGGACTGGATTGATATGCCCGAGGGGCGCGTGGAAGCGCAGCACTCAAACTAAGTGATCTTTGGAACCTGTAATGACGAAACAAGCGAGATATCTGACTCACCCGCAGGTGGCGATTGACCCAAGTATCCCGATTCCGGAGTGGAGATTGTCAGAGACCGGCCTTGCACGAGTAGAACGCCTCGTGCGGGCGGAGCCCTGGCCAAAAACAACGCGCATCGTTGCCAGCGCAGAAAGAAAGGCCATCGACACCGCAGTGTGCCTGGCTGCAGCGTGGCAGGTGCCGATGGAAGTCCGGCCGAAGATGCACGAGAACGACCGCTCCGCGACGGGCTACCTTTCTCCAACCGCATTCGAGGCTGCGGCCGACCGGTTCTTTGCCAGACCGCAGGACAGCATGTGCGGCTGGGAAACAGCCAAGGCAGCACAGGTGCGGATTCTCAGCGAGGCTTTGGATCACGTTTGGCATCATCTCGAGGGGGATGTGCTGTTTGTCGGTCATGGGGCCGTCGGCACATTGTTATATTGTGCCTTGGCCGGGCTTCCGATCGACCGGCGATACGACCAGCCCCACGGCGGAGGAAACTGGTTCTCGTTCGACATCGATAGTCGGCAAGTCCGCCACCATTGGCGCTCTATGGAAGAAGCATTTGACGCACAAAGCGAGGCGGATGTCGTACTCGGGAAAGCAGAGCACGCATGAGCACGGCGCTTCACTGGACCAAGCGTGGAAAGGGTCCACCGCTTTTGCTTCTGCACGGGTTCACTGGGGTTGGCACCGACTGGGACGCTGTCTTTGGAGAAATCGTCACCGGCTACACACATCTGATGCCAGATTTACCGGGCCACGGCATGTCCCTGCCTCTCGACAGGTTCACTTTTCGCCAGGCCGCGCGCATGGTGGCGGATGACTTGCAGGAGATGGGCGTCGGACCGCTTCCTACGATGGGCATGAGCGGTGGTGGGCAGGTCTTGCTGCACCTTGCAACGGGAAAACCTAATCTGATCACAAGCTCCGTCCTCGTCAGTACCGCCGCCTACTTTCCCGTGAGAGCGCGCGCCCTGATGAAGCAAGCGACGGCTGACGCGCAACCGGATGACTCCTGGATCGAAATGCGCTCCAAACATCCCGGCGGCGATGCCCAGGTGCGGGCCTTGTTCGAGACCGCCCACGGGTTTCACATAAGCTACGGCGATGTCGCGTTCACGCCTGACCTTTTGGCACGTGTCTGTGGCCCATGCCTCGTGGTTCACGGAGACAGGGACCCGTTCTATCCGGTGACGAGCGCCATGGAGCTTTACACAGGTTTGCCGCAAGCCAGCCTGTGGGTCCTGCCCGGGGCCGGGCATTGTCCGGTCTTTGGCGAGCAGGCGCAGTTGTTCACCGAGGTTGCGCTCCGATTCTTGGCGAATGCGGAATACCGGCGATGAGACGTTTCATACACAAGGGATTGCACGATGATTGGCTATGTAACACTCGGCACCAACGACCTTGAAAGGGCTGGCACCTTCTACGATGCACTTTTGGTACTGTTCGGCGCGGAGCGAGCCTACACGTTAGAAAAAATGATTGCCTGGAGCAGCGATCCGGCCAGACCCATGTTGGTTGTCACGCACCCGAGCGATGGCAATCCGGCGCGGCCGGGCAACGGTGTCATGGTCGCGTTGATTTGCAAGGATGCCGACCACGTGCGCCGTGTCCACATGAGGGCGATGGATCTCGGGGCAGAAAATGTAGGCTCACCATTAACTTATGACGAACAGTTTTTCGGGGGATACTTTAGAGACCGTGACGGCAATAAAGTTTGTGTCTTCGTCATGACCTAGGGCATAGCGGCCTGGCCCGCCAGTCGCCGGTGCCGCACGACAGAGTACACAAGCGGGAGGCCTTAGCCAGCAATTCGCAGCTAGCGCCGATTAGCTCTTGAGATGTGATGGGCGAAATCTATAAGATCAGTGTGGGTCTCACTGTATCTGCCGCGCCGGTTCTACAGTCTTCCTAACTGTGCTTTTCGCGATGGGAAAGTAGATTAGCGCCGAGAGCTCATCTGGCGGGGCGTCTGGTGTTTTGCTCAGGTAGGTTTCAAACATCCAGCCGGGACGGAACTTCGCGCCGACCTGATCGAACCCGGCGCGCACACAGCGGTTCCATGTCAGGAACAATGCGGCCAATGGGCCGTAATGTGGGAACACCGCATACAACCCTGCATCAAGCCTTTTCCAGTCGGAGGGCCATGTCAGCCCCACACGCTCGGGCAAAATCGCGCCGTAATAGGCTTTAGCGTTGAGGTCGCGGAACCCTGTGGGCGCTTTGCACACCGCGGTGGAGATCATGCTGGGTCTGCCACCCAGCTCTGCCCGCAAGTCCCCAAACTCCCGGTGGATTTGCGCCGGGTCTTCGAAGAATCGTCCGTCCCGAACTCCTTGTGTCTCCCGCGCGCACAGCCAACAGTCGGAGATTGGGACCTCGTCCCAATGCGCGCAGAAGTTGCGAGACCTCTGAGACAGAAGATATGGCCGAGCAGGCAGGTCAGAGCACCGCGACAGCCTGCCGGTTGCCCGGAACTGCCGCGGGCTGGTCCCGAAATGGCTGCTGAACGCACGGGTCAGAGCCGCGTGTGTCTGGAACCCTGACTCGAGCGCGATGTCGATCACCCGTTGCTGCGTGTCTCGCAGAAGCAGGGCCGCACGTTCCATCCTACGTGCCCGAATGTAGCCCGCAACTGTCTCACCCGTCACAGCCGCGAATTGCCGTTGGAAATGGTGCTGCGCCATCCCCGCCATCCCCGCAAGTGTCGCGGTGCGCCACGGCGCGGCGAGGTCGGTTTCGATGCGGGTGCACACTTCGGAGATGCGCAAGGACGGGGCGCGTGGCATGGGTTAACCCGCGTTCGGGGCGCTTGCGACAAGCGATGCGACATCGCCCGTTTCTAGGGCTGGAAGTGCCTCTTCGATGGCCTCCTTCGGCCAATCCCACCAACGCAGGTTCAGCAGGGTCTCGATGTCCTTTTCCGTGAAACGCATGCGGATGATTTTGGCGGCATAGCCTTCCGGTAGACCTCTGTCGTTGTAATAGGTCCAGTCGCCGATCTCGATATTTGGATGATCGATGACCTGATTCCGGAACACTGTGGCCGGATCGTGTGTCCCGTGGGGAACACGAGTGGGTTGCGCTGCTTTGGGTTGGGCAGAGTAAAGGGCATTGGGTGCGATCCAATTTAGTTTGTCTCTGCGCCTTAATTTCTGGAAGGTCGTTCTTTTCAAGGCTGAAAGCATGACATAGTTCGGCGCAAAGAATTGAACAAGTGCTCAACTGAGCGAGTGTTTTAGAACTTTCCGCCGGGTCGATGATCGTCTTGCTTCGGTTTCTAAAGCGGACGTCTGGCTTTCAAGGACCAATGGTCGGTTAGTTGAGCGCTTTGAGCGTCGAAAGCCACGAAAACGAAGGGTAGCAACGTCTGGGAGCTGCGGTTCAGCCTCAGGCAGAGAAGGTTTAGGGTGAGCCCAGAGTTACAGGCATGCTGTTCCGCAGCTAATGTCTGCTTCGGTTGGTAGCATGGAAAACGGCGGCCCTATTTTCGGGGCCGCCTGAACCTTGTCTATTAAGCTGGGTTGAACAGCCGCTGTGCGAACAAACCGTTTTGCTTGCTGTCTCGGAACAGCTTTGCGCCACCCAGCACCGCCAGGTCTGCAACCGGCTCGATCAGCACCACTAGCAGGTAAGCTGCGCCAAAGCTGGCCACGGCTGACATGTTCTCGGCACCAAAGCCCTGACCATAGAATGCCCAGAAGGCGACCCAGGCGATCACGCCGCCTTGGTAGGCGAAAGAGAGCTTGAGGACTTCACTGTAGTTGCAATCAACGAAAGCTTTCTGTTCTGGGATGATGCGTTTGGCCAAAGCGTCGATGACGAACAGCGGGAAGAGCAGCGTGGTGACGTTGACAAAGAACATTGGCATGTCCGCGGGTGCGAAGAGCATAGCCTGCACTAGCAACCCGCCAGCCAAGCCGACCGCTGCGGGGCCAGCACCAAGCAACAGAAGTATGGTGGTTCCGAGGATGAAGTGAACCTCCGAGATACCAACCGCGAAATGCGGGAAGACTTCGAAAAAGAGGAAAACGGCCGCGACAGCAAGAACGCTGCGGACGCCAAATGAGATAGCCGAATGTGTATTCAGGTCGTCGGCTGCAAGCTTGAGGGAGTACCCCCCTGCGGCAGCTGCCGTGCCATAGGCGAGGACCATTTTTGCGCCATCCACGACGCCGGGTTCAATATGCATGTCAAGTCTCCTTGCCGTCCTTCCTGACGACATTTGGTGCCGAACGTTCGGCGTTGCGTTGGCGGCAGGTCTCCTGGCTCGCGGTTCAACGCGCCCCCGGACCTTCCCAACACATGTGTCAGTGGTGCAGTTTCGGGCTTGCTCGCCGCTTACAGTTGCAGGGGCAGCCGAGGTTTCTCACCCCGTTCCCTTTTCAGCCGGACGCACTGCGACCGGCCACCGCACCTTCAGCATAGGCATGTTGAAGCTGGGAAGGTCAATGCCGGGAGACACTTCACTTACATTAATCGTCTCACACGTTGGCAATACTGGTCGTAGGCCAATCCACATGTCTTTCTCAACCACGGCTCCTCTGCCAACGGTGCAACGAGCAAAACAAGGATCGCGGATGCCCCTACTTTAAAGACCAATGGTGCAGTGGTCAGTAGCATCCAGCCGACTATCATCGCTGCGTCGGCCACGTATTGTGGGTTTCGTGAATACCGATAGAAACCGTCTGTCTTGAGACTTCCAAACTCACCTCTTGTCTGCGGGATGCCAAAGCGAGAAACTTCCGTCCATACCACAACGTTTCCCAAGACAATTAGTGGATTTCCCAAACCAATCTGAACCCATTGCGGTAGTTCAATTTGTCCCCAACCCAAAATACCAAGTACCAGCAGAATACCGAACAGTGTGAAAGTCGGCACTCAAACCAAGATTGGGGTCCAACGCGGGTATCTTATCGGAGGCCACAGTCTTGGCGCCGGGAAACGCTATGGACCAGATGATTGCTGCTAGGGAAACTCCGGCAATCCCTAGGCCAAATATGGTGAATGTGATTTCCATCACGCCTCGGCGTGGGTGAGTGCCGAAGCTTCTCTCCGTTCGGCCAAGGCTTGGCGCACAATCTGGAATGCGGAGGACAAGAACAGGCTTGCCATGATCGAGGCAACGAAAAGATCAGGCCAACCGGTTGCCGTGCCCCAGACACCCAAAGCTGCAAACATCACCGCTACGTTGCCGATAGCATCGTTGCGCGAGCAGAGCCAAACCGAGCGCACGTTCGCGTCCCCGTCCTTGTAACGCACCAGCAAAAGCACGCTCGCAAGGTTGGTCAGCAGCGCGAAGAAGCCAACAATGCCCATGATTTCCGCTTCGGGCACACCTACATAGAAGACGCGGTTCACCGTCGATCCGAACACCCAAAGGCCCATCAACAGCAAGCTCACCCCTTTGGCCAAAGCCGCATTGGTGCGCGCGCGAATTGAAGCCCCAATGACTGCGAGCGAAATGCCATAGGTGAGTGCGTCCCCCAGGAAATCCAGAGCATCGGCCTGTAGCGCCTGAGACTTCGCGTAGTGACCTGCGGTCATCTCGACAACGAACATCGTCGCATTCAACGCGATGACGATCCATAGCCGCCTTTTGTAGTCGTCTGATACGCCGTCGAACTTGGCGTCATGTCCGCAACATCCCGACAATGGAAAGCCCTTTTGATCCTATCTTGAACGTAGTGTAATGTCTCTAGTGACTAGAGGTTCAAGAGGTATTTTGATGTTTTCCATCGGGGAACTTTCAAGGCGTACAAATGTCAAGGTTCCGACCATCCGCTACTATGAAGAGATGGGCTTGCTCTCCGAGCCTGAACGCACTGAGGGCAATCAACGCCGCTATGATTTGGCAGGTTTAGAGCGTCTAAGCTTCATTAAGCACGCTCGCGACCTTGGATTTTCGATTGAAGCAATTTCCGAGTTAATCGAGCTTCAAGGCCATCCCGATCGATCTTGCCAAGCCGCGACGGATATAGCCGTCTCGCAGCTCTCCGAGGTCAGAGCCAGGATCAAACGGCTTCGCGCACTCGAAAAAGAACTCGTTCGAATATCTAAAGGCTGTAGCGGCGAAGGCCGTTCGGAAGATTGCTATGTGCTGGCATCACTAGCCGATCACAAGCTTTGCAGCAACGAGCACTGACCTGATAGCAGCCATTGGCGCAACCGCAGCGAAATGGCGCTTTGCTGAGCACCTTCCCCGTCCAAAGGGAGGTATTGCTTCAATCCCATCCATGCGCCGCAACGCGAGCCTTATCAAAGCCAAAAGACTTACAAAGACGCCCGATTGCACCCAAAAGACCGCGCAACAGAACCTTCAAAACGCGACAACCTGCCCAAACTCAAATCGACATCGGGAACATAAGCCAGCGCTTTCCCCATAGCGCAGCACAAGCGTCCCGCGGCTTCCACCTTGTCAGATTTGTCAACGCGGGCCATCCCACCAAGACCAAACCTAACGCAATGGCCCGCATCAAAAAATCTTAGACAAAGCGATCCAGCCAAGGTCTGCTATTCGCGAGCGATCGAAAAATACGCAGTTTATCAAATGACATGGAGCAGATAGCGCGTAAGGCCCGCTAAGCGGCGCTGCCACTCACCTCTTCGGTAATCATTGAAATCATCTCGAACATGATAGCCCCCCCAACCAATGCCGTGATGTTGTTGGGGGAGTCTTTCGTTGGCATCATGCATACCACGTCGCCACCGACGATGTTCATGCCCCGAACGCCGTGCAGCAACGCGACCGCCTCGTCGATATCAAAGCCTTTCTCTCCCGCTTCGATGTTCGACACCGCTGGTGCGACGGTAGGATCAAGGCAATCAAGGTCAAAGGTGATGTACACAGGTCGGCCAGCCAGAGTCTCTTTGATCTGCGCAACAACATCCGCAACGCCGCGCCTGCGAAAATCCTTCATAGTGACCACGTTGTATCCGTAGTCGTAGGACGGTTGCAGCCAGTCCAGCGTGCGCGCGTGGCCTCGCAAGCCAATTTGTATAGATTTGGTCGGATCCACCTGACCCTGATCTGCCAGATAGGCGCCCCAATGGGCAGCTGATTTCTCTGCGCCAAGAAAGTGGTCCACCTTGGTGAAGACGTCCGTATGGGCATCAAGGTGCAGGAAGGACACTGGCTCCCCACCCGCGATCTTGCCCTTTCCCAACGCCTGAACAATGCCACCGGTGATTGAATGATCGCCACCGATAGAAACAGGCCGCGCACCTGCCGCATCGATTTTGCGATAGAACTCGGTGATCTGCGCGATGCAGTGTTCGTTGTCATTGGCCCTCGGGAATGGGACATCACCGACATCTGCAATTCGCGCTGCGGACCAGGGATCAATCCCAAATTGCCCATGCATTCTGCGTTGTACTGCTGACACGTTTCTCACGGCACGCGGTCCCAAATGTTGATCCCGCTCGGTCGTGCCGTTGCCGGTTGAATGGGGAACACCGACCAGCGCGATATCCTGATCCGCCGGCCCTTGGTGCGGACACCGAAACAACGTCGGCACCCCCCACCAATAGAGGTTCTCCACCATGGATTGATCGTGTTTTTTTGCCATGGACGCCAAGTAACATGCTCGAACGCTCGGTTGCTAGTCCGATGCCGACGGAATGTACGTCGGGAGGATCATCAGGACGGCGATGCCACCTGCAATTGCGTGACTGCGTGGGCCATCCTACGGCACATGGCGTTTGATATTTTATCCATTGGACTGATTCAATTTATGATGACGTTCCTTCAGAACGATATCAGTTTCCGGGTCAATACGCCCGAACCGATTAATACTCGAACCGATTAATAAATGTCCATCCGTCCCAAACCACCCCGAGCATGGCGTGGAGCTACGCGTCTCGTTGCTGATTTGAAAGCGGAGGCAGACATGCTGATTTTGCTGGCCGGAGATTTGCCGCTTGGTCTTGCGGGCTCAAGGAGACCGGCTGGGGTGGTTCCATCTCAGCACGAACCTTGACGATTACAGCCGTTACATTATAGCTCATTAGATCTGGCGTTGCAGGCGTCCTGCTGCGATCGAGTTCATGTCGTCCACAAGCCACGCCTGCTCAGCAAAAACGGATCAAGTTACGTCTCAGGAGATCTGACCGAGTAGTCGCAGTACAAGGGTATGCAGCACTCGTGCGGTACGCTGTTCCACCCCCCAACCTGCAGCCCACACGCCACGGAATGTCGTCTCTGGGTGGCTCCTGCATTGCAATTGTTTTCTGGTGATGTTTGCAGTCATGTTCGTCAGTACTGTCGTCTGTCCGGCCTCACATGATGATTTCTCCGTCAATAGGTTGTTTTTGATTTTGGTGCCCGAGGCGAACTCTCTTTCGGCAGACGCCTGTCTGCAAACCTCACATCCGGCGGGACGAGGATCCCAACCACTGTCCCGCTTTCGGGACTGGAGAGCTTCAAAGGAACGGCACCACTCTGTGAAGACGGCATTTATCGTGCCACGCCGGACAACGGCGACGTTCCCTCGGTCACCAGGCTACTATGCCGTCGCAGAGCAGCCTGATCTCATTAAGCGTTAGGTGGCGGGTTTCATGGTCGCTCCCTGTGGTACGACCCCGTCCGTGACGAACCGCCAAAGGGCGACCAGTAGCTTTCGGGCAAGTGCCACGATCATCACTTTACGCATGCGCCGACCGGTCTGGCCAGTTCTCTCTCGGAACCAGGTAACCTGAGTTGCACCGGGCTGGTAGCGTAGCCAGAGCCATGCCAGCTCAACCATCGTCGTTCTAAGCCGCCTGTTTCCAGCTTTCCCGATCCCTTGTTCACGCTCCACTCCTCCGCTGTTGTAGGGCGTCGCTGTAAGACCGGCATACGATCCCAACGCCTTCCCATTGGCAAAGTGGCGCACGAAGGCCTCGCGAACCAACACGGTGGCGCTCTGCACTCCAATGCCACGTAGACTGCAAAGCTGCTGGATCATTCTCTCCGCCTCATCATTGGCGGGTTCCTTTACCACGGCATCACGCTCCTGTTCCAGCTGAGCGATCTGGGTGAGTACAAGCTCAAGCCTGCTTAACAATCGTTCGATTTTTGCGAGCGCGTTTGGCGGCAGTGGTTCGCCTAGTCCGGTGCGCAGATCCGCCAATCGACGCCGGCGACTTTGAAGGAGTGGGTTGTAGCCCTCCACGCCGAGTGTCGCCAGGACGGCACCGATCCGGTTGGTCAGACCAACGCGCTCGGAGATCAGTTCGGTCCTCTCGCGAATGCTTCGCCGTGCATCTTCATCCGCTTCATCCGGGATTGGCACCATAGAGCAGACCCGTGGCTCTCTACGAAGCCATGCCATCAAGGTACGGAGCAGCAATTCTGCATCAATGCCATCGGATTTGGCGCGACGCATGCGGCGATCCACTGGGACGCTTGAAGGTTGGATGACGTGGACCTCAATCCCTTTTGCGATCAGCCATCGCGCCAGCCAGAATCCACTCCATCCAGCTTCATAAGTCGCGATCACACAATCGACCCGATGACCGGTCGCGGCAGCGCGGGTCCGATATCCATCAATTGCTGCTTCAAGGGCCAGCTTCTCGGGGGCAATTGTTTTTCTGGTCTTGGACTTTGGCAGGCCAGGCACTTGTGCCGCTACTACCCATGATTTGCTACTCAACTCAATCGCGAGAACAAGCGTGTGGTCATATGAAATGGAGTTCAGCGTATCGGATGATTGTGTCATTATCAGAGCTCCTCATTTTGGCATGACACAGACTATCAGCTCTGCCTCACGCACCATGGGATCTGTTTATGTTTTAGCACAGAAAGCAGGCCTAATGATGAACCGCCCGCCTCATACGCGTTCACCGGTCCGACGCTCAACGCGCCGGTCAAAGGGAGGTATTGCTTCAATGCCATCCATGCGCCGCAACGCGAGCCTTACCAAAGCCAAAAGACTTACAAAGACGCCCGATTGTACCCAAAAGACCGCGCAACCGACCTTTCAAAACGCGACGACCTGCCCAAACACAAACCGACATCGGGGACATACGCCAGCGCTTTCCCCATAGCGCTGCGCCCACATCCCGCGGCTTCCACCTTGTCAGATTTCTCAACGCGCGCCATCCCGCCAAGACCAAACCCAACACCACTTTCAGTTGGTTGATATCTTCTTGCACAAGGCAATAAGATCGTCTGCTTGCTTCTGTGTCAAACCTGTGCGAACGAAGACAATCTCGGTCGCCTCGCAGCTTTGGCCCAAAAGGGCGCCCCCCGCTTCGGTGATCTTGACTGACTTCTGACGTTCGCTGCCATCGTCCATATTCCGCGTGATCAGTGACTTTTCTTCCAGCTTGCGCAGCAATGGCGTCATGGTCGCTTTGGCAACGCCAAGTCGCTTGGCCAAAAGGGTAATCGACATACCATCTTCTTCGGCCAAAGCCATAAGCGTTGTATATTGCGCATAGGTCAGGCCGTGTTTGGCCAGAAGCGGTCGGTAAAGATCACTAATTCTGTTCGAGGCAGCGTGAACGGCAAAGCAAAGCTGCAGATCAAGGATAAGATCGGCGGGAATGTCATGCTTGTAATCATCTGGCAAAGTTAGGGTTTCCCTGGATTGCGTGTGGTCGGTGGTTGAAGATCAATATAGCGCTTGATCATCTTAAAGCAAATAGTTAGAGATCAAATAGTAAGATATCGTAACTAAAGGGAGGCGACGATGATTAAGACCTGCACCTTCGTCATAGGATTGGCAGCCATCGCGATGGCTGCTCAAGCTGACGGCCCTGACTACAATTCCGCCAAAGACGATTTTGAGGTGTTCGAAAGCACGTTCGGAATCACAGCGGGCAAGCGTCGCAACCACACCAAAGGATTCTGCTTCGTCGGCGAGTTCAGCCCTGTGGATTCTGCCATCCTCATTTACACCAAGAGCCCAATTTTCCAGACGACATCCAAGGTGAATGGCCGTGTGTCGCACAAGGGTGGGAACAACGCCACGCCCGACAACGCGTTCAGCGATCGGGGGCTGGCCTTCGATATTACGACACCTGAGGGTGACTATCACATCATCAATATGAACACCGAGGATTTCTTTCCCGCCTCGAACCCGTCGGATTTCATCGATTTGATCCGGACCCTTCCCAAGGGCGGTGAGGCCGTCAAAGAGCTGGCCGCTGAACGTCCGGAACTTGCCGCATATCTCAAGCACCACAAGAAGGATCGGGAGAAAATGAACCGCCCTTATGAGGGCACGACCTTCAACAGCGTGAATGCGTTCTATCTGGTCAACGAGGCAGGTGAGCGTACGGCGATCCGTTGGTCGATGGTACCAACCACAACGAAAACGTTCATTGTCGAGCAGAGCGAAACCTTTCTACGTGAAAACATGGATGCAAACTTGGCGGCCGGCGACGTGTCCTGGGACATGGTCGTGACCATCGCAAACCCGGACGACGATCCCGACAATGCTGCCACCCGCTGGACGGGCGATCATACTCAAATCATCGCCGCACGATTGACCGTGCTTTCTACGGCGACTGAAGCGGACGGTGACTGCGACACGATGAACTTCGATCCAACTGTCCTAAGTGATGGTTTCGAGGTGTCTGACGATCCTATTCTTGCAGCACGCTCAGCTATTTACGCCCATGGAGTGGGTGTGCGCTTGGGCGAAAAATAGACCCGAAACCTCGGGCGCCCGCCAGTGCGGGAACCCGCGATCAACTCAAAAAGGAGAACCCCATGTCCTGGCTACCGACGCTGAAAACCGACACCCCAGAAGAGGGTTATGCACTTGCAATCAAGCTGTCGCGTATGGCGGTCAAAATGACCCAGCCTGACGATGAGGCGCGAGGCCGTATGCGCCCGGATTATGCAAACAATGCTGACAGCCTGACGATGGTATCGCATGTAGTGGCCACAAATTTTCAGACGGTTGCGCAGGCCAATGATTTCTGGAACTGAATAACCCATGAATTTATGGATCTTCAGCACGCAGACTTGTGTTGCGCCCGACAAATCAAGTGATCAATCTTGATCCGCCATAATAGCCTGGAACAGGCTTGGGTCAGTTACGCCCTCGGAGCCAATAATCATCACGCGGCTTTCGGAGTGTAGCTTCATCTCATCTCGCAAAGAGGGGCATGTTGCGCCACAGATCAAGCCAATCAAGCCCGCCACGGCACTTTCGCCGACTTCAATTCGGCAGCCCTCACTTTGTCCATTTGCCAGCATTTGTACAGCCGGTGCGACCAGTGTTTCGGATATGGTCATGAAGCCGTGAACGGAGTTTTCAAGAATTTTCCAGGCGATCTGAGAAGGTTCACCACATGACAGCCCTGCCATCAGTGTCTCTTCTTCAATTTTGACAGATGTCGGTGCACCCGCCTTAGCGCTGGCAAAAAGGCAGGGTGCCAGTTCGGGCTCAACCACGATACTGAGCGGTGCAGCCTTGCCCCATTCTTGATGAAAAGCTGCAATCACAGATGCTGCAAGACCGCCTACGCCCCCTTGAAGGAAAACATGCGTCGGTGGTTCCGGAAGTTTTCGCACAATCTCTCGTGCCATAACCCCATATCCTGCCATCACGTCTAGGGGGGGCAGACAATACCCTGGCCAGGATGTATCGGACACTATTATCCAGCCGAATTCCTCTGCATCAACACGAGTTTGCGCGACCGTCGCGTCATAGTCCCCGTTGACCCGAATGACCTCCGCCCCCAATTTGCGCATCGCATCCGCGCGGAATGCACTGACTTCTGCATGGACGTAGATTCGACACTTCGCTCCAAACCGTTGAGCACCCCAGGCGACAGATCGCCCGTGATTGCCATCGGTCGCAGATATGATGGTCATTTCAGATATCTGAGACGCAAAGTGCCCATTCCGGATCTCTTCGACAGTGATCTTGCGCCCTTCAGCATTCGACAATTCGCGCTGAATGCTGCGCAGTACTGCATAGGCTCCGCCCAAGGCCTTGAAGCTGCCAAGTCCGAAACGTGGGCCTTCATGTTTGTAATATACAGCCTTGAGGCCCAGAATGTTAGCAAGTCCGGTAAGGTCAAAAATAGGTGTAGGTTTGTATCCTTCCCACGCAGTGATTTCGGCCTCGGCCTCGTCAAAGCGGGTTCGCGAAAGTGTTTCAATGACTTCAGACCCGAACCTTGGCTGAACGGCTACAAATTCGGTTTTTGCGGTTTCATATTGCTTGAGCATCGGAAGTCCTTTCTGTGCTTGCGCGCAAAAATACTTCACTCGGATCGTTAAATGAGCTCTACTTGCTGGAGAACTGCGTTCAAAATTTGCATGTTCAAGCCATGGTACGAGAATATTCATCATCAGGACTGGACGCCTTTGATTTGGCGATTCTCAAACTTTTGCAGCAAGATTGCACGTTGCCACAGCGCCAGATCGGCGAAGCTGTAAATCTTTCGACTGCTTCTGTGCAACGGCGAGTCAAGAAGATGGAATCCAACGGGACCATTTCTGCTCAAACCGCCCAGATCGACCCAAATGCTGTCGGGCTGCCACTAACCATAGTTGTAGAGGTAGAACTACGGGCGGAAACTTCAGGTCGCATTGATGAAACAAAGCGCAGCTTCCAAGAAGCGCCCGAAATCCAGCAATGTTACTATGTCACCGGAGAAGTGGATTTCATTTTGATCGTGATAGTTGGAGACATGTCTGAGTATGAAGACCTGACCCAACGTCTCTTCTTTCCGAATGACAACATCCGCAAGTTTCGAACTCTTGTTGCGATGGATCGCACCAAATCTGGTATGTGCGTAAACATTTGAGTTCCTGCTGGAAGTTCCAGCCAGCGTGGCGGAGCAAAAGTCGGCCATTTGGTGGTGCGCCTTGGAGCGTGATGCCCTCAAATAGCAAACACGTTCCAAGGCGCGTTGTCGAAAAGAAGAGGCCGAAGCATGTCAGATTTGTGATTGCTCAAAAGTTGCCTGCATCCCTATTCTGAAACAGGTCAAATAGCTTCTCTTCAAAAGATGCCTCTATTCCGACGCTTCCTTGTTAGGCCCAGTTTGCATCGTTCAGGTTCTCGCGCGTTATCACTTCGACCGGAACCGACGAGATCTGCACTTCGCGGTGTTCAAGCCTTGCGATCATTGCGTTCACAGCGCGCTCAGCGATCATTTGCATGTTTTGATGGACAATAAACTGCATCGCTCTATCAAGGATGTATTCCCGTGTTTTTCCGGTCAGGTTGTGGCCGATAAATTTGACTTCATTTGTCAGGTTCTTCTCTCTCAGGGCGCGTACAACACCTTCGTTCCCGCCGCCAACATTATAGACCCCTACGATATCAGGGTGCATTCCAAGAATCTCCAGAATTGCATTGTAGTTACCAATTGTGTCGTCCTGTCCGCTCACGGTCTGTATCGCCTCGAGATGTGGGCAATCACTGCGCAGATACGCACGAAATCCCATTTCTCGGTATTCATGGCTGCGATACAGCTGACCGCCCGACAGGATGACGATCTTGCCGCCCTGGGGACAAGCCAGCCCCATCAACAATCCTGCTGTACGTCCCCCTGCGCGGCTATCACTTCCAACGAACCCAATGAGTGGCGCATGAGCGAGGGGGGATACCAAAGCTAAACAGGGAATGTTGCGCAACTTGAGATGTTCAACAGCATCGCGCACACGTTGATCTTCGAGGGCCTGAAAGGCGACCGCATCGATGCCTTGTCCTTCACAGGACCGAAGCTTGCGGGCCAGAACGGCTGGTTCCATCTTTGTTGTGAAGATGCATTCGATCGTTGCGTTTCCCCGTTCTCCAAAGCGCTGAAAGCACTCGCCCAAGAACTCAGTTGATGGGCCGGCGACCTCCGGCAGGAACACTTTCAGGCGCCACGGTTTACGTCGGCTTTGGACCGGTGAGCCTGTCTCGATAGATTTCTTGGCCTGCATCACACGTTGACGGGTCGCTTCTTTAACGCGCCCGCGTTCATTCAGCACCCGGTCAACGGTTGCGATTCCCACGCCCGCAAGCTTCGCGATTTCGGATTGCTTTGCGTGACGCGGCACAAACGAACCGTCTGATTGCGTAGAATCATCCATCATTTCTCATCAATAACATGCTGCTTATGTCTCTGAACACCTCAAAATACATCAGTATTTCTTTAATGATGGATTCTGCCTTGCTTTGACAAGTTGTCCCGGACAAACAGCCGGGCACTGAGCTTCAGCTCTTAGGGAGGACAAAATGAAACTATCTACGAAACTGTTCGCAATTGCTGGTCTTGTGCTTGCAGGCAATGGTGCAAGCGCGCAGGAATTCACCTCCAAATATGGCAACGAGCAGCCTGAAACATCCATCCGCTCGCAGTCGATGATATTCTTTGAGACCGAGTTGGAGAAACGCTCCAGTGGTCGCATCGAAGTTGATAATTTCTTTGGCGGCACAATTGGTAATGAACGCGAAATGATGGACCAGGTGACCTCTGGTTTGATCCAGGGGACGCGCGGCGGGTTCTTTGCCGATGCATCCGGTGCGTTCAACATCTACCAGCTGCCATTCCTTGTGGCGAACTGGGCGAAATGCAGTGCCTTGTCGGCAGCGAATTTACTGACAGTATCGAAGCACGCGCGGCAAAGAATGGCTACCACATTCCGGCAACCGGCATCAGCCAGGGCTTCCGCGCCTATACAAACAACGTGCGCCCTATCACCAAAGTCGAAGATCTCGCCGGTTTGAAAATCCGCGAGCCTCAGTCTGATCTGATGATCGCGACCGGGACGGCACTAGGGTCAACGCCCATGGCTATGCCTTTTTCGGAGACCCATTAGGGCGTGATTGACGGTCAGCACAACCCACCTCAGAACATTTGGGATTTTAACGTGTATGAAGTTCAGAAATACCTGTCGCTGACCAACCACATGACAGGCCCGGATCCGTTGATCGTAAACAAAAACCTGGTACGAAGGATTGCCGTCTGATCTTCAGGAAATCTTTGATGAAGTTGCGGTTGAAGCGCTCGCGATGTCTGATTCTCTTTATCGTGAGGGGCCTGTACGTCACCGGTCGGAATTTGCCTGAATGTCTGTGCCGCAATTTCACGGTTGCCCATTGGCAAGATCTTTCTGGGTGCTGCGCCATTCCTAATGGCAAAATTTCTGGTGCTAATCCTGATCTGTCTGTTTCCGCAGTTGGTTCTTTGGATCCCGGTTGCCGTGTACGGACACTAAACAAGAATTCGGGCAGCGGGGTGTCTAACGGACCCGCCCGGCGCAAGTGTGCTGAAATCCTCGCAAGTCACAGACGCCCAAGCGGGCGCCTAAATGAAGCGCGTTGTGGTGAAAGCGCCGGACAGGAAAAGGAAGATGGATATGCGCGCAGGTGTAATTGGACTTGGGGATATGGGCAGTGGTCTGGCCAAAAACCTGATCAAAAACGGGTTCGAAACGACTGGCTTTGACCTGAGCGAGGCGCGGATGAGCGCTTTGAAAGAGATGGGTGGCAATGCAGCGTCCAGTGTTATCGACGTCGCGAAGAATGCTGACATTGTCTACGTCATGGTGATGAATGGCGATCAGGCGAAAAGTGTTATACTTGGCGCTGAGGGTCTGGTTGAAAACATGGCAAAGGGCGGAGGGGTTGTGCTGACCGCCACCATCAAGCCGCGTGAAGCTTCTGAACTCGGCGCGGCAATGGCGGGATCCGGCATTGATCTGATTGACAGCCCCGTATCTGGCGGTTTCCCAGGCGCTCAGGGCGGTACACTGACAATGATCGCGGCGGCCCCTGATGCGGTTCTGAACAAGTTTGCGGGCCCAATGGAGGCTGTGTCCGCAACCATCCATCGCGTTGGTGATGCGGCAGGCAACGGTCAAACAGTGAAAGCCTGTTTGCAAACGCTGATAGGGTCGATTTTCTCGGCGACGTTTGAAGCCTCTGTCCTCGCTGCCAAAGCTGGTGTGAAGGGTGAAAACCTATTCAAGGTCTTTTCAACTTCGGGCGCGGGCTGCGGCTGCACGAATACAGCACTCGAAAACATCATCGACCGGAAATTCGAAAATACAGGATCGGGCATTGGAACAATGCACAAGGATCTGACCATTTCGATGAACCTGGCCGAAGAGCTAGGCGTCCCTATGCAAATGGCATCAAGTGCCATGCAGATTTTTCACGCGGGTAAGTCGAAATTCCCCGAAGGCGATAACTGGGCCTGCACCAAGGTGATCGAAGAGATCGTTGGCGCAGAACTTCACCGTTAAGAAGGACAAAAAACAATGAAATTAGGTGTAATCTGCGACGGCATTAGCCGCGATCTGAAACATACTGTCGATGTGATGGACGAATTCGGCCTTGAATATGCAGAGCTGCAATTCGTTGGTGATACAGAAGTGGGGGATCATTCAGCGCAAGAGATCAAAGAGATCGACAAATTGTTGCGTGATCGTGGCAAGCCTGTGTCTTGCCTGTCGCGCCACATCTTTGCTGGGATGACGGGCGCGAACGTGCCGGGTGATGACCTGCACACCAAGCATATGGACGCGCTGAAACGTGTGATCGACATGGCGCACGTTGTCGGCAGCCCATTGGTGCGCATCATGACGCCCAAGAAAGAGCAAATCCTATGGGGCCATGGTGGTGCCGAGAAATGGAACGTGGCGCATGGGGAATGGGACAAGATGTTGCCGTTGATCGCACCCGCGATTGATGTGGCCAAGGATGCTGGCGTAACGCTGGTTGTTGAAACTGGCAATGGCACGATGGTCAATTCCAACTACACAGGTCGCAAGCTGATCGATGATCTTGATGCCAAAGATACGCTGAAAATCCTGTGGGATCCTGCAAACAATTGCTGGTGCCACGAAGAAGCTTATCCCGCTGGCTATGAAGAGGCCAAAGACGGCTATCTTGGCCATATCCACATCAAAGATGTTCAGGTTGATACACCGCGTGCGACGCTTGAAGTGAAGCGTATGGGGGAAGGTCAACTGTCGGATCAGTTCCAGCCGATGGCCGAAGCGTTACGCTCTGATGGCTATGACGGTGTCATCAGCTTTGAAAGCGTGTTCCATCCCGGAAACGGAAATTTTGAAGATGGTTTCCGGCAGTGTGTTGAGCGTTTCAAGGAGCTTTATGCCTAGCTTCTACCGTGACCGCCACGTTGCTTCGCTTCCCGCGCGCCATCAATTTCCGGTAGCGCCCATGAAGCCGAAGTTGGGCTTTCCAAGCGATATCCTTGAACGGCATTGCCAAGTTGTTAGCCCTGTTCGATTGGCGTAGGTCGCTCTCATGAACATTCCGTCTGATCTGCCGCGCCTGAAAGGTTTTCGTTTCCCACGAGAGATCATCGCCTATGCAGTGTGGGCGTATCATCGCTTTGCTTTGAGCACTGCTGACGTTGAAGACCTCTTGGCTGAACGTGGCGTGATCGTGAGCCGGGAATCGATCCGGCTTTGGGTGAACCGGTTTGGACGCCATTTTGCAGATTGCACCAAGCGTGAAAGACCAGGCTGCGCTGACAAATGGCACCTCGATGAAGTCGTCATTTTGATCAACGGCGAGACATTCTGGCTTTGGCGCGCCGTTGATGCAAATGGCGATGTGCTCGATATTTTGGTCTTGAAGCATCGCAGCGCGAAGGCTGCAAAGCGCTTGCTGACACGCCTCATAGCGCGTTATGGCCAACCACGTGTCATCATAACGGACAAATTGCGCAGTTACATCAAGCCAATAAGAACAGTGGCGCCACACGCGGACCATCGCGCACACAAGGGTCTAAACAATCGCATCGAAGGATCACACCGGCCGACCCGAAAAAGAGAGAAAATCATCGGCCGGTTCAAGTCGGCTAGGCACGCCCAACGATTTCTCTCTGCACACGATCAAATCAACACAATCTTCCGTCCGCGCCGCTATCGACTATCCGCCAACTCGTACCGTCATGCCAGATCAGACGCTTTCGATCTTTGGAAAAGCTACGCCGCTGAGATGACCTCCTAGTGAAATGGACATCGTCTTCCCCAGCCTGAGCTAAACAACTTGGCAATGCCATAAGCACTTCTCCTCGGCCCGAGTATCTCGCAGCAGCAAGGTTGGCGATCACACAACTCGGTGGGAATGCGGACCGCGGTGAACTGCTCAGGAGCGCCGAGGGAATCCTTCAATCTGCCAGTTGGCTACTTGTGGATATCCAGTAATTAAAGGCACAAGACTCGCCCAAATGCTTGCCATTACTTCAGGGTCCAAGAATTAAGGGCACAGTGACACTCGCTGAAACTTGATGCAAGTATCAAGCAGCTCGGCTGCTGAATACTGGACGTCCAAAAGCACGTGCGCAACTTGTCATCGCGGATGTTCTTAAGTGCACTGCGGCTGTGATGGGGGGAGCCGCAGTGCAGGAGCGGTGACACAACACAAAGTTGCTGTCACCGGTTTCGCACAGGGAGCTATGCGAAAAAATCGCCCCAATCTGGGGTCATGTCCTGCCAGGAACCGAAGTCAAACAAAGGCAAGTCAGCGGCATCGAAGTTGTCGTTGCCGTTGTTGTTGCCGTTGACCCCACCGACATTGTTGTTGCCGTTGTTGTCGCCAGTGTTGTCGTTACCGCTAAAGCCACCGATGTTGCCGACGCCATTGTTCTGACCGGTGTTGCCTTGACCGCTGGCACTGACAAATTCGAATGCGTCCGCCTGTGGTTGTTCATCCTGGCCGGCGTCGTCAGCTGTTTCTTTTTGGGCTGACGCTGCAGGCTCATCGGAGGCACGCAGATCAGATAGGAAACCGCGCCAGTCGAAGCTGTCGGACATGCCAGCGTCGGCGGAAGCAGCTTCAACTTGTGCTGTCGTGTCCGCTTCATCCAGTGGCATGTTGCCAACGCCGTTGTTGTTGCCATTGTTGCCGCCAACGTTGCCGCTGCCGTTGAAGCTGCCGCCGTTGTTGTTACCGTTGCCGGACCCAACATTGAAATTTCCGTTTCCTGTGGTGCCGGGAGCGTTACCTTGACCGTTGTTGGTCCCAACGTTTCCGATTCCATTGCCAAAATCCGAGAACCAATCGGTTCCGGATGTCCACCAGTTAGTATTTGAGTTCATAGTGTATCTCCTGTTACGCCGATTTATTGTGCTCGGCTTGGTCATTTCTCGCCCTAAGCGATGGACGCATCATTGATGCTTCGACGGAACAATTGCTTGAAGGGGAGATGACCGAGGCCTGTTCTGTTTCGGAAGAACTTCTCAAGAAGCTATGAAGATGCAGATTGAGTGAGTGCGAGACAGCAACTATAGTGTGCTGGCTTGTGGGGAACGGACGAAATGAAATACTGGTTTGGGGCGTGTCAGCTTGATGTCGCGCGCAGAGAGTTGACGTGCAATGGCGCTCCTATAGAGTTGCAGCCACAGACTTTTAGCCTTCTTTCTCTTCTGCTCGAAAATCACCACCGCGCTGTTTCAAAGGACGAGATATTCGAAACCGTATGGGAGGGCCGCGCAGTCAGCGATAGCGTGCTGACAACCCGGATGCGCAGCTTGCGACGTGCGATTGATGCTGACGAAGCTGAGTCTCACATAAAAACACTGCATCGGGTCGGCTATCGTTTCGCGAGCGGCGTGGTGCAGATCGATGATGATGAACCCGCAAGCGAGGAACCATCGAATATCGTTGTTCGGGATCTATCAGCCGAAGGTCAGGTGGACGATGCCGTAGATGAAACTGACACAGTCAATTCCGATGCAGGGCTGGCGGCTAATCAAACACCTTTAACAAGCGGGCGGCCATCCATTGCCATTCTTCCGCTGGAAAATTTCTCAAGTGATGACGAGGCCGACTACTTCTCGGATGGGCTATCCGAAGATCTCATTACTGCTGTCTCGAAGTTTCGAGAGATTTCGGTTGTGGGCCGAAATTCTTCATTCTCGTTGCGTCATGCAAACCTGTCGATCACTGAAATCAGCAGAAAGCTCAATGCCAGATATGTGGTCGAAGGGAGTGTTCGACGTTCACAGGATCGCGTGCGCGTCACCGTACAGTTGATCGATGGCATCGATGACACTCATGTTTGGGCCGAAAAATATGATCGCAGGATCGAAGACATTTTTGATTTGCAGGACGAAATCACACGCGCTGTGGTTTTGTCGTTGTTGCCCCATGTCTCGCTAAGTGAACGCAAGAGAGCCCAGCGTAAGCATCCCAACAGCCTGGATGCCTGGGAGCACTACCAATTCGGGATCTCTCTCAGCCATGCCTACACGGAAGTTCCTGTGAAAGCTGCGATTGAACACTTTGAGAAAGCCGTGGATCTCGACCCTGGCTTTGCCGAAGCCCACAGCGAACTGTCCTTCTGGTTGAGCGTACTGGCGCAAACAAGCGAACCTGGCCAGGATTGGGAGGAAGCTTGTCAGCGAGCTGAAAGGTCCGCCAAGATGGCGTTGGATTTGGACGAATTGTCTCCCAAAGCCTGGATAGCGCAAGCACGCATCAATATGCTTAAGGGAGTGAACGACGGTGCATTGGTCGCTGCCAAACAGTCAATTGAAATCAACCCAAACTCTGCCTTTGGCTACTACATTCTTGGCAAAGCCCTTTGGCAGTCTGGCAGGCCAAGGAAGGCTATAGACGAATTTCGCTATGCTATTGACCTTGACCCAACTGACTGGTGGAAAAGCGCCGCACTTGGGAGCATAGCAAGTGCGCTGGCGATGATCGGCAAGTACGACCAAGCCCTGTCAGTAGTGCAGGAGGCGGACACTGCACATGTGCAACGGAACATTATGACGTCTCTGGGAGAACTATGCGCATTGGGCCATTTGGGAAGAGAAGCTGACGCGCGCGCTGCGTTGATTGCAGCAAACAAGGCAACACGCCGATACGGCAATCACAACGAGTTCACTTTGAAATACATCGACAAGGCTTTTCCGATGTCTGAGGGTTCTGCAAAAGAACACTTTTTTGACGGTTTGCGTAGAGCGAACCTGCCGAGTTCTGGAAAAGCTGGAAATCAGTCCGTTGCCGGACCGAATTTCCGTTAGCCGCTGCGTGAGAAGCCAGTCTAAGGGCGGGGAGGCTGTCAAAGCACTTGCCGCCGAACGTCCGGAACTCGCCGCCTATCTCAAACATCACAAGAAAGATCGGGAAAAAGTGAACCGCCCTTATGAGGGCACGACCTTCAACAGTGTAAATGCGTTCTACCTGGTCAACGAGGCGGGTGAGCGTACGACGATCCGTTGGTCGATGGTACCAGCCACACCGAAATCGTTCATTGTCGAGCAGAGCGAAAACTTTTTACGTGAGAACATGGATGCAAATCTGGCGGTCGGCGACGTGTCCTGGGACATGGTCGTGACCATCGCAAACCCGGATGACGATCCCGACAACGCTGCCATACGCTGGACGGGCGACCACACCCAAATCATCGCGGCGCGGTTGACCGTGCTGTCAACGGCAACTGAAGCGGACGGCGACTGCGACGCGATGAACTTCGATCCAACTGTCCTCAGTGATGGTTTCGAGGTGTCCGACGATCCTATTCTTGCAGCACCGCGATCCAAGTCTGGGTTGGGAGATTTCGACAGAGAATCCTGACCGACATGGACCATTGGACCCATTGGTTAGCGACCCATGTCGGGAGAATGTTGTGGAGCGCCGCTAGTTACTCTGAGTTAGGCGCGCGAATATCTTGTCCTTAAGATGCACGCGTTCTTTGAGCATACCAGCCAACCTGGCATCGTCGACTGGATCAAGCCCAGCTTCTGCGCGGTGCACAGCCTTGTTGAGTGTGTGATATTCATCGGCCATCCGGCTGAACATCACATCAGCCATTTTCAGGTCATGGATCTTCTGTTTGAACTCAGGAAACTCTTCGACCAGCCCATGTGCGACATGTGTCATCCGTGTATCTCCAATCCAGCAACCCATTCCATTACTGAGCGTTCGAGATTTCCGACGTGGTGACCATGGACTTCGGCGTCATGCGCTTCATGATCAATTTGCTCTTTGAGGAAAGCATATCGTGCCTTCAGCTGGCCGGAGGACAAATGGTGACCGAAGTTCCAGAGTTTCTTCTCTTCCAGATGCGTGAGGGCTTTCGATATCTTAACATCGAGGTCGTCCAAACGTTGATGTAAGCTTGTTTTGTCGGACATGATGTCGCGCTCCTTTGCTGTTTCTACAGAGATAGGAACGCGCTCTGTCCTGCCTTTGACGCGAAGTATAAGATTTCGACAACTTTCGATCTGCTATCAGCGCAATAAATTTCCGAGAGGAACTGAGACGATCACTGCTGAAACGAAGGGCGCTTTTTGAACGCGTCGTACCACGCAGCGAGGCTTTCGCGTCCCACCCGCCAATTTCGCGCATCATGGCGCAAGTCGAGATACTCCAATGCACAGGCTACGGCGATATGAGCGGCATCTAGCTCACCGTTCAGATGGTCGACGGCTTCGTCATTCACCATGTTCAAAGTGCGATCGATCGTAAGCGCGGTGCTACCGCCCTTATAGACGTTTGAAGGCTGTCATCTGAGAAGAG
>JBCBGY010000040.1:0-26131 GCA_038526275.1 Pseudomonadota bacterium | reverse complement strand
TGCCCTTTCTGGTGCCGGGCCTTGTGGCGGTGCTGATCCTGCGGACAGCCGATACGCTGAAGCTCTTTGACATGGTCTTTACGCTGACCCGCGGCGGGCCCGGATCGTCGACCGAGTTCATATCGCTGATGATCCAGCGGGTGGGTTTTCGGGGGTTCGACCAGGGGCTCGCCTCGGCACAGGCGATCATCTTGCTGATCATCACCATCATTTTGGCGCAGATCTATATCCGCGTCTTCTACAAGGAGGTCTGACGTGGCATCCCCCGCCAAACGGCCGCTTTGGGGTCAGATCGCCCTTCTGACCGTGATCATGCTGGTCTGCGTCTTCCCGTTCTACTGGATGGTGACGACTTCGCTCAAAACCCAGATCGTGGCGCTAGAAGCCCCGCCGGTTTGGATCTTTGAAGCCACACTTTCGAACTATCGCGAGGCGCTGTTCGAAGACGGGGTTCTGCGGACGCTGGTCAACTCACTGATCATTGCCATTTGCACAACGGCACTGGCCTTGGCGCTCGGTGTCCCCGCTGCCTTCGCGCTGGCGCGGTTTGAGTTTCGCGGCAAGAAGGATCTTTGGTTTTGGTTCATCACCAACCGCATGGTCTCGCCAATCGTGCTGGCCTTGCCGTTTTTCCTGATTGCCCGGAACCTGGGCATTTTAGACAAGCATATCACGCTGATCCTGATCTATCTGACCTTCAATCTGCCGATTGTGATCTGGATCGTAACCGACCAGTTCCGGGGTATTCCCTATGACTTGGACGAAGCCGCGCGGTTGGAAGGGGCATCTCAGTTCCGGATCATGCGTTCGATCTGCTTGCCCTTGGCCATGCCGGGTGTGGCGGTTTCTGCGATTTTCTCCTTCATCTTTTCGTGGAACGAGTTGATGTTCGGCCTGATCCTAACCCGCAACGAGGCCAAAACGGCGCCCGCAATGGCCGTCAGCTTCATGGAAGGGTACAATTTGCCCTACGGGAAAATCATGGCCACCTCGACTTTGATTGTCATTCCGGTGTTGATCTTTGCGCTTCTGGCCTCAAAGCAGTTGGTCCGAGGCCTGACGATGGGCGCGGTCAAGTAAAGGGTGCCATGTCGCGTCGGTCCAAGACAGAAATCCTGGATACCGAAGAGCAAATGCTCGTCCGGATCGCCTATGCCTGCGAAGTCCAGGGCCTGACCCAGGCCCAGGCAGCAGAGGTGTTTGGCCTGACCCGGTTGCGCGTCAACAAGGCCCTTTCGGAAGCGCGCGATCGCGGGATTGTTCGCGTGTCCATCAATTCGCCTCTGGGTGCATGCGTTGCGTTGGAGGACGAACTGCTGGACCGGTTCGACCTGACAACGGCGACGGTGGCACCGGTCGGTGGCGATGACTTTAACCACCACAATATTCTGGGCGCGGCGCTTGGTCAGTTCCTGACCCGCTTCCTGTCCCGACCTGACGTTCGGCTTTTTGGGATGTCGTGGGGCAACACGTTGAACATGGCGACGCGGTTTATGGAGCCGCTCAACCGTTTGGATCTGGAAATCACCAGCGTCATGGGCGGGCTGACCAAAGGATCAGACGTCAACAGCTATGAGATTACGACCCGGCTGGCAGACCTTTGCAATTCGTCCCACAGCTATTTTACCGCGCCAGTTTACGCGGCAAGCGTCACAAGCCGGGATATCCTGCGAGAACAGCAGGAGTTCCGCGGATCCATCGACAAGATCCTGCGCGCAGATGGTCTGGCTCTGGCGGCTGGCGACATGCACAACTCGCTTTTGCTGGCTGATGGGCTGCCGGAAGATGTGACGGCACAGGAATTGATCGCCGCGGGCGCGGTCGGCGATATCATGGGCTATTTCATTGATGCCAAGGGAGAGCCAGTCGCCCATGATATCAATGACAGGGTCCTCGGCGTCGATCTGGCCGATCTGAATGCGATCCCGAACGTCATTGTCGCTGCGGGCGGTGTTAACAAGCTCCCCATCATTCGGGCGATCCTGGGACGTGGTTGCGTGAACCATCTGGTCACCGATGAACATACGGCGGCAGCGCTTGCCAAGGGGCCGGTATGATCTTCGCCGGGGTGGACCTTGGGACTTCGGGCATCAAGGTCGCATTCGTTGATGAAAATGGCACGTGCCTGGCAACAGCCGCCCGGCGATCGCAGGTGGACGTGCCGCACCAGGGCTGGAGCCAGCAAGACCCTGATCAGTGGTGGCGTTTGACCGCTGAATGTTTCGATGAAATGGCTGCTGACCATGGGAAATTAATGGCAGCCCTCGCCGGGATCTCGTTTTCCGGGCACATGCTGGGGCAAGTCCTGTTGGATGAGAACGACCGCCCCACGACGCCGTGCATTCTTTGGAACGATCAGCGGTCTTTGGCGGAATGCGCTGAGCTTCTGGAACGAGTGCCCGACATCGGGTGGCGGACAAATGGCCAGCCAGACCCCGGCCTAACCGCACCGAAACTATTGTGGCTGGCCAAGCATCAGCCCGATGCGCTGGAGCGCGCCAATATCTTGATGCTGCCCAAGGATTATGTGCGCCTGCGAATGACAGGGGAACGAGCGACAGAGATTTCTGACGCCTCCGGTACGATGATGCTCGATTGCGCGACGGGCAAATGGGACGATGACCTACTGGCCGCCGCCGGTTGGGACAGGGCTCGGGTGCCCAAGTTACTGGGGTCAAGCGAGCCTGCCGGGCAGCTTTTGCCGGAGCTTTGTCAGCGTTGGGGCACGCCTAGGAGGGTTGTCGTGGCGGCGGGGTGCGGCGACAATTATGCCGGGGCTTTGGGTGTCGGTGCGTCCGTGCCCGGTCGGGCAGCCCTGAGCATCGGGACGTCCGGCGTGCTCAGCATCGTTGACAGCGCCTTCCATCCCGCTCCGGACAAGGCCATTCTTACAACACCCCACGCTGCGCCGGGGCGGTTCTTGTCCATGGGCGTGGTGATGTCGGCCACGCAGTCGCTGGACTGGCTGGCGCGACTTACCGGAACCGACGCAGTTACGCTCTCCCAATTGGCGCATGAGCGGGCAAAACAAGGCCTAGAGGGCCTTCCCATTTGCCGACCATCCATCACTGGCGTGCGCACGCCCGACAACCGGCCCGACGCCACGGCCATTTTCACTGGCATCACCGCCGGGCATGACAAGGCTGAACTGAGCTATTCTGTGATGGAGGGCGTGGCGATGCAGTTTTGCGCGGTGCATGATGCCCAAACTGCTGCCGGGGTCGCAGTGGATCAGATCCAAGCCGTTGGGGGCGGCGCACA
Organism: Pseudomonadota bacterium; assembly: GCA_038526275.1. Lineage (GTDB taxonomy): Bacteria > Pseudomonadota > Alphaproteobacteria > Rhodobacterales > Rhodobacteraceae > 188UL27-1. The sequence continues at coordinate 22,870 of JBCBGY010000040.1, read as the reverse complement.
GTCCGGCTTTTGGATTGAGCTCATCGCCACATTGCTCGATCGCTCAATCTTCGTACCAGAGACCGGCGACGTTTCTGCCTGTATCGGGGCGGCCAAGCTGGCTCAAGCGGCTATTCATCCGGGACAATCAGCAGAAATTCTTCAGCGTCCATTAGCCAACCAAGTCTGCTTCAATCCAAATCGCGAATTTTCGGAACAGCTTCTTGAAAGGTTTCAAATCCATCGATCGCTCGGGTTTTAAGCCTTTGTCGTCAAAGGCTATCGCACAACAAGAACTCGCAACAGCCGTCTAAATCGAATTATATGCCTAATTAATTCTTTGGTTTGGCAACTATCTTACAAATGCCTTAATTCATGGCTAACCCGAGGTAGAATCGAGTGTGTTGTTATGCGGTATGTTTTCGCTATTCTAGCGGTTCTGTCTTGGCATCTGAAAGACGTGTCAGCGCAGGCTTTCGACGTTGATCCAGCGCTTTTTGGACGTGGCCTGGAACTTTACCAGGAAAATTGTGCTGTGTGCCACGGCGCGGACGGCGATGGGCGAGGCCCACTTGCGAGCGGGTTCACGCCACGACCCCGAGATTTCACCTTGGGTGTGTTCAAGATCCAGTCGACTGACATCGGTGACTATCCGAGCCGGTCCGACATTCAGAAAGTCATCCGAAACGGGATCCAAGGCTCGTTCGGCCAGACCATGCCGGCCTTTGAGGCTTTGTCTGAACAGGATTTGGCCGCCTTGTCCGAGGTTATCCGCTTCGCCGCCGCGATTGAGGAATTTGGGGAACCGATGGCCGTGACCCCACGCCCTGCCGTTCCTGATCTTGCGCGAGGGGCGGCAGTTTACGAAGAACTCGATTGCGCCGCCTGTCACGGAGTGAATGGTGATGGCAATGGCCCCGTCGCCGACACGCTGAAAGACGCCAGCGGCATGCCGATCAGGCCTGCGGATTTCCGTGTTGGACAGTTTAAGGGGGGCAACGCCCCCGAAGAGATCTGGACCCGGATCTATACGGGCCTGGGTGGCACGCCGATGCCGAGTTTTGGTTTCAATACGTCATCGGACGATATGTGGGCGGTTACGGAGTATGTAATGAGTTTTTCTTCGAGAAAAGGCGAGTAACGATGCGGATCAGTCGACGAAAGTTGTTATGCGGCGCCGCTGCGGGCGTAGGCAGTCTCGCGGGCGGATCGCATTTCATGGGCGCCCATGCGCAAGGCCTTAGTTCGGCCGCTGGATTAACTTACCAAGAAATCGGCGATGTTCCGAACGGTGCGCGCTTCAGTGGAAAGCTGTCCTATTCGGGCCCTCCGGTAGATCCGGTTACCATCCGGGTTAGCAAGGATAGTTCGATCTGTGGTGCGGGTTTCCGAACGATCCAGCCGTTTCGCGTGGCAGAAGATGGGGCCCTTTCCGAAGGCGTTATCGAAATTCGCGGCATCACACGCGGCAAGCCCTGGCCCAAGGCCTTTGACACGACCAAAATTTATCAAATCGAATGCAGTTTCCAGCCCTTCGTCCAGATTGGCAAGGCGACAGCGGATGCGGAGATATTCAACAACGATCCGATCCTGCACAACATCCACGCCTACGAGGTTCACAAGGGTGTGCGCCGTGAACTGTTCAACTTCTCGCAGCCCAATGGCGGTCAGGTCGATTTCATTCCGTTGCGTTTGCGCAGAGGTCATTTGGTTACGCTGGATTGTAACGCCCATAACTGGATGTCTGGATGGATCTACACATCCTCCACACCCTACATCTCCGTCACGAGTATAGATGGCTTGTTTGAGATCGATGGCATCCCGCCGGGAGAGTATCAGGTTGTGACCTGGCATCCGGTGCTTGGAGAGCGCACGGGGAATTTGGCCGTGAATGCCGGCGATGATCTCGTTTTTGATATTGTTTTGTCATGAGGAGCTACGAGATGAGAACACTCGTTTTTTCCGCCGCGCTCATTGTTGCTGGCACAGGTCTCGCAGCGCAACAGGTCGATCCGGCGCTGTCCCTTATCACCTCAGAGCCGCCAAAGGTGGATCGGGAGGTCGTTGAACTCGGCAAGATGCTGTTCTTTGATGCCCGCCTTTCTGGCGATGGCTCGACCGCATGCGTTGACTGCCACGATCCGGATTACGGGTGGAGCGACGGATCAGAACTGGCCCGTGGATATCCGGGAACCAAGCATTGGCGCAATTCGCAGTCCATCGTCAATGTCGGCTATGTCGGGGGCGGTTTGCACTGGGATGCGGGTCTGGCCAGTTTGAATGACCAGGTGATCGACGCGATGGGTGCGGGTTTTGTCAGCAACATCGACACGGTCCTGGCAGAGGAACGGCTGCGTCAGATCCCCGATTATGTCTCCCGGTTCAAGGCAATCTGGGGCGAAACCCCGAATATGCCCCGCATTGCGGAGGCTATCGCGACCTTTGAGATGTCTCTGATCTCGGAGAACAGCCCCTATGATCAGTACATGGCCGGTCAAAGAAGTGCGTTGTCTCAAGACGCGCTCAGAGGGTTGGAGCTGTTCAACGGCAAGGCCAATTGCTCCTCTTGCCACAACGGCAAGCTCATGAGCGACATGCAATTCCACAATGTCAGTGTCCCGCCCAACCCGTCGCTTGCAGAAGATCCGCTGCGACAGGTCACGTTCCGCTACCTCATGCGGAATCTGGATGTTGAACCGGAAATCTATGATGCCCTGGACCGCGACCCTGGTCGCTATCTGTCGACCAAGGATCCTCAAGACCTTGGAAAGTTTCGGACACCGCCGCTCCGGTACCTGAAATATACTGCGCCCTACATGCACAATGGGGTGTTCTATACGCTTGAAGAAGTGGTCGAGTTTTACAATGTCGGCGGCACGCAGGATGTGTTCCAGACGAAATCGCCGCTCCTTCAGCCGCTCAATCTGAGCCGGCAGGAAAAGCAGGCGCTTGTGGCGTTTCTGGAAAGCATGTCCGGCTCTGAAATCAAGGTTAAACAGCCTGAGCTTCCGGACTACGAAGCGCTGGCCTTTCCGGCAGCGTCATTGAATCTTGCTGCTTTGGAACAGGCGCCCGAGCCAGCGCCAACATCCAATGCGGAACCCGAAGTTACGGTGCCTGCGAGCAGTGGTCTTTCCATGACGCTTCGAGATACAGGCAGCCCGTACGCGACTGCTGAAACGCCGGCTGTCGCCGACAACCCGAGCCGCATAAAAGACATTGGCGGGACGCTTTATGTGACGGTGGAAGAGGGCGATACGCTCGGTGATCTGGCTCGAGTGATCTACGGAGACCCTTTGCAATATCGACGACTGTACGAGGCCAACCGGGACAACTTGCGCAATCCGAACGACGTTCGCAAAGGTATGCTTTTGCGGATACCTTGACTTTGCCCTAGTTCTCGACAGCTTGAAGCAGATCGGCCAGCTGTTGCTGGATGTTTTCCAGGATGACCCTTTCGTCTGGCCGGTCTTGCGCGACAGCGCTTACCTGTTCGGCGGTAGAGGCGGAGGCGTCTTGCAACTGCCGGATCTTGCCGCTGACCTTCAGGAAGGCCGTATCGACGTTGGACATCTGCATTTGAAGCCGCGCAATGTCGGTGGCCGCGCTGTCGAGCCCATCTAGCCGGTCATCCAACTCGTTGATCCGGCGGGTCAGATTTGCCAGTCCGCGATTGATGAGGGTCAATTCGGACCGCAGCCGTTCCGAGATGATCGGCGTACCGTCCGGGGTCACCGCTGCATCCACACGGTCGATCAGGCGCGACACCCGCCCTGTTTGGTTCAGCAGTCCCTTATTGATGAAGCCAATCTCTTGGCGCAGGCGTGGGATCTCCGGATCCTGTGCGGTGCCCTCGTTCGCGACTGCAGCTTCCAGGGCGGCCAAACGTTCTTCGAACGCGCCAAAATCAGGCAAATCCGCTTCCGCAGATGGCTGGCTTTGCTGCATGACCGGCACGAACCCTATGAATGTCGCCACACAAAGTGCCACCAGAGTTACGATGATCGGCAGCCGGTGCTGTATGACGGAATTTGACAGTGGACCACCCTCCTATGGTTTGGCCGAACCTGACAGGCCCGGGGACGACCAATCAAGTCGGTCGGGCCGGTGCGCCTCAAAAAATAAGATAATTGGTAACGCGACGATCCTCATCGTTATTCTCGGTGTGACATTTCACCTTGCAAGCTGACCTCCAAAAGTGGCCCACGCACAAATGATGTGGCCGTCTCTGGGAGGAGCCGATTGTCTTTCATTCTGGATTCAGTCTTTATTGGTATCCTGCAAGCCTCACCGCTGATCCTCGCCGCAATGGGGTTCACGTTGATCTACTATCTCAACGGGTTCATCAATTTCGGCTACGGTGAGGGCATCACCTTTGGTGCTTACTTCGCGTCCTTTCTGAACCTTGGCTTTGGTCTCAGCTTCTACCTGTCGATCATTCCGGCAGCAGCACTGACCGGGGCCCTGAGTGCACTGACTTACCTTTACGTGTTCCGCCCGGCCATTCGGCGCGGCGTCAAACCGTCGGAACTGATCATTCTCTCGGTCGGGCTGTCCTTCGTGCTTCGCTACGGGCTGATCCTGATGGTGGGCGCGGAGAACGTTTTTCTGGACGAGCCGCCCATTTCATTTTTCACGTTCGCTGGCACAGGCGCCACGAGCCTGCAATTCATTGCGCTCATCCTGGTATTTGTCTTTGCCTTCAACCTCTACTGGCTCGTCTATCACACCGACTTCGGCGAGAAGGTGCGCGGCCTGGCCGACAATCCCGAACTTGCCCAGGTCAGTGGGATCGATCCCCACCGCATATCGATCTTTGTCTGGTTCATTGCGGGCTGCGCTGCTGGTCTGGCTGGCATATTTCAGGGTGTTTTTGCGCTGGTGAACCCGCTGATGGGTTGGAACCTGATCCTGATCACCGTGATGGTTTCGATCATCGGTGGCGTGGGTTCAGTGCGCGGCGCCCTTGTGGCCGCCGTGGTTGCGGGCATTGTCACCGCCGCCATTACGCTGATTACCAAACCGCTCTATGCGGAGGTGGCGTTGTTGCTGGCCTTCATTGTCATTCTTTGGCGGCGCGGACCGAAGGTAGCATAACGTGGCATATCTAATCTTTTCGCTGTCATTGCTGTTGGTCTATCTCGGCCTTGCACTCGCGCTTCATGTCCAGTTTGGCCTGCTCGGCATCGCGAATTTCGGCGTGGTCGGGTTTTGGGGCCTTGGAATGTACGCGATGGGCGTCTTTCAAGTGCAGCTCAATATGTCGTTCTTCGATGCGTTCGGACTGGTTGCGATCCTGTCCGGGGCCGTGTCCTACGTGATCGGACGATTGGTCTTGCGATTAGACGCCCAAGCGACGCTATGCGCGACGATCGCCTTCGCGGCCATCGTCGCGCTGCTGATCGTTACAGAAAAGTGGATGACCATGGGCGTCGTGGGGATCGGGACTATCCGCTATCCGATCCGCATTGGGTCCGGCACTGAATACCTGTATTTCTTCCTACTCTTGGCCCTTGTTATCGGGCTGCAGGTCCTGGTGTTGCGGCTGCACAAATCGCCCACGGGCACCTTGCTCAGGGCGATCAGGGACAACGAAGAGCTTTGCGCCTCGCTGGGGAAAGACACGCTGAGGATCAAGAGCTTTTGGTTCGTGTCGACCTGCGTGGCCATGTGTCTACTTGGTGCCCTCTCGGCCCCGCTCAACCAGTTTCTGACCCCCAACATGATTGTGCCCTCGGTAACCTTTGCGGTGTGGATCGCCCTGGTGCTGGGTGGCAAGGAACATTCCCTGGGCGCCATGATCGGGGTCTTTATCACGTTCGGCCTGTTCGACATCCTGATCGAAACCTACGCTCCGGTTTCGCCCCAATTGGCCGTTGTTGTCCCGAACCTGAAGCTTTTTCTCTATGGTCTTCTCCTGATGGGGATCCTGATCTACCGGCCCACCGGGTTCCTCAAACCGACCACCCCGCCTGAAGAGGTTTGGGGCATGGTCAAATCCACGGTCGGTGTCGCCTATGCTCAAGTCTCTGGGGTCAAACCCAAGTCGGACAAAGAGGGCGAGACGTGAAACTGACGGCGGAAAACCTCACCAAATCCTACACGGGGCACACGGTGCTCGATATCCCGGCGGCCAGTTTTGGCGATCATGGGGTCGAGGGGATAATCGGGCCGAATGGTGCTGGGAAGTCGACCTTGATGGGGTGCCTGACCCGCCGGATCGAGGCCACAACGGGCGTTGTCAAATTTGCCGTGGATGGTGAGCCGGAAACGCTGATGCCGCTCGCGTCTCACGAAGTGGCGACCCGTGGTCTGGTCAAAACCAACCAGCGGATCCAGGATTTTGAAAGCCTGACCATTCGGGACTCGTTGCGGATGGCGGCAACCCCGCCGTCCAAGCAAGACTGGCGCTCGATCTTGAAATTGCCCGATCCCGATCCGAAGCTAGAGCAAGAAATCGACGCGCTGATTACACGGTTTCCTTTCAGCGATCCGAATGGATACGCAAAGTCAGGCGGCGAAAAGAAGCTACTGGATATCCTGCGCTGCTTCATCGTGCGGCCAAAAATGTTGTTGATGGACGAGCCGACGGCAGGGCTGCCGGATGAGATCACGCAGGATGTCATGCGGCTCGTTCATGAGAAGGTCGAAGGCGGAGAGATGACAGTGGTAATCATCGAACATGACCTTGATCTGATCTGGTCGAATTGCGCCTATGTGCACTTTCTGTCCGAAGGTTCGATCCTGTTTGAAGGAGCGCCGGAAGATGTGAAGAAAAACCGCGTCGTCGCCGAAAAGTATATGGGGGTCTGAGATGCTCGACGTCCAAAATCTCGGCAGCGGCTACGGCGACGTGCAGGTTCTGTCAGAGCTGACCTTCAATGTCGAAAATGAGATCCTGGCTGTTCTCGGGGCCAATGGGGCCGGAAAGACCACGCTGCTGAAAACACTGGCCAAGGTTCTGGCCGTTCGGGAAGGCGCGCTGACATGGGATGGCCGCGATGTGACAGAGGTTCCGGCCTACGAATTGTCGACCCAAGGCATCGCCTACGTGCCCCAGGAAGGGAATGTGTTCCCGAACCTTTCGGTCGCAGAGAACCTCTCGCTTGGAGCCCTGGTGGGCGAACGCCCCAAGGATGAGCGGCTGGACGAGGTCTACACGCTCTTTCCGCCGCTGGCAGACCGCAAAGATCAAAGGGCAGGGAGCCTTTCAGGAGGAGAGGGGCAAATGCTGGCGGTTGGTCGTGCGCTGATGCAGGACCCGAAACTTTTGTTGCTGGACGAACCCTCTGCCGGATTGTCGCCCCTATATGTCGACACGCTTTTTCAAACGATTGCTGAGGCGCGCAAATCGCGCGGCCTTGCCATCGTGCTCGCTGAACAAAACGCAAAACGAACCCTGGAGATTGCGGACCGCGTGCTCGTCCTGAGCCTCGGTCGCATGCATCTGCTCGAGAAAGCCAAGTCCTTGAGCATGAAACGGCTGATGCAGGCATATCACATCTGACGTCGGCCAAAACGATACCGCGATCAGACGCGGAACCTTGGGAGGAAAGATGATGAAGAAGAAGATACCTATCCTGACAGCGGCCCTCGCCATGGCCGCAAGCGGTGCCTTTGCAGAGGACATCAAGGTCGGGCATTTGACCTATCATACTGGCGAGTATGGCGGATTTGGTGAATTCTTTGATGCAGTTACGGATTTCGCGCTTGAAGTGGTGAACGAGGATCCACCGCTTGGCCGCGCCATGACCCCAATCCACCAGGATATCGGTACGATTGGTGAAGCCCGCGCAGCACGAAAGCTGGTGGACAGCGAAGGGATCGACATCCTCCTGAATGCCGCCCACAACTACATGTCCTACCGCGACTACATTCTGGGCAAGATCGAAGGGGGCGGCGCGCCGCTTCTGCCATCGGTCCATGGAGGCGCCATTGAGGCCGAGTTTGGTGGCAGTGCTGCCGAACCCTTGTTCCGTGGCTCACCAATGGACAGTGCTCAGGGTGCCGCCGCACTGCTGCACGCCGCGAACGCTGGCAAGACGAACGTGGTTTTTGTGGCAACCGAAGCGGCAGGTTCTCAGCTACAAAAAAACGCTGCCGTGAAGGCCGCCGAAAAGCTGGGGATTGAGGTCAAAGCCTCGATCGACATCCAGCCAAACCAACCGAACTATCGCAGCGTTGTCAGCCGCATCGCGGGAATGGATCCAGAAGCGGTTATCGTGTTTTCGGCCCCACCCGATGGCGGTGCGTTCGTCAAGAATGCCGCGGAAGCCGGGAACAGCTGGTTCATCATAGGCACCTCGGAATGGCAGGAACCGGGCTTCATCCAGACCGCGACGGCCGATGCGGTGGCCAAGCATGAAGAGGTTGTTCTTGCAGCCTTCTCCAACTCCGGCAGCCCGGCTTGGGAATTTTATGAACCCAAGGCCAGCGGCTCGGCCTATGCCGAAAAGATCGGCGATGTCGGCAACTCTTACGCCATTCAGTACTACGACCTGATCGTTGCGACGGCTCTGGCGATTGAGAAAGCAGGCTCGCTCGACTCCGAGGCCTGGAGCAAGGCCATGTTCGATGTCACGGGCGGTGAAGGCAAAATCGTCCACACTTACGCCGATGGTCTTGCCGCCATCCGCGCGGGCGAAGACATCAACTATGACGGCGTGACCGGATCAATGGAGTATACCGGCACGGGCGTACCAGCCGGCATTTTCGGCATCTTCCGCTGGCAAGGCGAGGAATCGCTGGAACAGGTTGCGCTGGTTGACGGCGACGAGGTCATGAACCTCGATCAATAGCATGCAGATGGTCGTGCCGGTTTACTCGGCGCGACCAAACTTTCGGCGATGCTGCGTGCTGGCCCCAGGAACATCGCCCAACCACAGCGGGCCTATGCCCCATCTTTTTTGCGATTGCCGCTGACTGACGTCGCGGCTAGAGAAGATCACACCGGTCTGCTCACGCTAGCTCCCCGACGAATTCCGGGCATTGTTCCTACCATAGCGTGATGCCGAAGCGGATGTTTCTGCGCACCGCTATCGGGGTCCTTAGATGCAGCGGCAATCAGACAATACGGGGCTTGCGATCGCCATAAGCATTGTGGCCCTCGTGCTTTTTGACTTGATGGGTTTGCTCATCAAGTACCTTTCCACGACTTACACCGCCGTAGAACTGTCCGCCTACCGCAACGTTTTGGGTCTGATACCAAGCGTCATTGCCCTTTGGATGACGGCGTCGTGGCATCAAGGCGGGCGGAAGATAGCGCTGCGACAGTGGCGGTTGGCGATGCTGCGCGGTGTCACCGTCACATTCGCGCAGTTGATGTTCTACCTCTCCCTGGGTCTGATGGCGTTTGCCACGGCCACAACGATTTCCTATTCGACCGCTTTGTTCACCACCGCCTTGGCCGTTCCTTTGTTGGGTGAACGGGTGGGCCTGGTCCGCTGGGCTGCGGTCGGGATCGGATTTGTCGGCGTGATCATGATCACTGGCCCTGAGGCCGATGTTTTCGACTGGAACGCCTTGCTGCCCATCGGCGCGGCAGCCCTTTACGCCTTTAGCGGTGTTACGGCCCGTTTGGTTGACGCGGATGTCCCGACACCGCTTTTCAACCTCTATTCATCTGCCACGGCGGCTGTGGGAACGATATTCCTGGCTTTTGCCTTTGGCGGCTTTTCCCCCATCGCAAGCCTGCGGGATTTCGGACTGATCACTCTGATGGGTGTCTTCGGGGGCATGGCGGTTCTATGCCTTGTTGTGTCTTACCGGATGACTGAGCCCAGCAACCTGGCGCCGTTCAGCTACTTTGGGATCCCCATCGCATTCGTGCTGGGCTGGCTGTTCTTTTCTGAAGCGCCCGTGAATGACCTGTTCCCAGGGTCGTTGCTACTGGTCGGCGGTGGCCTTTTGATTGTCTACCGCGAGCGTCGAGCTGGCCGATCCCGAGCCACTTCACTCCAAGAGACCGCAAAGGGAGGGAGCAGACCGTGACCCCGTTTGATCCCGGTGGCTTTTCCACGATCAGTACACTTTGGAAGAACCAGTCACCGGTCATTCGCGGCGTGTTGATGATGTGCCTGTCAACGGTCGCCTTCGCGGTCATGCATTTTTCGGTTCGAGTCGCCTCCAGCGAGCTTCACCCGTTTCAGATTGCCTTTTTTCGGAATCTCTTCGGGTTGGCCTTTCTGTTGCCTTTGTTGATCGGGCCGGGCTTTTCCCAAATGCGGACAAAGCGGCTGGGCCTGCACGCCTTTCGTGGCGTCGTGAACATTCTGGCGATGTTTATGTTTTTCTATGCCCTGTCGATTACGCCTTTGGCCAAGGTCACGGCACTCAGTTTCACCGCGCCGATTTTTACGTCGATCTTGAGCGTCCTTGTTCTGCGGGAAAAGATCCACCTGCGACGGTGGACGGCCATCGGTCTGGGTTTCGTCGGTATGCTCATAATTCTGCGACCGGGCTTTGCAGTAGTGGAATTCGGCGCGCTTTTGGTCGTTGGGGCGGCGCTGCTTTGGTCCATTGCGTTGATCACGGTCAAAACGCTGTCGCGCACGGAAAGCAGCGTGGCAATCGTGGCCTGGATGGGCATCTTTCTTTCCATCCTGTCGGTTGGCCCGGCAATCTGGGTTTGGCGCGACCCGTCGCTCTGGGCCTGGGGGTGGCTGGTTTTCATCGGTCTTTCCGGATCCGCAGCGCAAGTGTCGCTGAGCCAATCGCTAAAGGAAACCGATCCGACAGCAGTGATGCCCTTTGACTTCCTGAAACTGATCTGGGCCACGCTTTTGGCTTTTTGGTATTTCGGTGAGATCCCCGACGAGCTGACCTTGATCGGAGCGGCGGTTATTTTTGGCTCGGGCCTCTATGTCGCCCACCGGGAGCGCGTGGCCGCAAGAGCCAAGCCAGGGGGCTAACCGATTCCGGGTTGGGCTTTCAAACAGAGCCCGCCATGCGATTGAGGCATTTATACCTTAACTCTGTCACAGTTTGACGGAAGAAAACCGACAAATGGGTGGTGAAGTTCAGATGTCTCTTACGACCGAAACCATTACTGCGCTGGCGCCGGATCAGGCTTCGCTGAAGGCCGCGAACAAGCTGATGAAGGCGTCGAAATGGCCATCCCTATCCAAAGGGGAAACTTTGGTCTGGGGCGAATGTCAGGGATCGGGCGCGAACCCCTATCGGACAGTCTTCGACGCCACGGACCATGGGTACAAATGCACCTGCCCGTCGCGCAAATTCCCGTGCAAGCATGTGCTTGCGCTGATGTGGATGTATGTCGAGGATCCGAGCCCCTTTTCCGATAACAAGGTGCCGGACTGGGTAACCGACTGGTTGGGGCGCCGTCGCAAAACGGGCCCTGCCACAAAGGCAGACAGCACGGAACGCAAAAGCCTTGTTGCGGCGCGTCTGGCTGAGCCGGAAAAGCCGGTTGATCCCAAAGTCGAGGCCCGGCGCAAGGCAGCCGCCGAGAAACGCGCCCAAGCGACGCAGAAATCTTTGCTGCAGGCGGTTCAGGACCTGGAACAGTGGCTGAATGACCAAGTGACCACGGGGCTAAGCGCCTTCTTGGATGATGCGGGCGAGCGGTGCAGGACCATCGCGGCGCGGCTGGTAGATAGCAAAGCTCAGGCGCTGGCCAGTCGGTTGGACGAATTGCCAGCCCGACTGATGCATCTGCGGGGAGAGGCCCGGCTTGACGCTGTGATCCAGGAATTCGGGCGCATGGTCCTGATTTGCCGGGCTTATGCTGCGGCCCCTGAAGATCCAGAGCTGCGCCGGATCGTCACCACGTCCGAGACCCGCGAAGCCTTGTTGGACCTCAAAGACGTCCCCCGCAAGGCCGGGGCTTGGGAAGTTGTGGGCGAACAGGTCGCCACCCGCCGCGACGGGCTCGTCAGCCAAAGCACCTGGCTTTTGCTTCTGGATCATGAACCCGCAACCTTTGCGCTGCTTCTGGATTTCTACCCGGCTTCACTTGGTAAACGCACCAGCGCCTTTTCGGTCGGCGAACGGTTCCAGGCAGAGATCGCATATTATCCCGCACGCCAGCCGATGCGCGCGGTTCTGGCCGACCGGTCCGGAGACGTGCCCGGCCCGCTTCCATGGCCGGAACCCGCGACTGACCCGATGCAAAACTATTCGGCAGCGCTGCAAAAGGCACCCTGGACATCGCGCCTGCCTTTGCTTTTGCCGCCGGGCCGGATCGGTTTCGACGGGAAGGAGCCGTGGTGGCTGGCCGATGAACGCGCGACAACGCTCCCCCTCGACACGGCCCCGCCGGACCATTTGGCGGGCAGTGCGTTGAACCGAACGGTCGGGCTTTGGGATGGCACGACATTTGCGCTGCTGGCGGCGCAGACGGAATGGGGGAGCCTGTCGTTCAATGGCTGATCTCGCCGAGACGTTACGCCAGGCAAAAGGGCGTTGGATGCTCGGCACCTCCGCCAATGAGGTCGTGCCAGACACGTGGCGCGACGCCGTCGAGGGCGACGTGAATCCGGAACTTGCTTTGATGGCCATTGCCGCCCAGGCCGATTTGATCGCGTTACGGCGTGTGCCCGGTGGCGAGCTGTCTCAGCCGCCGCAGCTGCCGCGCCTCGCTCTGCCAACATTGCCGGAGCAACACCGGGCACGGTTCCGGCGGATCGCGTCCAGCCAAGGCGTTGGTGAACCCGAACTGAAGTCGGTGCTTCACTTGCTGGTGGCCCGGGGCTGGTCGGTTCACCCGACCGACTATATGCCGCGTTCGTTTACAGGTGCGCCAACTCTCTACGGCCGTTGGGCCAATTGGCGAGAGGGGAGCAAGGCTGAGCCTGTTGATGCACTGACGGCGGAAAACTGGGGCAATTGGTGGCCCGCCGAGCGGCGAGATGCGCTGCGGCAGATGCGTGAAGACAGCCCAGACCAAGCCCGGTTTTTGATCGAGACCCATGCCGCCGCTTTGCCCGCAGAGCAGCGCCTTGCTGTGGTTGAAACGCTGGCTGTCAGCCTTGGTCCGGACGATGTCGACTATTTGCAATCGTTGGAAACGGACCGGTCCGGCAAGGTCCGCCAACTGGCACTTTCCTTCCTGGCGCGGTTGGGCGAAACGGGGGATGAGTCAGAGAATATCGCGGAATTTGCTGACTATTTTTCGCTCGGCAAACGTGGTCTGATCAACCGAGCGACAACTATCACCTCCAACAAACTGAAAACAAACGCGCAAAAAGTTCGCCGTGGTGAGCTTGCAAAGCTTGTCAGCCTTACGGGTTTTGCGTCCGCGCTCGGATTGGACCCGATTGGTTTGATTGACGCCTGGGACGGCACCCAGGAGACCACGCCGCTATTGGTCGAGATCGTCGCGCAGACCGGGTCCGACCAGGCTGTTGCGCGTCTCGCTGCGCGAGCCGGTGAAAACGACGAGTTCACACCACTCATCCTCGCCCCTTTGGCCAAGCGACTGACCGATACCGAACGGCGGGAGATCTTGCCGAAAATCCTCGCCTCGGATGAGGAAACATTTTCCGCTACCCGGGTTTGGGCTGAGACACAGTTCGGGTCGTTGTCCCATGCTGACATCCTTTCTGCCGACGGCGTCCAATCGCTTTTGCGGCACGCAAAACCGTCCCAAAGCGACGAGCGCCATGTGAAGGATCACTTTCTCAGCACGGGCCTCTTTTCGCTTGGTCTGCTCGCTGACCAAGAGGCGGCGCAAAGGATCATTACCACATTTACCGAAGCAGGCCTGTTTGCGACCGATCCGGCGCTTGGCTTGCTCACGTTCAACGCAAAACTGAATTCGGGAGAGACCCCATGACGGATGTTCTACGCCAACCGGTCGAGACCATTTACGCCGAAGAACTGGAGGCCCTGAAGGAAATCGACGACCGCCCGAAACCAACGGGATGGGCGCTCAGCCCGCAGGCCGTTGTCACCTACCTGATGGGTGGGCGTGCCGGGTCCAGAGAGATCGGGCCGAAATATGTGGGCGACCGACGCTTGATTGAAACAGCCGTCGCAACCTTGGCAACTGACCGGGCATTGTTGCTGATGGGGGTTCCGGGGACGGCGAAATCCTGGGTTTCAGAGCATTTGGCGGCAGCCGTTACGGGCAACTCCACCATGATCATCCAGTGCACTGCTGGTACGGACGAAACCCAGGTGCGCTATGGTTGGAACTATGCCCAGCTTCTGGCCCACGGACCCAGCCGCGAGGCGTTGGTGCCCACGCCGCTTTACCGCGCTATGGAAGCCGGTGGCATCTGTCGGTTGGAGGAACTGACCCGCATGGGATCTGACGTGCAGGACACGCTGATCACCGTTCTGTCGGAAAAAATGCTGCCCATACCCGAACTGAACGACGCGCTTTATGCCCAGCGGGGGTTCAACGTGATCGCCACCGCGAATGATCGCGACAAAGGCGTGAACGAGCTGTCCGCCGCCTTGAAACGCCGCTTCAATGTTGTGGTCCTGCCTTTGCCGGACGATATGGATGCCGAAATCCAGATCGTGTCAAAGCGCGTGGGCGAAATGGCCAGCTCGCTTGATCTGCCTGCGCCGAAGAATGTGGCGGACGAGGTTGCGCGTGTGTTGGCCATTTTCCGCGAACTGCGCGGTGGCGAAACGTTGGATGGCAAGGCTACGCTGAAAACCCCGTCCGGGTCGCTGTCGACCGCCGAAGCCATTGGCGTGATGATCAGCGGGCTCAGCCATGCCGCCTATTTCAACGATGGCCTTTTGTCTGCCGAAGGGCTGGCGCCCAATGTGCTTGGCGCCATTGTCAAAGACCCTGTGCAGGACAAGGCGATCCTCGAGGAATATCTGGAGACCGTGCTGAAGAAACGGCGGGATTATTCGGACTATTACTCGGAGTTGACCGAACTCGTCTGATGGCCACCCAGATCGAATATTTCGGGATCCGTCATCACGGCCCGGGCTCGTCGCGCCGCTTGCTGGAGGCGTTGGAGACGCTCGCGCCGGCCAAGGTCCTGATCGAAGGTCCAGCGGATCTGTCTGATCTGATCCCTCTGTTGGCTCAACCCGGTCTGCGCACACCGGTTGCGATGCTGGCCTACCCGAAAGATGCGCCGGACGAGGCGATTTTCTATCCGTTCGCCGAATATTCCCCGGAATATCAAGCGGCGCTTTGGGCGTTGCGCCAGCACGTGCCCGTGCATTTCATAGATCTGCCCGTGGCCTTGCGGTTGGCTGAAGCGGATGAGGCCGAAGAGCCCACTGAAGACGTCGCCGATGAACAGCAACGGCAGATCGAGCGTGACCCGATTGGCGTTCTGGCGGGTCTTGCAGGCTATGATGACGGCGAAAGCTGGTGGCAGCATGTGATCGAAGAGAACCCGGAACCGGGCCCGATTTTTGCCGCCGTGGCCGATGCGATGGGCGCGCTGCGGGCAGAGGCGTCAGCGCCCAGTCAGATCGAAGCGGCGCGCGAGGCGCATATGCGCTTGGATATCGCCAAGCATGCCAAGGATGCTGATGGTCCTGTGGCCGTGATTTGCGGGGCCTGGCATGTGCCCGCACTCAAGGCCAAACATACGGCCAAGGATGATCGCGCGCTGCTCCGGGGCGCCAAGAAGCGCAAGATCTGCGCGACCTTCACCCCGTGGACCGCGCCGCGCCTGACCCGGGCGAGCGGTTACGGCGCAGGTGTTGCTGCTCCTGGCTGGAACCTCCACCTTTGGCAGACAGACGCTGGTACGCAGGCGACCAAGTGGATCGCCCGCATAGCCCGCGCGTTGCGCGCCGGTGGCCATGTGGTTTCCACCGCTTCGCTGATTGAAACAGAACGGCTGGCGCTTTCGCTTGCGGCGCTCCGGGGTCGACCGACCCCGGGTTTTGACGATCTGCGCGAGGCGGCTATCGCCTGCATGTGTTTTGGCAATCCGGTTCAATGGCAGACAATTGCTGCGGAGCTTCTGATTGGCTCCGACGTGGGGGCGATCCCGGATGATGTGCCGCTCGCCCCGCTCCTGGAGGACCTTCAGCGCCAGCAGAAACAGGCGCGGCTGAAGCCTGAAGCGCTGGAGAGAGAACTCTCGCTCGATCTGCGATCAGAAAGCGGCTTGTTTCGCTCCACGCTTCTGCACCGGTTGAACGCGCTTGAGGTCCCTTGGGGCCAATTGCAGGATCCCGGTCGCAGCCGCGGGACCTTTCGCGAGCGATGGGTGCTCCGATGGCAGCCGGAATTTGCCGTGCAACTGGTCGAGAATTTGGTCTACGGCGCCACAATCCTGCAGGCGGCGTCCGGTCGTATCGCGGAGAAGATCAAAGGTACGTCCCATCTAGGCGCGCTTTCGGATCTGGTCTTCCTGGCCCTGACCGCTGATCTGAAAGACGCGACCGCCGCTGGCATTGCGCAGTTGGAACAACGTGCCGTCCAAACCTCGGACTGTCAGGAGATGCTATCGGCCCTGCCTGCGCTGGCGGATGTCTTGCGATATGGCAAGGCCCGGACCATCGACACTGGGCAGCTTGGCGCGCTCTTTGAGCGGATTGCGCTGCAAGGCGCGATTTCACTGGAACATGCCGCCCGTAATCTGGACCAAGAGGCTGCCGAAGCGATGCGGCAGGTGATCCGAGCCGCTGATCGGGCAATGCGTCTTTTGGGTCAGGCCGACCTTGCAGAAGCTTGGCGGCAGGCACTGGGAACGGTGGCTCACGATGCACGGGCGACCCGGTTGATCTCTGGGCAGGCCGCGCGACTGCTTTACGAGGCCGATGAGATGAGCTCGGACGATGCCGTGGCGCTATTGGCGCGCATGTTGTCGCCGGGCACGTCCATTGCCGATGCCGCTGGCTTCTTTGAAGGTTTTCTTGAGGGGGCAGGGTCCCGGCTGATCCACGACAAGGCACTCCGAGATTGCGTCAGTGACTGGTTGATGGGCCTGGAGGAAGAGCCCTTTGTTGAACATCTGCCGCTCTTCCGGCGCGTTTTCTCTGGCATGGATGCCATGGAACGACAGCGGCTGATGGATGCAGTGCTTGGCCAGTCCAGTGGCGAAACCAACATCACCGAGGCACCGGATGCGGGCGAGATCTGGCCCGACCATCTGGCGCAAATCGCGCGACTTTTGAAAGGGCACGTCAATGGATGAGCTCGAACGGCGCTGGCGTCTGGCCCTTGGGGGAGAGTGCGAGGGTATGGCTGCAGGGGACGCCCGGATATCAGCGGCGCTGGACGCGCTCTATGCCCCAAACGCCGACGGCGGCAAACGGAGGGCCGGTCTTGGCCGATCCGCTCCGAATGTCGCCAAATGGATGGGCGACGTGCGGGAGTTTTTCCCGACGCCCGTTGTGCAAGTCGTGCAGCGCGACGCCTTCACCCGGCTCGGGCTTCAACAGATGCTGCTCGAACCCGAGTTTCTGGCGGCCATGGAAGCCGATATTAATCTCGTCGCGAACCTCATGACGCTTCGTGGTGCGATGCCGGCAAAAACCAAGGATACGGCGCGCGAGGTGATCGGCAAAGTTGTTGCCGAACTGATGGAGCGCTTGGAACGGCGCACGGCAGATGCGCTACGCGGGGCGGTCGACAAATCAAAGCGCACCACACGACCGCGTTTCGTTGACATCCACTGGCCGCAGACCATCCGTGCCAATCTGCACACCTATCTGCCAGAGCACCAAACCATCGTGCCGGAACGATTGATCGGCTTTCAGCGCAAACAGCGCCGAATTGTTGATCTGGACGAGGTTGTGCTGTGCGTCGACCAGTCCGGCTCGATGGCGCAATCGGTCATCTATGCATCGATCTTCGCCGCAGTCATGGCGTCCTTGCCGGTGGTAAAAACCAAACTCGTATGTTTTGACACGGTGGTCTTGGATCTGACCGAAGACCTATCTGATCCAGTCGAGGTTCTATTCGGCGTTCAGTTGGGTGGCGGAACAGACATCAACCAGGCTGTGGCTTACTGCGCCGATAAGATCGAGCGCCCGCAGAAATCGCACATGGTCCTGATCACTGACCTGTACGAGGGTGGTAACGCCAAAGAACTGGTCTCGCGTATCGCGCAGTTGGTTCGTGATGGGGTGAACGTCATGGTCCTTCTGGCGCTCAGCGACGATGGCCGCCCGGCCTATGACGAACAGTTGGCCAGCACGATTGCCGCTCTGAATGTGCCCGTCTTTGCCTGCACGCCGGATCAATTTCCAGATTTGATGGCAAGTGCGCTTCGCCGGGAAGACATCCACGGTTGGGCGTCGGGGCAGGACATCAAGGTCACGCCGGGCCAGTCCGACGAAAGCGCTTAGAGCGTCTGGCAAAAACCTGAAGGAATCAGCTAGCACGTTGATTTCGGGCAGCGTCAAACGTTTCAGTTTTTTCGCCTGACGCTCTAGGCCTCGTCAAAGTAACCGGAATGGCTGTTGTAAACAGACTGGACCGTCGCATCCAAACGGCTGAGATGGCTGCGCAAAACGTCAGAGGCTCCTGGATAATCCCGGGCTGCGATCAGGTTCACCAGGGTTTGATGTTCCGTCGCCAGCGCGGGCAATTCATCCTCTTCAGTTAAGCTGAGCACGCAAAGTCGAGAAACCTGAAGCTTGGTTTCTGCGATGACCTTTCTCACGAATTCGGTTCCCCCAGCGCAACAGATTAGGTCGTGAAACTCTGTGTCCAGCCGGTGAAACCCATCAATGTCGAGTTTATCGGCGGCGGCACGTTGGTTATCCAGGTTTCGCTGGAGGCAGGGCAGGAACTGGCCATCCCAACGCTGAATCGCATTGTACAGAACTTCCAATTCCAGAGCTTGGCGGGTGAACCGGGCCAGGGCAATTTCTCGAAGCGAAAGTTTCTGAACCTGGGTTGCCTTCTTGGGTCGAACTGTCAGGAGGTTGACCGTCGCAAGGCGTTTAAAGGCATCTCGAACGGGTTGGCGGGATACGTTGAGCGTGGCCGCAATTTCGGCCTCTGAAATTTTGGATCCCGGCGGAAACTTGAGAGAAAGTATGCCGTCCATTAGATGGTCGAACACAAGGTCTGCACTCGATTTTTGAGGTTGGGTCATCGCTCCTGTCACGTCACCGCCTCCACTCGTCCAATTCGCACTGCTCGGCCTTCGGTTTTCTCTCCTCACGTCTTACGCAGTTTCGGTCCCCGCTTCAAATTTTTCATTGCAGGCCAACAGGTTGGGCTTGCCCGATTGGCTATAGAAAGAGACTATTGTGGTGACAGGACTGGCTCTACCATACTAGGGATCGACAGCTTCGACCGCTCTTTCGGCCATGTGACGGTTGTCATCAGGCAGCTCTTAAATCGTTTCAGATTTCGACCAATCATTAAGGATATGCGAGGTCGCCTAACGAGTCTTAACGGCTGGACGTAAGAGATACCGGTCAATAACGCGAGCATCCCGAGAAACCTGTTACACTAGGATCCCAAATTTGAAGCGTTACGTTTTTGCCAATAATTCGTAGAGCAAGGGCGCATTTGCAGCGTCGCGTTTAACTGGATGATTGAAGCTTCAGTTTTTCTGTTCGAGTCAACGGCTAGATAGAGGCACGAAAACTCGAATTCGATTGGCCGAACCGGAATGCACCTTGGCAGCAAGCAGTCCGCAAAATGTTAGCTCCGGGCGCCTTCGGCCAGGGACGCCAGCTTGGCCCAGACAATTTCCGGGTCAACCGCACCGAAACCTGCAAACGTGCCGAAACCGCAATCCGAACCGGCGATAACTCTATCCGATCCGACAATGTCGACAAAGCGCGCGATCCGTTGTGCCACCAATTCCGGATGTTCGACGAAATTGGTGGTGGAATCAATTACACCCGGGACAAGCACTTTCTCTGCCGGGATGTCATCTTTGCGATCCGCGAAAACCGCCCATTCATGGCCATGCCGGGGATTTGACGTTTCAAATAGAACATAGCGGGACTTGGTGGCCATTAAGGTGTCGAACATGGTGGCCATGGGAATATCGCAAATATGCGGGCCTTCGTAGTTGCCCCAGCAGATATGAATCCGGACCTTTTCGGCGGGTATGTTTTGGAGCGCGTGATTGAGGGCCTCGACATGTGCGTGGGCGACCTTCAGGAACTCCGCATCGGACAGATCTTCGAACAGCATATGGCGAGAGAGTGCCAGGTCCGGGCAGTCGAGCTGCAAGTCAAGCCCCGCAGCAACAATCGTCTCATATTCGGCCCGCATCGCGTCGGCCAACGCGGCGAGATAGGCATCTCGTGTTGAATAATATTCGTTCGGCAGAAAAAGAGAGATCACGCCGGGCGATGCTGCGTTCATGAAACCGCGCTCAATGCCTTCCGCAGCCATGGCCGCTTTCAGATTGGCGATGTCCTTTTGCAGTTCTTCTTGCCCCTTTGATCGGACTTCTCCCACGCAGATAGGCCGAGCATATTGCGGAGTGCCTTTTGCAGCGGCGAGCCGTTTAAGGAAGTTGGGGAAGCGTTTCAGATCGGCGGGCGCATTACGCGGACTGTCGCCGTCAAAGCCCGTATATCGGTCTTTGACGTAGGTGGCGTAAGAAATCTTGGAAGTTTCGCCGTCACTAACAATATCGATGCCCGCCGACTTTTGCGCAGCAACTGTGCTGGCGACGGCGGCGGTCATACAGGCGTCGAATGCGTCCGTATCGTAAGGTTCGCCGCGTTCACGGGCAAAGATGAAGTCGACGACGTCCTGGGTGCGGGGTAATGAACCCACATGCGTGCTGAGGACAGCCATTAAGTATCACTCCAGGTTGGTCCTGCGGGATCATCGGTTCCCACGATGCGATAAATCGCGGCATCACCGGTCATAGAAGGCAGAAAGGTATGGGGCAAGTTTTCGGGCACGCTCATCGTGTCGCCCGGAGCAAGAGTAGTCGAACCACCCTCCCAACTTACGCGCCAATGCCCCTTCACGGGGATTAACACAGACGGGTGATGGAACTGGTGGTGCGCGTTGCCGGCCGAGCCGGGAGTAATGAGGTCAACCTCAAATCCCGGCCTGTCGCGGAGCAGACCCGTTTCACCAATGACCCTGATCGGCTGTTTGTCCGCCAATGCGACCAGATCCCAATAGCGGGCCACATGGTTGGGCAGGACGTCCGCCGTAGATGGTTCGCGGCGTTCCATAAGCTCTGCATCGCTCAACAGCGGCATGGGTTTCACACCCTCTGGCAAGACCTCACCCTTCTTGGTGTCGTAAAGCTTGCCGGTTTCAGCCAGGACAAGCCCGTGATCTGCGGCATCCTCGATCACCTGGGGGGCCCACAAGACGCCGCCACCGGCATCATCTCCCCCGAGAATAGCCATGATCATCCCATAGTCCGAGCCGATATTTTCGAAGCCCCGAAAGATGCCCGTCGGGATATTGAAGATGTCACCTTCCTCCAACACGACCTCGCCTGCCGTGCCCCAGCGACCCCAAAAGAAACGCCAGCGACCCGATAGAACGAAAAAAACCTCTGCAGTATTATGATCATGCAGCGAATTGCGGCACCGGGGCGGTTGCCCCGCAGCGCCAATGTTGAAGCCATGTGGGATATCGATATGAACATGCTGATCCGCACTTTCGCTGACCCCGCCACCGATGATCGTAAAGTTCTCTTTCTGGTCGCTGCCGGGCGTGTGCGCGTCAATGAATGCGGTTCGGCAAGGGATCAGTTCGCCGTAACGGACGATGCGATGGTCAAGGTTGGTCATTCAAAGTTCACCGGTCTTCAGCAGGATCTGCTTCCAGATCGCCGTTTCGTCGTAAAGAACCCATTCGCGGCGTAAACCCCAGGGGCCGAATTCGGCATGGCTGGCGCCCATCACATAGACCTCCGCCCCAGTGGGAGCGCCGAATACGCCCCAACCGTCATGTTTGCCAGACAGGCTCCATCGCAGGGCCGCGCGGGGCGGCATCACCGGGTCTTCACGCCCGATCTGATGATCAATTGTAAAGGTCGCATCGGGGAAAGAGGAGCGAAGCCCCATCCAAAACCGATCTGCGCCAACATGCGATAGCGCAGTCAACCCACCAGGATATTCCAACAACGCGGCACGGTCGTATGTTCGCGCGATAACGGCGAAATCCGCGCCCATGATGCGGTTCAGAATGTCCGCATACTGGATGCCCCAGTCGTTCTTGTTGCCGTGTCCTTTGTAGGGACCGGGCTGATCAATCTCGGGCGTGAATGGTTGCACGCAGTTTTCGGGGCCGCCCTCCCGCGCGATCAGATCGCGGGCATACTCCTTCGGGTCCCAACCCAACTGGCGCACGATCGCCCCCTGGTCGCGGATCAGCCATTCATCGTTGATCTGATTGTTCACCGCGTGGCAGTCCGCAATGATCCGATAGTTCAGACGCTTTCCCGTTGCCGCGCCGTAGATCCCGGACTGGCTATGGGTCGCGGTCGAATGTAGGCGATGAGAACTCAGCATTCCGTCTTCGGGAGTGCCGGACCAGATCACATCCTCGCCATAGAGTGTCCTGTCCGGGAATTCGGCCAGCGTGGCCATGGTGGCTGCGATCACTCCTTGATTGCCAACGACCATCGAACCGGGCGAGCGAACCGGGATATCTGGGGCGTAATATTGCTCCAGGGTTGCAATGCCACGGTCCTCCCAAATCTCTTTCGTGATGCCGATGATATAGTCGGGGAAATCCCGAAATTTCGGGTCAAAGCCCTGCATCTGTCCATCCTTCCGGGATCCGTGCCGAACCGCGCACGATGAGTTCCGCTTCCAACTGGACCGTCTGCGGCGCGGTGTCCGGATCTTCCACTTTGGCAATCAGCAGTTTGACCGTTTCTGCGACCATTTTGTCTGCTGGCTGCCGAACAGTTGTAAGGCTGTAAGCGGGCCAAGCGGCTGATGCCACGTCGTCATAGCCTACGATCGATACGTCTTGCGGCACCCGAAGGCCGAGTTCTGACCGGACGGTGTCCATCACCGCGAGCGCCATGTGGTCGTT
>JBCBGY010000039.1:0-26441 GCA_038526275.1 Pseudomonadota bacterium | reverse complement strand
CTCTTCGGTTAGTTATTCGTTGCGGGATCAAAACCAAACTCTAGAAACGTTAACCCTTACCGGCCAAAATAATATTTCAGGAACCGGCAATGGTTTGAATAACAGGATCACCGGCAACTCTGGGAACAATGTGCTGAATGGTGCCTGGGGCAACGACACTCTGATTGGCGGCGCCGGCAATGACACGTTCAGAGACGACAAGGGCGCCGACCGTATGGTTGGCGGCGCGGGGAATGATACCTATTTTATTGATAATATTGGCGATGTCATCGTCGAAAACGCCAATCAGGGCAATGATCACGTAACATCGTCGATCGCTTTTGCCCTGCGGTCGTTCGGCCAGCATTTAGAAACCCTCACCCTAACAGGTAGTACCAACATTTCAGGAACCGGTAACGGACAGGACAATCGGATTACCGGCAATTCAGGTAACAATCTATTAAACGGTGCTTGGGGCCACGACACGTTAATTGGCGGCGCCGGTAATGACACATTCCTCGATGATTACGGCGCGGACCGTATGGTTGGTGGCGCAGGGAATGATACTTACAAAGTAGACAATACCGGCGATGTCATTGTGGAGAATTCGTCCCAAGGCACTGATCATGTCAATGCCTCTGTTTCGATTGAATTACGCGACCATAGCCAACATCTTGAGTCCTTGACCCTTACAGGACAAGGTAACATTTCTGGTGCTGGCAACAGCCAGAAGAATATGATTACCGGAAACTCTGGAAACAATACCCTTAATGGGGCCTGGGGCAATGACACCTTGATTGGTGGCGCTGGTAATGACACATTTACTGATGATAGTGGTTCAGACCGGATGGTCGGCGGAACCGGTGACGATACGTACCATGTAGACAATTACGGTGACGTAGTTGTTGAAAGTACTGGTCAAGGAGACGACCATGTCAATTCATCCGTCGCGTTTTCTCTTCGAGATCATAGCCAACATTTGGAGTCGCTGACGCTGACAGGATCCGGAAATAATTCCGGAACTGGAAATAGTCTGCACAACACTATCCGGGGCAATGCGGGTAATAACACCCTGAATGGGGCCTGGGGAAATGATACTCTGAACGGTGGTGCTGGGAATGATACATTTCGAGATGACCGTGGAAATGATGTGATGATTGGGGGATCTGGAGCTGATCGGTTCATTTTTGGAAGTAATTTTGGTCGGGATATTATTCAAGACTTCAACACGGCTCAGTTTGGGGAAATCATCGATCTAAGTGCGGTTTCGTCGATTGCGAGTTTCAGCGATTTAACGAACAACCATCTAACACAGTCCGGTGGAAATGCCGTGATTTCGGATGGCCAAGGTAATTCGATCACGTTGAGCGGTGTCAACGTGAATGATCTTCTGGCCAACGACTTCATTTTCTAGACGCCATGCAACCGCAGTAGCGGACCCTCGCGCGAGGGTCCATGCGTGTTCATCTGCCAACCGGGTGTGTTCGCCGACCCGGCAAGTTTGTGTTGATTTGTCGCCAAAAAGATAAATTATAATATCTGCATATGAATGTATTCTTGGGGGGACTCGGCAATGCCTGGAACAGACACAAACACGCGCCGTGGATTTTTGACGAGCACCATGGGTGCGGTCGCACTGAGCGCGCTACCGTTCAAGCTTCGTGCTCAGGCTGCTGCACGCATTGTCGTGGTCGGTGGCGGGTGGGGCGGTATCAGCGCTGCTCGAAACATCAAGGAACTCTTGCCCGCGGCAGAGGTGACCATGATCGAGCCCAACAGCTCGTTCATGTCCTGCCCGATGAGTGTGCACTACATCGTCGGCCGTCGTGATGCAGAAACACTGACTTTCGACTATTCAGTGCTGACGGACCTGGGCATACGCCACGTTCAAGATGTCGCCGAAACAATCGACCGAGCTGCGCAGGTTGTCGTTACGCCGAACGAACGTTTGCCATACGATTTCCTTGTTCTGTCGCCGGGCATAACCTACCTCGAAGATGCTATTCCGGGCTTTAGCGAACATCGCGACAAACTGCCGGTTGGGTTCCGAGCCTTCGAACAGCAGGCCGTCAAACAGGCATTAGACGCCTACGAAGATGGGAACATCGTACTCTCTGTTCCGCCCATGCCGTTTCGGTGTCCGATTGCACCCTACGAACGCGCGGCGATGTTTGCGGAGTGGATGAACCGGAATGATAAACCCGGAAAACTTATCCTTTTGGACCAAAATCCGGGGATTCCCATAGGCAGGCCGGCGATCCAGGCGGCTTACGCAGAACTCTATGGTGATCGCATTGAGCACGTAAACGGTATCGAATTTCAGTCTGTGAATGCGGAAACCAAAACGATTGAGACGAACAATGGCAAGCTGACCTACGGGATGGCGGCTCTTGTCCCGCCGCAACAAGCGGCTGATCTCATCCGGACAGCAGGTCTTGGGGAACGCTGGGCAAAAGTCGCGATGCCCAACTTTCAATCCGCCATGGACGACCGAATTTACATCATCGGGGACAGTGTAGGGGCGCCACTACCAAAAAGCGGACATCTTGCCTACGAGGCTGGCATCCGCGTCGCTGGTCTGATCGCAGATCGCGTCAGCGATGTTCAGAGTGAAGTTGATCCGGTAATGCCATCTGCCATCTGTTTTGCTGCCTTCAGCGAAACTGAAGCTATGGGTGTCAATGTTTCGGTGGAGTGGGACGACTTTGAGGAAAAACCAATTCCCAAGCCAACCGTCGACAAATCCCGTTCGGCAGATGCACTAGATACAGCCAACGCTTGGAGCACCTCTGTTTGGGATCAGTTGCTCGGCTAGGACTCATGCGCGTTCGGTTCGGGTAAATGGGTCGCCGTCCAACGATTTTGGCCAACATGGCACGGCAAGCCGTTGGTTTTGTTTGATGCCGGGCATCAGGAATAATTGTTGGCGGCCGTCCTAACTCCAGGCTAACTCGACCATTCAAGGTTGAGGAGGAATGGAATGGTAAGAACGGAAGTTGCGGTCATCGGAACAGGCTGGTGCGGCGGCATCCGTGCCGAGGCTTTGGCCAAATCGGCCCTCGTTGATGCGCTCCATATCTGCGAAATCAAGCCCGATCGGTTGGAAGAGGTCCGCGCCCTGACCCATCCAGCTTCCGCGACGCTCGACTACCAGGACATTGTCGCGAACCCGAACATCTCGGTCGTTTACATCTCGACAACACCCGAACAAACCCATTACCCGATTGCGCGGGACTGCCTGAGGGCCGGTAAACATGTGCTCTTGGAAAAGCCCATAGCGCTCGAATTCTGGGAGGCGGATGAACTCATTTCGCTCTCTCAGCAGAACAATCTGAAATTCACGATCGGATACTCGCAGCGCTTCAATCCGAAAATTGCCTACGCCAAGAAGTCCATCGCCGAGGGCAAGCTGGGCAAGGTCGTCAATGTCATGGTGAGCCGCCACCTTTCGCGGAACCTGGGCAAGAAGATCGCGAACCGGGTGAAATTGTCTCCAGCGGCCATGGAATCTACCCATGATCTCGATTTCGTCTTTTGGCTTCTTGATCATACGAAACCTGCAAAGATCTATAGCCAGGGCGCGTATGGATACATGAAGGAGTTGAACGGGTCTTTCGATTGCATGTGGTCCACCGTCACGATGGAAGACGGCACTTTGGTTGTTGTCGGTGGCGGTTGGAACTTGCCGCCCAGCTATCCCAACTATTGTGGCACCTGGATTGAGATCACCGGTACCGAGGGCGCGCTCATCCTCGACGATACCGCCCGTGACCATTGGTTGAACACGGTGTCAGACGGCACGCAATATCCCATGTCGACCATGCCGGGTGAACATGTCGACCATGTTTTTGCAGGCCAAATGGGGCCGGAAACTCTCCACTTCTTGGAAGATTGCCTGCTGGACCGCCCGGTGATGGTGGACCCCACCCATGCCCGAATGGTGATGGAGACCTATTCGGCGGCTGATCTGTCTGCCGAAACCGGGGAGCCGGTGTCGTTGCCTTTGTCGAACTATGCCATTTCCCAGTTGGCCGATCTGAAGGCCGCGGAATAAGACCTTGGCCCTGACGGTTGGCGTTTTCGGGCTGGGGCTCATTGGCATGGCTTTGGCCGAACGGCTGCTTGCGGCTGGCTATCGTGTGGTGGGTTATGATGTATGCACCGCGCAGAATGCGCGGCTGAAGGCAAAAGGCGGCGCACCGGTTGACCCTCGTGCCGTATGGCAGGCCGATATCCTGCTCTCCGCCGTGTTTGATACAGATCAACTGGCCGGAATCATAGCAGACGCACCCGAAGGCACGGGCAAGGTGCTGGTCACGATGAGCACCTGTGATCCTGATCAGGTGGTTGAACTGGCCGTGCAGGCGCAGCAGCGATCCATCACGTTGGTCGAATCCCCGATCTCGGGAACCAGCAAACAGGTGCATGAAGGTTCCGCATTGCTGCTTTTGGCAGGAGACCCGAAGGGCCTGGACGTGTTCGAGGCCATCGCAGATGCGATCTCTTCCAACCGGCGGCGGGTTGGGACCATAGGGGATGGAAACAAGACGAAGCTGGCGATCAACTGCATTCTGGGGCTTAACCGAGCCGCAGTTGCCGAAGGCTTAGTCTTTGCAGAAGCGCTGGGTCTGGATCCGGCAGTCTTTCTGCAAACAGCGATGAGTTCCGCCGCGCGATCAGACGTTATGGGATCGAAGGGCTCGATGATGGTATCGAGAGATTTTTCACCGCTTGGGCGGATCGCCCAGTCTCAGAAAGACTTCGAACTGATCCGCGATATGGCGATCCGAAATGGGTTCGGCAACCTGCCTCTGGTCGACACTTACCTCCGGCTAATGGCTGATTCAGATCAGGCGGGCGAAGGCGAACTGGATAATTCTGCCGTGTTTCTGGCTGTTTCACGGATCGCGAAGAGTTAGGCCTTG
Source organism: Pseudomonadota bacterium (assembly GCA_038526275.1). Taxonomy (GTDB): domain Bacteria; phylum Pseudomonadota; class Alphaproteobacteria; order Rhodobacterales; family Rhodobacteraceae; genus 188UL27-1. The sequence goes on along the minus strand of JBCBGY010000039.1, from coordinate 21,537 downwards.
GCAAGATACAGCGCTGCCGAAATCAAAATCGGCAGGCAGGCGAAGTTTAGAACCGTCGAGCCGACGACAAACCCGGCCACACGTTCCGGATCGCGTCCATAACTCTGGGCAATGACAAAGGTGATCAGCGCGGATGGCATGGCGCACAACAGGAATATTGCGCCAGCCTCTACACCCTTTAGCCCGAAGACGAAGACCATGGCCAATCCGGTGATCACCCCCACTGCGAGCCTTAGCAAAGCCAGAATTGCGCTGGTCTTGATGTCGCTGACCTTCAACCGTGACAGGGCGCTCCCGAGCAAGATCAACATGATCGGGATCATGATCCCGCCAAGAAGAGCAGTTGTATCGGCAAGAACCGTCGGCACCGGCAGAGCGGTAACGCGAAACAGAACCACCGCGACGACCGCCCAGATCAAAGGTTCACGAAGGAGCCTTCTCAAGTCTGGCTGTCCAGACATGACTGCTGGCACCACGGTGTATTGCACCAACGCAATCATGAAAAAGAAAGCTGCGCCGATGGTCAGCCCGGGATCTGCGAACGCAAAGAAAACCAGGGGCAAACCTGCATTACCCGCATTTGGCAGCGACAACGGAGAGACGAAGGTCTGCCAAGGCAAGCGAAAGGTCAAAAGAGCCGCGCTCGCCAGCGCGCCGCTGACAATCACTGCGGCCAATGCAATGACCACAATTCGTAGAAGACTGTCATCCGGCAGTGTGGCGCCTGTAAGTGAAGAAAACACCAGACACGGCGTCCCAATCATCATCGCTAGTCGGCTCAGGGTTTCTGACTGAAAGCCGATCCCGCGATATTCAAGGAAGAACCCAATCCCGGCGACAATGAAAACCGGGGCAATGATGTTCAGGATTTCGCCGCTCACCCGTGCGCCCCTTTCACAATTGCCTTGTCGTTTGGATCATCTCGAAGGTCAAACAAGGAAGCCTGAGAAGGCCTTCAGTTATGCGACTAACACCCATCACGAAACGTTATTACCGGGTGACGGGGCTTTGCTCTATCCATTTAATATAACAAAGAAACCGGGGAGGGGTTTCTGCGGAGAGAAAGCGTTCGAGGTCGCCTTGGCCGCCGGACGCAAAGCCAGCAGTCGTATCTCTTCCTGATCATGCGGGTCGCAAACAATCGCTGAACCCGCGCAGGGAGGATGACTTGCGGATGTTCAAGCCGTGAAGCGGATAAAGACTCTCACAGCGGAAGCATGGATGGCTGGCGGACTGGCGTTGGTGGGTGTTCTCGGATCGGTGTTCCTTTCGTTCCTCGTTGCTGAACCCAAGGTGCTTTTTGGTCGTTCGCTAACGGCGATCGCCCCATCGCTATTCCCCTCGCTGGTTCTGGGGGGGTTAGCCATTTTAGCTTGCCTCCTGATCTATTCCGTGAGGGCATCGCTGTTTTCGGCGGAAAGCACAGAGTTCGAGGAAGGTGCCCTAGGCCGCGTGGCAGCCTTCTTCGGGGTGATGGTCTTTTACGCACTGACAATGTCGCCTCTTGGCTTCTTCATCTCATCGGCCTTGTCGATGGCTGCTGTGTCGTGGCTGGCTGGCAATCGATCCATTCCACAGATCATAGCGGTATCGGTGATTGGCCCGGTTGCGCTCTACATCGTGTCGACCCGTGGACTGGCGGTGTCGCTGCCCGAACTTAGCTCCATCGAGTTCCTGTATGCGCGGGTCATCGAACTTTTCGTGAGTTCGCCTGAGGTGCCCCAACAATGATCGAACAGTTCGCAGAAGGGGCCCTTATGGCCTTTCGCCTCGACACGATCATGATGATCGCGATCGGGTTGTTTTCAGGCATGCTTGTTGGCGCCTTGCCAGGGTTCACGACGCTGATGGCCATGGCAATCCTGTTGCCGCTGTCCTTCTTTCTCGACCCGCTGGTTGGGATCCCGTTTCTTCTGGGTGTCTACAAGGGCGGCATTTTCGGAGGCTCGATCCCGGCTATTTTGGTCTCGATGCCCGGAACCGGCGCTGCGGTGGCCACATCCATTGATGGCTACAAGCTGACGCAAAAGGGCGAAAGCCGCAAAGCGCTGGATATTGCGCTCTTTTCGTCGGTGATTGGCGATACATTCTCGGACATTTTCACCATTCTGATGATCTTCCCCATCGCGCTTCTGGTGATGCAGTTTGGTCCGCCAGAACTGTTTGCCGTCCTTTTGATGAGCCTCGTCATCATCGTGGCCACATCCGGCTCCAACCCTTTGAAAGGGTTGGTGATGATGCTGTTCGGGCTTTGGTTGGCCCAGATCGGCACTGATCCGATAGGCGGGGTCGAGCGCTTCACCTTTGGCATCTTTGAGCTGAAATCCGGCATCCCCCTTCTCCCCATGTTGATTGGGGTCTTCGCATTACCGGAACTGGTCTATGCGGTCATGCGCAGCCAACGGGCCCAGGAATTTGCGAGCCTTGTCGGTGAACGGCTCAGCAAGGTGGAATTCAAGCGCTGTATCCCTACGATCCGCCGCTCCACCCTTCTTGGCACAGGCATAGGCATCGTGCCGGGTTTGGGCCAAGTCGTCGCTGCGATGATGGGCTATTCCGCGGCCAAGAATGCCTCGTCCCATCCCGAAACCTTTGGCGAAGGCGAAATCGAAGGTGTCGCAGCAGCCGAAGCGGCCAACAATGCGGTCAACGGGCCAACCCTTGTGCCACTTCTGACCCTTGGCATCCCTGGCGACAATGTAACGGCGATCCTGCTCGGCGCTTTCGTGGCGCAAGGCCTTCGGCCAGGTCCCCAGCTTTTCGAAGAGCAGGGGACCATTGTCTTCGGCATTTTGGTTGCCATGGTCTTGGCCAATCTGATGTTTGTTGTGATCGGGTATCTTTCGATCCCGTTCTTCGCACGGCTTGTCACCATCAAAACGGGGCTTTTGGTCCCCATTGTGATCATGTTCGCCTTTGCAGGCGCGTATGTGTTCCGGTCCGACACTACCGACATCCTGATGCTGGTCGGTTTCGGGCTGTTCGGGCTTCTGGCGCGAGCGGCCAAGTTCGACGTCATGCCGATGGTCATGGGGTTCATCTTGGGCGCACCCCTTGAATATGCCTTCGGCCAAACCGTTGCGATGGCCGGTTCTACTCCATTCGAATTCCTATTCACCGAACGTCTGGGCATGGTTGCTGTGTTGATCGCCACGCCGATCATTGGCTTCATGCTCTGGCGACGGATGAAATCCGCCACGGCCTAGAAGGGCGGAGAAAAGACGATCCAACCTAGGAGGAACATATGTTTTTGAAGTCACTCAAACGAACGCTGGGGGCAGCGCTGGTTGCAACGCTCGGCCTTGGGACAGCGGCCTTTGCGGAATATCCAGAAAAGCCGATCACGCTGGTCATTCCGCTTGGGGCTGGCGGGTCACATGACCTAAACGCCCGCGTCATCACATCGATCATTCCGCAATATCTGAATCAGGCGATGATCGTGCGTCTCAGCCCCGGTGCGGGTGGTCAGAAGGGCACGCAAGAGGTCGCGAATGCCGCGCCAGACGGCTACACGCTCCTCTTCTCGCACAATTACATCGATATGCTGCAGCAGCATGTTGAGAACCTGCCCTATGATCCGAATGCGGATTTCGTGCCGGTGGCCCGCGTCAACTTTGCGCCGATTGCGGTCGTCGTCCGGGGCGACAGTGAGTACAACAGCTTCGAAGATCTGATCAACGCTGCCAAGTCTGGACCAGGAAGCGTGGACATGGCCCATTCGGGTAACTGGGGCGCCTTGTTCGTGCCAGCTGCGCAGATCATGAAGGCCACCGAGGCGTCCTTTAATCTGGTGCCATTCCAGGGCGGTGGCCCCGCTATGCAGGCGCTTCTTTCGGGTGATGCCGACGTGACCATGGGTTTCCCTTCGACGCTGTCATCGCTGCTGGATTCCGGCGAGGTCAAAGTTCTGGCCACGGCTGGTGACGAACGCATCTATGATGATGTGCCAAGCTTTGCCGAGCTGGGGATAGGCGGCGATGTTGGTTTCATGCACCGCGTTGTTCTGGCGCCCGCTGGCACACCGGAGGACGTGATTGCGAAACTGGGTGAGGCCTTCACCGCCCTGCAGGAAGACAAGACCTACAATCGCATGATGGGCCGTCTGGGCGAAAACACCGACTATATCGGTGGTGGTGAGTACCAGGCGATGCGGGAAGGCCAGAATTCCGCATATAAAGACCTGGTCGCATCGATCACAGAGTAAACCAATCAGATCGGGGCGTCGTCCAATATGCCCCGATCTTTCCGCGCAAGAGAGGAGCCAGCCATGGCGGTGAAAGAAAAACCCATCTGGACCTTCCGCACGCATGCGCGGCAGGAAACCAAAACGAAATCCCATGCCCGTTCGCGCGATGTCGACATGATCATTGACGAACCGATCGAGCGGGGCGGCACCAATGAAGGGCCGATGCCTGTCGAAATGGTCTTTGCGGGCCTAGCCGGATGCACCCACGTGATATCGAACAAGCTGGCTGCAGCGAACGATGTGGTGATCGAGGATATGGAAATCGACATCGTCACGACGATGGACAGCCATGGAACAAGGTTGATCCAGCCGATTGACGTCCCGTTCCCAAAGGTTGTCATCAACATCAACGCGACGATGTCCGGCCATCCAGAGAACATCAATGAGATCGTGACCAAGCTCAGCCAACATTGCGCAGTCGCGATGATGCTGCGCCAGTCTGGCAGCGAAGTTATCGAACATTGGACGATCAATGGCGCTGTCTGGCAGCAAGCCGCCTGAGCTACAGCCGTTCTATCCCCAATTCGTCGGCCAGCGCATCCAGTCGGTTATGTAGGGATCGGGGGATTGGCACACCCTGCATCGCGCGCTTCTTTGTGGTGGCGGACAGGCGCTCCCCGGGCAGTCGGATATCCTCGACATTTGGCAGCAGAGCCGAGGATTTCATCTCTGCCCAGACATCGTCAATCTGTGACTTAAACATCTGCACATCTGCAAACGCAGAGATATCGAGCGCGACGAGGAAATGACCGGTATTGGTCGTCGTTTCGGCGTCCGCATTGAAATCCACCACATCTTTACCGAACGCCGCGCCGTTCAGCGTTCCGGCGAGCAGCCCGAAGATCAACGAAAGCCCGTAGCCTTTTGGTCCGCCGATGGGCAGCAGCAACCCTTCGCCAGATCGGGTCGGGTCGGTTAGGGGCCGCCCCTGTTTGTCGATCATCCAGCCCTCGGGCATTGTTTCGCCTCGATCGGCGGCTGTCTTGACCTTGCCATAGGCCGCGACCGTGGTGGCCATATCCAGCACGATATCGGGGCGTTCGTTCGATGGGATTGCAACAGCCAAGGGATTGGTGCTGAGCAACAGATCCGTACCACCCCAGGGCGGCATGTGATTGGCACTGCCCACCGCAACGTAGATCCCAATCATGTCATGGGCCAACGGCATCCGAGCATAGAGAAATGCCGGCCCGGCATGGTTCGAATAGCGCGCGCCAACCCAAGCGACACCGCAAGTGCGCGCCTTCTCTACCGCCAGATCGGCGGCATGCGACATGACCAGGTGACCTGGGCCATTGCCACCGTCCAGAAGCGCCGTTGCGGTTCTTTCCGATATCATTTTGATCTCAGGATTGACCGACATCCCACCCGTTCGAATCCGTCTGATATACTGGGGAAGGCGAAAGATGCCGTGGCCGTCTTGCCCGCCGAGATCGGCTTCGGTCATGAGCCCGGCCATCCGGTGCGCATTGTCATGGGACATTGCGCAAGCTCTAAGGGCTGACGCGATGAAGCTCTGCAGCCGAGCTGCGTTTATGGACCGTTGCTCAGTCATTCACGGTTCCAATCTCACTGCGAGACGTTGGTCTGACCGATCAAGCCGTTGCAGCAAGGACTTCGGCCACCCGCTCTGCATTGTCTTTGGCAAGCGAGCCATCTGCGTTCCAAAGAGAGTTTTCAAATCCCACGCGCAATTTGCCACCATGCTCTGCAGCATAGGCCAAGCAGGCGGTTTCAGCAGGCCCGAATGCACAGATCATCCAATCCAGAGCAAGATCGTCCTGCCGGGGCTCAATGAATTTCAAATAGGGGTCCAAATCCTCGGGGCGGGACGGGTCGGTTCCCGCATATGAGCCGATGACCAACTGTAGCTGGTGGTTTCGACCAGGAATGATCCCTTCATCCACAAATTCAAGTATTTGGCCAAGCTGAGCAGGTTCATAGGCGATATGATGGATGCCTACCCCTTCCCCCAGTGCCCAGTGGTAGAACCGCTGCGCAGCCGCTTTATCGACCGGTGGGCGATGCAGTTCGCTTAGCGCCAGTGACACAGAGCTCGGTTTCAGCTCTTGGATCATGTGCATTTGCTCTTCGGGTCCGAAACGACCGGCGGCTTCACTGGTCACCTGAACAAAAAGATCCGGCACTGCCTGTTCGATCGCCGCGATGGAGGCGCGGTACAGTCCAACGTCAAGGCTGTGCTTGCCCTGTTCATCGCGCACGTGCAGATGTATCCCGTCCGCTCCGGCTTTGTGACAGGCGATGGCCGTTTCAACCAACTCGGCCAGTTCAATCGGTAGCGCGGGGTGATCCGCTTTGCCGCGTCGCGCTCCATTTGGCGCGACCATGAGACGGGGCAGGGGTTTGGTCATGTCAGTTCAGAAATCTGAACGGTTCGCCGATCTTCAGCCGATCGGGCGATGGCTTCCAGAACTTCGATATTGTGCATCATTTGCTCGGGCGTAAACGGATAGGGGGCCGTGCCGGCGATTGCCGTGGCAAAGGCCTCAAGGTTGTGAACCACGGCATCTTCCCACTCCAGAACCTTGTGAATTGTGTCTTTGCCTGTCTCGGCCACTTGGTAATTCACTTTACCGCCCGGCGTATCCGGGTGGCTTTCGTTGATGATCTCAATCCATTGCTGGGTTCCGAAAACATGCATCCGGATGAAATGAGGCGTATGCAATACCGCCGACAGGGTTGCGGTCATGCCCTCCTCAAACCCAAGCTGCACAGTCACCACATCCCCTGTCTCCCAACCAAGGGACCGATTTGCGGTCATGGCCTGGACCGTATCCACCCGTCCGAAAAATGAAATCAGCAGGTCGGTCAGGTGGATACCCATGGCTGTCATGCCAGCAGCGGGCGAAACGGCTTTCGATGTGCGCCAATCGCCTTTCGGAACATGAATAAGCTTGTCGTGCGAGAATGCAGCCTCGGCATGCATGATCGTGCCCAACTCGCCCGCATCAATTGCGGATTTCAACGCAACCATTGCGGGCTCGAAACGCCGCTCATGCCCGATCCCAAGCTGCAAACCGGCCGTCTCAACCGCGGCGACAGACCGGCGTGCGCTGGCCGCTGTCAGGCCCAGGGGTTTTTCGCAAAACACATGTTTGCCGGCGGCAGCACAAGCTATGACTTGTTCCTCATGCACAGGATTGGGTGTCGTCAAGACAACCGCATCGATGTCGGGACGCACCAAGGCGGCGTCCAGATCGCACAGCGGTTCCAGACCTTCGGCGCAGATCTCGGCATGAGCCCCCAAGGCAGGTTCGACAATTGCGGCAACCTTGATGCCCGTGTTGCCCTTCAAACGTCTGGCGATGTGTCTTCCCCACCAACCGAAACCGGCGATGGCGATTTTTAACGGACCACTTGGGGAAGAATTATTCAAATGGCATTCCCCAAAGAGGTGAACTGCCCGCGGAAAAAGACCAACGGGTCGCCGTCACGGCAATTGATGACCTGGACAGACCCGACAATGATGTGGTGATCGCCGCAAGGGATCATATCCTTCACGTCGCATTCCAAAGTCGCCAGCGCGTTTTGAAGGACAGGAACATTCTGCCATCCTTTCCGCCAGTTCAGGCCTTCGAACTTGTTGTCCAGCGGCTTCGCGAAACGCAGGGTCTGCTCCTTGGCATCTTCGGACATGATGTTCACGGCGAATGCGCCGTGATTTTCAAAAGCGGAGCGGGAGGGTGCTGCGGATGAAATGCTCCACAAGATTTCTGGTGGATCGAGCGAGACTGAAGCAAAGGAATTCACGGCCAACCCCAATGGCTGCGTTTCGTCGCCGCAAGTCGTGACGATAGCAACCCCGGTGGCAAAATGGCCAAGCACATCCCGCAACGCGCGATCATCAAAGGGGGCCGGGACCGAGCTGTGCATATTCATCAAACACTCCTGTTCGCCACTCGGAAGATAGCGAGCCCCCGCTATTCAAAAACTAATAATTGATGATATTGTCGATCTGAATTCCTGATACCAAAGTGAACCCTGCTCTTTCGTGAAACTCCAGCACTTGAAATACTTTGTTGCCGTCTTCGAAGAGGGCTCCTTTTCGGCTGGTGCTCAGCGTGTGAACGCGACCCAATCGGGCCTGTCGATGCATGTGCGCCAACTTGAGGAACGGTTCCAAGTACAACTTCTGAACCGCAGTTCCACCGGGGTGACCCCAACAGAGGTGGGACGTCGCTTTTACCGCGACGCTGTGCGTGTCCTACATGCGGCGACAGAAGCTGAATCAAATTTGCGGGCGCTGTCTGGGACGGTGACAGGCCATGTTACCGTCGGGCTCATGCCCACATTTACACGTGCCGTGCTTGGTCCGACGCTTACCCAGTTTGTACAGGACTATCCCAATGTGAAAGTGTCCGTGCGGGAGGCTTACTCAAGCGAACTGTCGCGCAGGGTTTTGGCAGGCGATTTGGATTTCGCCGTTGTTCCCGCATTTGATGCCGATGAACGGCTTCATGCGACCCTGATGGGAACCGATCAGGAATGTCTTGTGGTTTCCGGCAAAAGTGACGTTGGGGCCAGTGAGCCTTTGCGATTGGCCGATCTTCCGCCGCTTGACCTTGTTTTGCCCAGCCTTGAGAACGTGCGGCGCCGAAAGATCGATCAGTATCTCACAAAACATGGGATCGCGGTTGGGAGGCTGATGGAGCTAGATTCGATGTTCACCACTCTTGATCTGGTGGCGACGTCGGAATGGGCGACTATTCTGCCCGGAATCCTTTGCTTGCCGGATCTGGATGGGGAACGCCGCCGGGTTATCCCGATTACAGAACCCAAACTGGATGTCGAATATTTGCGCATAGAGCCGATGTCTGTTCCGCTAAGCGAGGCGGGCCAAGCCTTTTGCAGCGTCCTAAATGAAAACCTGTCCGCAGCGTTGGCGGCTTTCTGTTAGCCGCTGCTTGGGTAGAGGTTTCGGATTGTCCTTGCGCTGGCATGCCGCAGAACGTTACAAAGTAACGCCATCAAAGACCGGTGATGAAATGGGCGAACAGAAAACCGCGAACCAATCCATGGTGTTGGCCGTATTGCTTCAGCACCGAAAGGCGTTGACGGCCTACGAGGTCTTGGACGAGTTGCGCGAAGAGAACCCAAAAATGGCCCCTACGACGATCTATCGCGCGCTCTCTGGGTTGGAGCAACTGGGGTGCGTGCACCGCATTGAGTCTATGAATGCGTATATTGCCTGCCGTTGTGAACACCACTCCCATGCCTCGGTCCTTTCGGTATGCGACGATTGCGGTCTGGTCGAGGAACGTGTTGCCCCGGATTTACTGGACCAGATCTCTGACTTAGCCGGGCGGTCTGGATTCACTCCGGTGCGCCATGTTGTCGAGGTCCACGGAATGTGCGCCCGTTGCGAAAATGGGGCAATTCTGTCTTGAACCAGAACCGCGCCATGTACCGCTTGGTCCTATTGGGCCTTGGTCCCCGCTTGCTTATCGCTGCGTTTGTTGTCGTGCTGCTATGGCTGGGGTTCTTTTGGGCCATAGCACCGACGGGGGGGCGATGATGTCGGCGCTCGCATTTCAGAACCTAACCCTGGGCTACGACCGTCATCCTGCCGTTCATCACCTTCGAACCGAGATTGCAGAAGGGAGCTTGACGGCGATCGTTGGTCCAAATGGTGCAGGCAAATCGACTCTGTTGAAGGGTGTCACTGGTGCCCTGGCCCCATTGGAAGGCCATGTCGCCTTTGGTCAGTTCCAGCGTGAGGACATCGCCTATCTGCCGCAGCAGTCAGAGATTGATCGGTCCTTCCCTCTGTCGGTGGTGGACCTCGTCGCCATGGGACTTTGGCGCGAAATTGGCGCATTCGGATGGCTTCGACGGAAACAACAGACCCGCATTGCCGATGCCATTGCCGCAGTCGGTTTGACAGGGTTCGAAAACCGTCCCATCGGGTCCTTGTCGGGCGGCCAAATGCAGCGCGTGCTTTTTGCCCGGCTTCTGCTGCAAGACGCAAAACTTGTACTGCTGGACGAACCCTTCAGTGCCATTGACGCCCGTACGATGGCTGATCTTCTCACTGTGGTCCGGAACTGGCACGGCGAAGGTCGCACGGTTTTGGCTGTTCTGCACGATCACGAAATGGTTCGGACACACTTTCCGCAAACATTGATGCTGGCGCGCGAACTGGTGGCCCACGGCCCGACGGAGAAGGTTTTGACCCCGGAGAACCATCTTCGAGCCCGTCAGATGTGCGAGGCCTGTTCTGGTCCGCCCCATATCTGCGGTCGGGATGCTGCATGATATGGGAAGCCATCTTTCAACCCTTCACTGATTTTGGTTTCATGCGTCGGGCTTTGTTGGGTTGTATCGCGGTATCCGTCGGTGCAACGCCGGTCGGCGTCTTTCTGATGCTGCGACGCATGAGCCTGACCGGGGATGCAATGGCACACGCTATTCTTCCGGGCGCCGCTGTGGGCTACCTCGTTGCCGGGCTTTCGCTGGGGGCCATGACGATCGGAGGGCTGATCGCTGGCATGGCCGTCGCCCTTCTCTCCGGTTTCGTAACGCGCGTGACGGCGCTACGGGAAGATGCGAGCCTTGCCGCCTTTTATCTGATCTCGCTGGCACTTGGCGTGTTGATCGTTTCGACGCGCGGCAGCAATGTGGATCTGATGCATGTCCTCTTTGGTACGGTGCTCGCCCTAGATGATGCCGCGTTGATCCTGCTTTGTTCAATCGCCAGCTTGTCGGTTCTGACTTTGGCCTGTCTCCTTCGCCCGCTGGTCCTGGAATGTGCTGATCCGGAGTTTCTGCGTTCCGTCAGTGGGATCAGTGCCGTGACCCATTTCACCTTCCTCGCATTGGTTGTGGCGAACCTGGTCGGTGGATTTCATGCTCTCGGCACGCTCATGGCGGTCGGCATAATGATCTTGCCTGCCGCCGCGGCGCGTTTTTGGGCTGTGAGCATCGGCGGATTGACCGGCTTCGCCGTCATGATTGCGATGGCGTCAAGCCTCATTGGCCTTTTGCTGTCGTACCATTACAGCCTGCCTTCGGGACCTGCCATCATTCTAGTGGCTGGTATCGTCTACGCCTTTTCGCTCGCCTTCGGTTCGGTCGGTGGTGTTGTTACAAAGGCCTTGCCTCGGCGGCATTTCGAAACCTGAAAAGGCATTCGGCTGAAAAAACCGCGAACGCGTGCCCTTAAAAGTTTGGCACATCCCAAACTGAGGTGCCGAGGTCTAAAGTCTTACAATGATCCCCTGCTCCTGGCTTTGGGTGGCGGCATCCGCCAATCGCTGAGCCAGCAATCCGTCTGTAATGTCAGGAGACGGGCTTTGGTCTGTCTGCAAAGCTTCGACAAAATAGGCCATCTCACGTTGATAGGCCGCCTCGTAGCGTTCCAGGAAAAAATGCTTGACTGGCGCGCTTTGAAACCCGTTCTCGGTGGCCAATTCGACGGAATTCTCACGGATATTCTCCGCACGCAAAAGACCTTTGGAACCGTGAACTTCAATCCGCTGATCATATCCGTAGGTTGCACGGCGGGAGTTCGATATCTGGCAGATCTTGCCACTGGCCGTCGTCAATATCGCCGCCGCCGTATCAACATCCCCAGCGGCACCTATCTCCGGATCCACCAATGCGCTGCCCATCGCCGAAACACTGACAGGCTCTTCACACAGAAGGAAGCGCGCCATATCAAGGTCGTGGATCATCATGTCGCGAAACAATCCGCCAGAGCTTTTGACGTAGCTCAAAGGCGGCGGGGCAGGGTCACGCGACAAAATCGTAACCAGTTCCACATCGCCGATTTCGCCGCTCCGGATCCGGCCGTGCAAGTTGGCAAAATTGGGATCAAACCGCCTGTTGAAAGCCGTCATGAATGGAACGTCATTTTGTCCCACGACTTGAATACAGTCCCGAATGCGGTCTGCCGACAGATCCACTGGCTTTTCACAGAAGATGGCTTTTCCGGCCTTCGCAGCGGCGTGGATGATGTCATAGTGCGTATCTGTTGGAGTGCAGATCGCAATGGCATCAATGTCGTCACTTGCGATTATGTCATCTGTCCCCATAGCAAGGGTGCGATGCCGTTTGGCCAGTTCCGTGGCCATGCTGTCGATGCCGTCTGATACCGCAGCGACGATTGCGTTCGGCAAAGCGTCCACAGACCGGGCATGGACTTGCCCAATGCGACCGCAGCCCAAGATACCAATCCGGATCATAGTTTCTTGATCCCCCGCAGCACGGAGCGGGTTGCCGTAACCAGCGGATCGTGGGTTTCCTTCAGGATGGAAACACGGTCGAACCGATCCGGATCACTATTGACAGCCTCCCGCAATGCGGAACCAAAGGCCATTCGCAACTCGGTACCAATGTTGAACTTACAGACGGCGCTGGAGCTTGCCAGAGCCCGGCGTTGTTCATGCGGAACGCCGGACCCCCCATGGATCGCAAGAGGCGTGTGGGTGACGGCCTCAATGGCCGCGATCCGTTCCCGGTCAAGCCCGTTGCCAGACTCTTTTTGCAGATGGACGTTACCTACCGAAATGGCGACCGCATCCACGTTCGTTTCGCGCGCGAACTGAGCGGCTTCGTCGGGATCGGTTCCATCGGATGCTTCGCCACCGTCATAACCCACAAATCCAATTTCGCCTTCGCATGAAATGCCAGCCCCATGGGCCAGGTCCGCAATGCGGCCTGTCTCTTCTATGTTCTGATCCAGTGGCTTGCGCGATCCGTCATACATCAACGACGTGAACCCGCAATCCAGAGCCTCCTTGCATTCCTCAAACGTGTAACCGTGGTCCAGATGGGCCACGACAGGCACTGATGCGCCTTCGGCCAGGTGCCGAAACATCTTGCCCAAAACGGGCAAGGGCGTGTGTTCGCGGCAGCTTGGACCGGCTTGCAAGATCAAGGGGCAGTTTTCGGCCTCAGCCGCTGCCACGAAGGCGCGCATATCTTCCCAGCCCAGGGTGACCACTCCGGCCACCGCATAGCCTTCTTTCAAGGCAGGTTGCAGCACCTCGCTCAGGGTCGCCAGCGTCATTTGAACTTGGCAATCATGTCTTTGATGCCGGGGATCGTTTCGATCTGGTAGGCATGGGACGGCTGGAAGAACTGCACCAGCGACCGTTGGCTCAGGCCGCCCAGTATGGTGAAGTAGTACATCTGGTACCCGGGCAGCACCGCGCAGGGGTGAAACCCATTATCGAGGCAGATCGTTGAGCCATCCACGATGTGATAGGCATCACCGGGCTTGCCATCTTCGCGCTGGAGCATCTGCACGCCCGAACCATGGTTGGGCTTGAAGCGGAAATTGTAAGTCTCATCGTGGCGGGTTTCGACTGGCAATCGGTCCGTGTCATGCTTGTGACTCGGGAAACCTGACCAGCCGCCTTCGCCTACCGTGAAGAGCTCCGACACCAACAGACGTCCTACCTTGTCATGTTGTTTCTGACCCAGGATGTGCTTGATCTTCCGATGGGTTTTTGTGTCGTCAGACCCGTACTGCACCAGATCCAGTTCGTCAGAGCGAATAGCAAATGGCTCTAACGTCTGATCAAATTTTGCGCCCGCGATGAATATCTCGCACGCATCCTTTGCGACGAAACTGACTTTGGCACCTTCCGGCACATAAACACCTTCCGGTTCGCCGCCCCAGACATCCTCGACCCGTCCACCCAGATCGGTGGCGGTAAAGCCCTCCACGTCCACATCGATCGTACCTGTCGCGGGCACGATGCAGGTTTCATAGCCCGGCACCTGATAGTCGAAAGCCTGACCCGCTTCCAGTTTGACGATGTTGAAGTAGTTGAGCGGCACCGTGCTGTCTTCCACATCGACGATAGGCTTGTTCAGGTTGTCAAACGGTGGGATGTGCATGGATGCTCCTTCAGGCGTCGGTAGGGCCGGGATGCTCGGCCAAAAATGCGTTTAACGTTGCGATGTCCGCCATGGCAGGGGCACAGCCGGGTCGGGATACGGTGACAGAAGCGCAGGCAGATCCCCGCAGAATAGAGGTTCGCAGGTCATGCCCATCAGCGATGGAGGTCACCAAACCCGCCATGAAACTGTCACCGGCCCCCGTGGGCTTTAACGCCTGAACCGGATAAATGCCTGTGCGGATTTTCTCGCCCCGGTGAAATGTCACGGCGCCTTTTTCGCCCATCTTGTAGATCACGATCTCCACAGTCTGGGCGAGCGTCTCGGCCATGGTCATGCCTTTGTCGATGCCGCCAGCCATGAAGCCAAATTCTTCGTCATTGCCCACGATCATGTCGCACTGGCTGGCCGCTCGTGACAGCACGTCTTCGGCGACCTTTGGGCCGGGCCAGGAATAGGGACGGTAATCCACATCGAAGATGATGGGCAATCCTGCGGCTTTGGCGCGCTCAAACGCGCTGAAGGTCGCAGAGCGCGAAGGTTCTGCCGCAAACACGGTTCCAGCCGTGATCAGCGCGCCGAACCGGCCATAATCAACCGCCGCGACGTCACTTTGATCCATTTGAAAATCTGCGGCACCGTTGCGATAGATCACGTTTCGGTGGCCTTCGACCCGGGACTCATAGAAAGCGAGTGAGTTGCGAAATTCGCCGCCCACTGGCGTCACATACTCCGTGCCCACACCGTACTTTTCCAACTGACCGACGCAGTAGCTGCCAACGCTGTCATCAGACACCCTGGTGACGAGGCTCGCCTTGCCACCCAACTTGCAAATTCCCGCTGCGATGTTGGCAGATGAGCCACCCAGACCGACTGTCACGGTTTCGGCGTCCTCCGCTGCGACACCGGCATCTGTGAAAAAGTCGATCCCGGCCCGGCCCACCACCACGAAGTGGTTCTGCTTTATGCCCTCGATTAACTTGGACACGTCCTCACACGCCCTTGCGTTGTTTGACCCGGGACGATTCCCATTCTTCATGGGCGGCTTGGACCTTGGGGTTTTCGGTCACGTGGGGCGTGCCAACCTCCCACCAGGTGTGGCCCTCGTTGGTCCAACCTTCGTAGGCATCGACCTTCATGACAATTACGCTGGTCTTGTCCGCTGCCTTGGCCCGTTTGAAGGCTGCACCCAACTCGGTGGGGTTGGCGACCGTTTCGGCATTGGCTCCCATGGCGCGGGCATGGGCTTCAAAGTCCACACCAACTTGGTGCGTGGCCGTAGGTGTATCGGCGAACAGGTTGTTGAAGCTCTCATTGCCGGTGTTGTTCTGCAGTTTGTTGATGACGGCAAAGCCACCATTGTCGAGCACCAGCAGGATCAACTTCTTCTCAGTCAGAACAGACGAATAGATGTCGGAATTCATCAGCAAGTACGAACCATCGCCGCAGAAGATGATCGTGTCCTGATCCGGTTCCTTTTCGCTTTGCGCAATCCGCGCACCCCAACCGCCAGCAATCTCATAACCCATGCAGGAAAACCCAAACTCAACATCCACGGTGCCAACATCCAATGTGCGCCAGTTGGCTGTAACTTCAGCAGGCAGACCGCCTGCCGCCGCAACGACACGGTCGCGTGGCGCGCACAGAGCGTTCACGGTTCCGATGGCTTGCGCGTAGGAATTCGGGCGATTGCCGCCGTCCACACGGACATTGTCCGCCACATAGGCGTTCCACTTGGCGCGTTCAGCCTGTGCTGCCGAAAGCCATGATGCGGGCGCCGTGTAATCCCCCAGCGCTTCATCAAGGCTGATCAGACCAAGCTTTGCATCGCCGACGACCGGAAGTGAACGGTGCTTGCCCGCATCGTGGCGGGCGGCGTTGATTGAAATGATCTTGGCGTCTTTGGCAAACGCCGTCCACGATCCGGTGGTGAAGTCCTGCAAACGGCACCCAACAGAAAGGACCACATCCGCGCGCTCGGCGACCCAATTCGCACTGTTCGAGCCGGTAACCCCAACCGGCCCAATATTTAGCGCATGATCATTCAACAGATTGGCCCGTCCGGCGATGGATTCGATCACCGGTATGCCACGCGCCTCGGCAAAGCCGGTTAGTTCGGCCACGGCGCGGGAATACTGAACCCCGCCACCGGCGATGATCACGGGGCGTTCGGCGCCGCTAAGACAGGTGGCCGCATCGGCGATCTCGTCTTGGTCTGGCGTGATCCGGCGAATGCGGTGGATCTTCTCTTCGAACAATTCCGCCGGATAATCGTACGTCCAACCCTGCACATCCTGCGGCAGACCAATGAAGGCTGGCCCGCAATCCGCCGGGTCAAGCATCGTCGCCAGTGCAGCGGGCAGCGCTTGGGTGATTTGGGCCGGATGGGTGATACGGTCCCAATAGCGGGACACAGCTTTGAACGCATCATTCACGCCCAAGGTCGGGTTCCCGAAATGCTCCACTTGCTGCAAGACGGGATCGGGGAGGCGGGTTAGAAACGTGTCACCGCACAGCATCAGAACGGGCAGGCGGTTCGCATGGGCGAGCGCAGCAGACGTCAGCAGATTTGTGGTGCCGGGGCCCGCAGAAGCGGTGCAGAACATGAATCGCTGGCGCAAGTGGTACTTGGCATAGGCGGCTGCAGCGAACCCCATGCTCTGTTCATTCTGCCCACGGTAGAGCGGCAATTTGTTGCGATTATCATAGATGGCCTCGCCCAGGCAGGTCACATTCCCATGGCCGAAAATGCCGAAACCGCCACCGCAAACCCGGACCTTCTCGCCGTCGATCTCGATAAATTGCGCGGCCAGATATTTGATGATCGCCTGGGCCGTCGTCAGCCGCACTGTTTGACCGCTCATAAATTTCCTCCCAAATCCGGCTTTGCGCCTTGCGTTCACATCTATCAGGCGCTAGCTGTTTTTGCAACCGGTTGCAAAAACAGTTTCAGAGGGTTTGATGACCGAGATCGGGATAGGCATAATCGGTGGCGGATATATGGGCAAAGCGCATGCCGTGGCGATGTTGTCGGTTGGTGCTTTGTTCGACACACCATTGCGCCCGCGGTTGGAAATGGTCTGTGGATCCTCGCCGGACTCTTCCGAAAGGTACCGCGCGTCTTACGGATTTCGGCGCGCCGCTGCGCACTGGGAAGAGCTGGTGCAGGATCCAAAGGTTAAGGCCGTCATCATTGCGTCGCCGCAGGAAACACACCGAGATATTGCACTGGCGGCCATCGCACGGGGCAAGCCAGTTTTCTGCGAAAAGCCCTTGGGCGCATCTATGGACGATGCAAAGGCCATGGTCGACGCGGCGGAAGCGGCAAATGTCGTCAATATGATCGGGTTCAACTATGTTCGCACCCCGGCCACGCAACATGTCCGGAAATTGTTGGCCGACAACACGATTGGTGATCTGACCTATTTTCGGGGCGAGCATACGGAAGACTTTTTGGCCGACCCTGCGGAACCGGCCACCTGGCGTACGGAAGGTGCCGCCAATGGTACCATGGGGGATCTTTCCCCTCATATGATCAACTGTGCACGCGCTTTGATGGGCCCAATAGACGAGGTCTGCGCCCGTATCGAAACGGTCCACCATGATCGTGGCGGTGTGCCGGTAACGAATGACGATCATGGCCAGGTGATGTGCCGGTTCGAAAGCGGCGTCATGGGGCATCTATATTTCAGTCGCATCGCGACCGGTCGCAAGATGGGCTACGCCTACGAAATTCACGGCACAAAAGGCGCGATCCGTTTTGATCAAGAAGATCAGAATGCGGTCTGGCTTTATCTGCGTGAAGGGGCGGAGGCAAATCAGGGGTTCCGCAAAATTCTGACCGGCCCCAGCCATCCCGACTATGTGAATTTCTGCCTCGGGCCCGGTCACGGCACGGGATACCAGGATCAGATCATTATCGAAGCGAAAGACTTCCTGACGGCCATTCACACCGGAAAGGCCGTCTGGCCGACTTTTCGGGAAGGGCTGGAAGTCTCGCGGACGATTGCAGCGTCTCACGTATCCAACGAAACAGGTAGCTGGCAGAGGGTCAGCGATTTTTAGGAAAGCCCGATGACGATCAAGATTGGCAATGCGCCGTGTTCCTGGGGCGTGGAATTCGCAAATGACCCCCGAAACCCCCCGTGGCGCACCGTTCTGAGTGAAAACGCGGATGCTGGGTACAAGGGGATCGAACTTGGTCCGGTTGGCTACATGCCGGAAGATCCAGTTGAGTTGGGTGACGCTCTGGCCGAGTTTGATCAGGAGCTGATCGGTGGCGTTGTGTTCCGCCCGTTTCACGATGCCGAAAAATGGGACGAGGTGCTTGATGCCTCGGTACGCACCTGCAAGGCGCTAACGGCCCATGGGGCCACGCATTTGGTGCTGATCGATTCAATCTCCGAACGTAGGGCGCCGACGGCAGGCCGCGCAGAGGAAGCGGAGCAAATGGACAAGGCCGAATGGGCGGCTTTTCGTGATCGCATTGCCCAAGTGGCCAAGATCGGTGCCGAGGAATATGGGCTGACGGTGGGTATCCACGCACACGCAGCAGGCTTCATGGACTTCGAGCCGGAACTTGAACGGCTACTGGGCGAAGTGGACGAAAAGGTTCTGAAAATCTGTTTCGACACCGGTCACCATTCCTATGCTGGTTTTGATCCGGTGGCCTTTATGAACAAGCATATCGATCGGATCAGCTACATGCATTTCAAGGATATAGATCCGGGCGTGAAGGCCGATGTCATCGCAAATCGGACCGGATTCTACGATGCGTGCGGTCAGGGGATCTTCTGCAAGCTGGGTTTGGGGGATGTGGATTTTCCAACGGTGCGACAGGTCCTGCTCGATAACAATTTCGAAGGCTGGTGCACCGTGGAGCAGGATTGCGATCCGACCCTGGGCAACACGTCCCCCATTGATGATTCGCGCTTCAACCGGGAATATCTGCAATCCATCGGCTTTGGAGGTCAGGCATGACCCGGCTGAACTGGGGCCTGATCGGCGGTGGCGAAGGCAGCCAGATCGGACCGGCCCACCGCCTGGGCGCGCAAGCCGATGGGCTGTTCACGCTGGCGGCTGGCGCGCTGGATGTGGATGCGGAAAAGGGCAGGGCCTATGCGCAGAAGTTGGGCGTGGACCCCGAACGCGCTTATGCCAATTGGCAAGACATGCTGGAGGGCGAAAGCAAACGCGATGACAAGGTGGATCTTGTCACCGTAGCGACGCCCAACAGCACACACTTTGAGATTACCAAAGCCTTTCTGGAAGCAGGCTTCAACGTCCTGTGCGAAAAGCCCATGACGATGACCGTCGAAGAAGGCGAAGAGATCGTCAGGGTCGCCAAGGCAAGCCGCAAGATCTGCGCGGTCAACTACTGCTATTCTGCCTACCCGATGGTGCGCGAGATGCGCCATATGGTGAAAACCGGCCAGATCGGACGGGTGCGTGTCATCGTTGCCAATTTTAGCCACGGCCACCATGGCGACGCAGCGGATGCCGACAATCCGCGTTCCCGGTGGCGTTATGATCCGAAGATGGCGGGGGTTTCTGGCCAGTTTGCCGATTGCGGTATCCACGCGTTGCATATGGCCAGCTTCGTCGCCGGGGATCAGGTTGCAAAACTCTCTGCAGATTTCGCCTCCGCCATCGATATTCGCGAGCTTGAAGACGATGCCATGGTCAATTTCCGCTTGGAAGGCGGCACAATTGGTCGGCTCTGGACATCGTCTGTCGCCATTGGTCGCCAGCACGGGTTCGACATCCAGGTCTTTGGTGAAACCGGAGGCCTGCGGTGGGCCTCGGAACAACCCAATCAGGTGATGTACACGCCGCTTAGTGGGCGAACGCAGATCATGGAAAAGGGCGATAGCGGCGTCTCAGACGAAGCCGCGCGCCTTAGCCGGGTTCCCATCGCCCATCCGGAAGGGTTCCCGCTGGCTGTGGCGAACATCTATGTTGACTTGGCCGCGGCCATTGCGGGAGATCACCGCGAGGGGCTGCCCACCGCCGAAGACGGGCTGCGGTCGATGGCAGCCGTCTATGCCTCGGTTGCTTCGGCGAAAGATGGTGGCGTTTGGGTCGATGCGCGCCCGCCTATGTTCCGGTAGCACTTACTGTGGCGCCCGCAACGTGTTTCGCTCGGCCAAGCGGCAGGGGAACAAGCGCGCTTGCGGGTACTGGTCGGGCTCGTCCAGCATCGACACGATCATCTCAATGGACGAGTTGATAATCTGCTGAATGGGCTGATGGATCGTCGTGAGGTCGATCCCCTCCCAGGATGACATCTCCATGTCATTCAGCCCGATGATCCCAAGCTCGTCCGGAACGATCAGGCCTCTTTCTTTGACTGCGCTCAAGGCGCCAAGCGACAGAACATCATCCCCGCAAAAGTACGCATCACACGGCACATCCTGCAAAAGGCGGAGCATTTCTTCGCGCCCGGCAGAGAAGGAATAGGCCTCGGCATAGCTCAGGCTGACCTCAAGGTCCGGGTGGGCAGCAGCTTCCCGGCAAAAGCCCTCGCGCCGGTCTTGCGTTGATGTCGCTTCCTTCGGGCCTCCCAGAAACCCGATCTTCCGATACCCGCGTCGAGCCAACTCGCGCGCGGCCATGCGACCGGCTTCCACATTGTCGATACCAACGACATGCACTTCTGGGCTCGGATTGCTGCGGCCAAAACAATGGACAACCGGCAGGTTGTTCTGACGAAACGCCTTGGCAAACTCTGGCGCAAGAGTGGATGAGGCCACAATCACACCGTCCACCGAATATTGCCGCATCATGTCGACTGAACTTTCAGGGTTGGTCTCGTCGCTCAAGTTCACAATCAACGGACGCAGGCCGCGCTGCTGCAAACCCCGCGTGAACAAATCAAAGACCTGCAAGAATATCGGGTTGTGAAAGTTGTTTGAAATCAAACCGATCATCTTGGTGCGACCGGTCGTCAGGCTGGAAGCGAGGGCATTGGGCCGATAGCCCAGCTCGTCGGCCGCCTTCTTCACCTTCCGGCGCATTCTGTCAGATACCGAGGCGCCATCGGTAAAGGTTCGAGACACTGCCGATCTCGATACCCCCGCCAGACGGGCCACATCATTCAACGTTACCAAGTTTTGGATCCCGGCCTTTTGCCCCGCGTTTGTAAGCCATTCTCCACCAAAAACAATGTGACAAAAGCATTTTTTGCAACCGGTTGCAAATTGGGCCAAGTTGTGGTTTCTTCAAAGCTGAGATGACGGAAGGCTTGTCGTTTCCAAGCATCTTAATGTTCTAAGGGAGGAACCTATGAGAAAATTAATGACTGCTGTGGCCCTCGGTGTGGTGGCCGCAGCTTCTGTGGTTGCACCGGTATCTGCGGAAGGTGAAAACTACGTGCTCGTCAGCCATGCTCCTGACAGCGACACATGGTGGAACACGATCAAGAA
>JBCBGY010000038.1:0-26759 GCA_038526275.1 Pseudomonadota bacterium | reverse complement strand
GGCACATGAAGCTCTGTTTCGATCCAGCGACCTTTGCGGGATAGACTCGGCGCAAGGCCAATGCGATGCCTATCGCAAATGGGTGGGGACAACTCCACATCGGGGGGACGTAAATGCATATTTCAAAGCCGGGTGGGCCAGTCGTCGTCGTCGGATCGCTGCACCACGACATTGTTGTCCGGGCCGACAGGCAACCTGCGCGCGGTGAAACATTGATGGGGCATGAATGGTTTCCCAAATTCGGCGGCAAGGGCGGTAACCAAGCTGTCGCGGCGGCCCGACTTGGTGCCGAGACCTACATGATTGGCGCTGTAGGGCGGGACACATTCGGCGATGATCTGATTGCAGGTCTAAAGGCCGCTGGCGTGGACCATAGTTTAATTGAACGGGTGGAAACAGGTTCCGGCATGAGCGTCGCGATGGTCGATGGGCAGGGGGACTATGCCGCCGTCGTTGTCACCGGTGCGAATGCGGCGATACGGGCGGATGCCATTGCCGATGCCGAGATGTTGGGCCGCGCTTCGGTGCTTCTTCTCCAAAATGAAGTGCCGTCGGCAATAAATCTGGCTGCCGCCAAGGCCGCCCATCAGGCGGGCGCAACTGTTCTATGGAACGCGGCCCCAATGCGCCCTGATGAGGACGGCTTGCTTGAACTTGTAGACCTGTTGATCGTCAACGCTGTCGAAGCTGAACAGTTTTGTGGCCTACCCGTAGGCTCCCTGCCAGAGGCTGAAACTGCGGCCAGGAAGCTTTGCGACCCTGGCACCAGCGTAGTGGTGACAGCAGGCGCCGCAGGTTGTGCCTGGTCAACGAAGGAAGGCGACACGGGCAGCATACCGGCGGAACCTGTTCAAAATGCGCAAGCCCACGGGGCGGGAGACGTCTTTTGTGGCGCTCTTGCCGCCCGTCTGACCACCGCCTCGCTTGCGGAATGTATTCACTTCGCCAGTAGCTGCGCCCATCGCCATGTATCAGGCTTGCCACTTTGACAGTTCAACAGGGGTTTGCGCCAACCCGCCAAGGCATGCACTTTGGGACGATCCATAATTAGAGACACCCTTGATACATGGCCCGAATTAACATCGAACAGCTCAGAACGTTTCTGGCGGTCGTTCGGCATGGCGGCGTGCGGCGGGCTGCGTTGGGCCTCAACCTGACCCAACCCGCCGTTACAGCGCGGGTCAAAAACCTGGAAGACACGTTGGGCTGCGCGCTGTTCGAGCGGCGATCCGACGGAATGAAACTGACCAAGCGGGGCGAACTGCTCCTGGCCCACGCCGAAAAGTTCGAACATCTCGCAGATTTGGTCGAACGAGATGTCGTGGATCCAAAAGGTGTGGATGGCAGGCTGCGGCTGGGGGTTTCAGAAACCATCGCCCAATGTTGGTTGCCAGAACTGGTGTCGCGCCTGCACGGGCTTTACCCACGGCTTGATATCGAGTTCAAGGTCGACATATCGGCAGCCCTAAGGACAGGCGTTCTGAACCGCGAGATCGATTTGGCGATCCTTCTGGGGCCGATCTCTGAATATTCTGTCGACAATATCGAACTGCCTGGGTTCGATCTGGCCTGGTACGCCGCCGCCTCCGCGGAGCCCGTACCGATGGAATCGGTCTTCATTTCCCGCCCCGTTTTGACCTATGCGCGGAATACGCGCCCCTACCGCGAGCTGCGGGAAATTCTATTCGAGCGGGTCGGGCCAGACGTTTCTCTGTTTCCGTCTTCCTCGCTGTCCGCTTGCTTTCGGCTCGTCGAGGCAGACCTGGGCGTCGCCGCCCTGCCACGCGCGCTCGGGCAAGAACATGTGGCCGCTGGCCGGATCCGGGAATTTGACCCAGGCTGGGTTCCGTCCCCTCTCCGGTTCACAGCCTCCTATCTGGGCGAGCCCAAAAGCCACTTCATTGAAAATGCGGCCAATTTAACCCGCGAGGTGGCAGTTGAACATCAATATGATAGAAATGTTTGATCACTATCGAGCAAAAAATTCGATTTGATCTTATATTAAGGAACTGTGACGCTCCCCAAATGCCAAAGGGGGATGTGTTGGGCAAAATATACGACAAACTGAAATCCAAACCATTGGACGAACAGCGGGCGGCCATTCGGGCTGGGACGTATTGCTCCCATACAGCGGGTCTGGGCAAAGGCTATCTGCAGGCCAATATCGTGATCTTGCCCGAAGACTACGCTTTGGATTTCATGCGTTTTTGCCAGCGAAATCCAAAACCCTGTCCACTTGCGGGTGTATCTGACACTGGCAACCCGATAATGCACACGATGGGCCGTCAGATAGACATTCGGACCGACGTTCCCGCCTATAACATTTATCGGGACGGCGGGTTGATGGGATCAACCCAGGATATCTCAAACCTCTGGCGGGATGATCTGGTGGCATTTGCTCTGGGATGCTCTTTCACCTTTGAACACGCGCTCATGCGCGCGGGCATACCGGTTTGGCATATTGAGAATAACAAGACCGTCGCCATGTTTCGCTCGAATATCGACACAGTGCCCTCCGGCCCGTTTTCCGGAAAAATGGTCGTGTCGATGCGGGCTGTTCCGAAGGACCGCATCGACGACGCTACGGAGATTTCCCGCCGCTTTCCGCTGGCCCACGGCGCGCCGCTTTATCGGGGGGATCCCAAAGGGATTGGCATCATCAACATTTCCGAACCGGACTGGGGGGATCCGTCGCCCATCGGACCAGGCGAAGAGCCTGTTTTTTGGGCCTGCGGTGTGACTCCGCAAGTCGCGATTGAGGCTGCCCGGATGCCGCTTTGCATCACCCACAAACCTGGTCACATGCTGATCACAGACATCGCGGAGGATGCGGAAATTCCCATCCTCACACCCGAACAAGCCTGACGTCCAACGAGGAGAAGAAAGATGAAGTCTATTGCTAGCTTTTTGATCGCCACGACGGCGCTCGCCACCCCAGCTTTGGCCGAGGAGCTTTCGGTTGTGGGCAGTTGGTCCAGCTTGCCCCTGCATCAGCAATACGAAGCCCCGTTCTGGGGAGACGCCTTGCCCGCCGCATCGGATGGCAAGATCAGTGTGAACCTGACCACACACAACCAGATGAACCTTGGCGTCGGCGACGTGTTCCGCCTGCTGGGCGACGGCGTCTATGACGTGGCGATGACGGTGGCGGACTATGCTGTAGCTGACGCACCGGAACTGGAAGGGCTCGACGTGCCGCTTTTGGCCCTGACGGCGGATGAGGCCCGCGCCATGGTTGACGCGGCGCGCCCGATGGTCGCCGACATTTACCGCGACCGCTTCAACTCCCACGTTCTGGCCATCGCGCCCTATCCGCCGCAGGTCGTGTTCTGCAACGCCGAGATTGCGGGCCTCGATGACCTGAAGGGCCTGAAGGTCCGTGCTTCCGGCCGGATGACCGCCAAGTTTCTCGAAGCGCTCGGCGCGGAAGGCGTGAATGTCAGCTTCGGCGAAGTGCCGGGCGCTCTGCAAAAGGGCACTGTCGATTGTGCTGTGACCGGGGCAGGTTCGGGCTATTCCGCCGGATGGTGGGAAGTCTCGACCCATCTTCTGCCAATCCCGCTGGGCGGCTGGGACAGTGTCGTGACCGCAATCAACATGGACAAGTGGAACGCACTTGATGCTGATATGCAGGCCCTGATTACCGAAAAGGTTGCAGCGGAATTCGAAGCACCGGCATGGGCCAGTGCCCAAGACGCCCTCGTCAACGACATTGCGTGCCTGACGGGCAACGGTGACTGCCCGGCGGGTGATGCGCGTGACATGACGTTGATCGAAGTCTCTGAGGCGGATTTCACCAAAGCCCGTGACGTGCTGGTGGGCGAAGTGCTTCCTGACTGGGCCGATCGCGCAGGCGGCGATTGGGGCGAGCGCTGGAACGCCTCGGTTGGCCAAACGGTCGGCGTCTCTATCGGCAACTGATCGAACAGGCCACCACATGGAAGAGATCGTCTTGGACAAGCTGCGGGTCTGGAACCGGCGGATCGCAATCCTGACCGGGCTTGTCCTGCTCGCCTGCGTTTGCGTTGTCCTGCTGGACATTCTGATGCGCCGCGTTGGGTCATCCCTTGGCGGAACGGATGAGATCTCGGGCTATGTGGTGGCCATCACAACCTCTTGGGGCATGGCCTATACGCTTCTGGAACTGGGCCATGTCCGAATTGATTTACTCCGAGGGTGGAGCGGTCGCCTGGGCCGGTCACTTTTTGATCTTTTTGCAATGACCGTGATGGCAGGGACCATCACTTTGA
This sequence comes from Pseudomonadota bacterium, assembly GCA_038526275.1. GTDB lineage: Bacteria > Pseudomonadota > Alphaproteobacteria > Rhodobacterales > Rhodobacteraceae > 188UL27-1. The sequence goes on along the minus strand of JBCBGY010000038.1, from coordinate 22,509 downwards.
TTGCCGCAAAATGCTGGCCGGTCCTCGCGCGCTCCTTGGCCAACTCTTCGCGCGCCAACACACCTTTGGAAACACCTCTGGCCCTGGTCCAGATCCCGTGGTTCGCCGGGTGGGTCTGGTTCGCAATTGTCGCCTGGCTCACCCTCGCCGCTGCGCTGATGTTGGTGCTGAAAGGCCAGTTTGAACAGTCCGAAAAGGCCATCGGCTGCTTCGGCGAACAGGAGGCGGCGAGCAAATGACCAGTTACGTCGCCGTCGGGCTGCTGAGCCTTCTTACGCTATCAATTCCTGTGGGGATCGTGCTGTTTCTTCTGGGCTTTGGCGTAGATGTGTTTTTCAGTTCATTCCCGCTGATCCGCGGGCTTGGCAATCTGGTCTGGTCGACCTCCAACAACGCGACCCTGATTGCGATCCCGCTTTTCGTCCTACTCGGCGAAATTCTGGTTCGATCCGGCATCGCCACCCGGACCTACACAGCGCTGGATCGCTGGGTCAGCTGGCTGCCAGGCGGGTTGGTCCACGCGAATGTCGCGACCGCAACGATGTTTTCCGCGACCTCCGGATCCTCCGTGGCCACGGCTGCAACGGTGGCCACAGTTGCCATGCCCCAGGCCGAAAAGCTGGGCTATGACCCAAAGCTGTTTTCCGGGGCTATCGCGGCGGGCGGTACATTAGGGATCATGATCCCGCCCTCGATCAACCTGATCGTCTATGGTTTTCTGACCCAAACTTCGATCCCGCGCCTGTTTCTGGCAGGTCTCCTGCCGGGGTTGGCGCTTGCGATAGGCTTCATGGCGATCACCGCGCTGATCTGTCTGATGCGGCCTTCACTCGGCGGGACCCGGCGGGTCTTTCCTCTGTCCGAGATGATGCAGGCCCTTCTGCAACTCTTGCCGATTATCCTGCTTTTCACGATCATCATTGGTTCGATCTACAAGGGCTGGGCGACGCCCACGGAAGCGGCCGCCGTCGGCGTGGCCTGCGCCATCCTGATTGCGGCGATCTTCGGTTCCGTCTCAAGGCACATGTTCACCGACGCAATCCTGGGGACGATCAAGATCACCTCGATGATCATGCTCGTCGTGATTGGCGCGTCGTTCCTGAATTTCACGCTGGCCTCCGCCGGACTGGGCCGCGAACTGGAAGAGTTCCTGAGCGGGCTTGGATTGACACCGCTGGGCACGATCTTCGTGGTTGTCCTCATCTACATCGTGCTGGGCTTCTTCATTGAAACGCTTTCGCTCATGGTGGTGACTATTCCGATCATTGTGCCTGTGGTTGTCGCACAGGGATTTGATCCGATCTGGTTTGGCATCCTTATGATTGTGCTCATCGAAATGGCCTTGATCACCCCACCTGTCGGGTTGAACCTGTACGTCGTGCAGGGGGCCCGAAAGTCAGGAAAAATGAGCGATGTCATGTTGGGATCAATCCCCTTTGTACTGGCCATGTTGGCCATGGCGGCAGCCTTGATTGCCTTCCCCGGCATCGCGCTTTTCCTGCCTAACGCGGTTGGGGGATGAAGATGCGATTTCAGGCCGGGTCGATAGAAATCGACGCCCAGATCGATCACTTGATCGTGGCGGGCTGGACGGGGCGCGATATTGACGCCGTCCAAACCCATATCGACGAGTTGGCACAGCTTGGGGTCGCGCCTCCGTCGCAGATACCGCTTTTCTATCGGGTATCCGCGTCCCTCTTGTTGCACGCGCAAACGATTGAAGTGCTTGGCGCCGAAACATCGGGCGAGGTGGAGCCCTTACTGGTGAATATGGACGGCACAGTATGGCTTGGCCTCGGCTCCGATCACACGGACCGGCTGTTAGAAGCCCAATCTGTCGCGGCCTCCAAACAGGCGTGCCCAAAGCCTATCGGCAGAACGCTATGGCCTTTGGATGAAGTCGCGGCGCATGTGGATCAACTGACGATGCGCTGTTGGGTCGATGAGGGACAGGGTTGGACGCTTTATCAGGATGGCACGGTGGGAAATATCCTTCCCCTGGGCGAACTTGCCTTGCACGCAAGTCTGGCACCCGGCGGAGCCATGCTGTGTGGAACGCTCGGGGCGATTGGGGGCGTGCGACCCGCTGCGGGATATCGTATGGAACTCAGCGACCCGGTCATGGCGCGTTCCATGTCGCTTGAATACCGGGTGTCGCAGCTACCCGTCGTCGCCTAGGACCGGCTTTAATGTCTGAAGCTCATCAAAACGATTGGCCCCAAATCCGCACGGCGGGTTTTAACGGCATGGTGGTCAGCTTTGGCGACCGCCTGAGTGAGCCGGCCAATCGGGCGGCGCTGGCTTTTCGCGATGCGCTCGATCGGGCCGGATGGTCGGCGGTTGAGGAAAGCTCCACCTCGCTGGTCTCGACCTTTCTGCGCTTTGATCCGCTGGGATGTGATCATGCGACAATGCAGGAACAGCTCTCCACCTTGTTGGGGGATCGGGATTGGTATCAAGCCCCCCTCCCCTCGGGCCGCGTTCTCTGGCGGGTTCCCACCGTCTTTGGCGGCGAGATGTGCCCGCAATTGACCGAAGCCGCCGCAACAGCAGGCCTCTCAATAGAAGATGCTGTCGCCTCCATCTCGCAATCGCAGGTCAGGGTCCAAACCATCGGTTTCGCGCCAGGGATGCCGTATCTCGGCGAGCTGCCCCCCGTTTGGGACATCCCGCGCCAGACCGAAATAACGGCGAAAGTCCCGCAAGGTGGGCTTTGTGTCGCGATCCGGCAGCTTGTTCTGTTCCCGGTCGATACACCCACAGGGTGGCGGCATATCGGTCAAACAGCGGTACGGCTGTTTCGTCCCGACTCCGACAATCCCTTTCTCCTCCGCCCCGGCGACGAAGTTCAATTCTATCCCGTCGATCCGGAAAAGTTGGCCAATATGAAAACCGACCCGAATGGCGGGGCGGTCAGCGAACCTTTGTCATGAGCCGCAATTTGATCGTTCACAGCATCGGCCCAAGCGTGACGGTGCAGGATCTGGGTCGCGCAGGCTATATGGCCTTTGGTCTTTCGCGCGGCGGCGCAGCAGACAGGTTGGCCCTGGCCGAAGGTGCTGCCCTGCTTGGCCAGGCCGCAGGTTCGGCGGCGCTGGAAATGGCTGGCATGGGTGGCACGTTTGAGGCCACAGAAGACCTGCGCATTGCCTTGACCGGCGCGCCCATGGCTGCAAGCATTGATGGCGCAGCCCTGACCTGGAACGCCAGCCATTTGCTAGCCGCAGGGGAGCGCCTGACAGTCGGTGCCGCGCAAACCGGTGTGTACGGTTATCTGCACGTGGGCGGAGGGTTGGAAACGCCCACCCATCTGGGGGCACGTTGCGCCCATCTGGTCGCCGGGATCGGAGAACCCATTCAACCTGGCGCAAAACTGCCAGTCGGGAGCGATTCCGGCATGCGCACAGGCCAAAAAATCGACGCGGAGCCGCGATTTGCCGGAGGCACGGCGCGCATTGTGCCCAGTCTGCAAACCGCGTTTTTCACGGCGGACGATATCGCGCGGTTTGGGTCCACGTTGTTTCGCCGCGACACACGGGGCAATCGGATGGGGGTGCGGCTTCTGCCCGACGGCGAAGGGTTTCAAAGCACGGCTGGCCTAAGCGTTCTGTCCGAGGTTATTGTTCCGGGTGACATTCAGGTCACGGGCGATGGCACGCCCTATGTGCTGCTCGCCGAGTCCCAAACCACTGGAGGCTATCCGCGTATCGGCTCGGTGATCCCTGCGGATCTGCCGCTTTTGGCGCAAGCCCGACCAGGGACGGAAATACGGTTCGCGTTCATCACTCTTGACGAGGCCGTTGCAATCGAAAGACGAGAGTTCGAACGGCGCCAGAAATTGCGCCAAACCCTGTCGCCATTGATCCGGGATCCCCACGATATTCCGGACCTTTTGTCGTACCAATTGATCAGCGGCGTGACCGCTGGCGATGACTTATAGGAGCCTTGTCCATGTCCAAGAGTGTCGATCTGAACGCCGATATGGGCGAAAGCTTTGGTCCATGGGTCATGGGTGATGATCTATCGATTCTGGATGTGGTGACATCGGCCAATGTGGCTTGCGGGTTTCATGCGGGTGATCCGGATGTGATGGCGCAGACCATGGCCGCCGCACAGGAACGTGGCGTGGGTGTCGGCGCGCATCCCGGATTTGCCGATCTGCAGGGCTTTGGCCGCCGTCGCATGACCCTGCCCGATGCCAGCTTGAGCAATATGGTCAGCTACCAGGTCGGGGCCGCGCAAGCCATGGCGCGCGCTGCCGGAGCCGACCTGCGGCATCTCAAATTGCACGGGGCACTGGCAAACATGGCCTCTGAGAACCGCGAGATGGCCTTGGTGTGCTACCGTGCGGCCCTGTCGGTCGCGCCCGATCTGATTGTGATGGTCCTGGCAGGCACCGCGCAGGAGGCCGCCGTTCGTGAATTGGGATGTCAGGCAGCGTGCGAAATCTTCGCGGATCGGGCCTACAATGACGATGCAACCCTCGTCGACCGCAGCTTGCCCGGTGCCATGATCCACGACCCGGACCACGCTGCGGCCCGCATTGTCGAGATGATCCAAGCAGGCGCGATCATTGCCGAGTCCGGCAAACACATTCCGACCCGCATTGATACGATTTGTCTGCATGGCGACACTCAAACCGCAGTCCAGATTGCCCGCCAAACCCGCTCAGCCCTGGAAAATGCCGGTGTGACGCTCGCGCTGTTTCAGGGGCAAAGCCTGTAGGACAGCTTGCTGTCACTATCCTGTGGTCATTTGTTCTAACTTCGGAAACGGAACGTATCTCTGTTTCCGCAGAATTGACGGAGCATCATTTCAAGACTAAGTGAAGGATGCGCAGGGAGGTCCTGCGCAATAAAATAGTATGCGGAGGACGCGCTATGACCCAGGTCACGTTGGCAGTGATCATCGGACAGTTAGACCCGTGCCGAAGTGGCACCATTCGAACGTCCAAACACACCTTAAAAATCGACAATAACGTATCTCCATAAAGGCAACTGATTTCGCATCAGGCGTGACCTTTTGCGACCCAATACCTGTCCGTCGGGAGGTCCGGCGGATCAATATCCAATCCAAGGAGGACTGGACCATGACGATGCAAACGTCTCTTTTTGCCGATGCTGTCACCGCCGAGAATTTCTTGCTCGACACGGACAGCTACAAATACAGCCACCCCCAGCAGTTTCCAGACGGCACAGAATACGTCTCGGCCTATATCGAACCCCGTCGCCCGGATGGAGAGATCGATGAGGTTCTGTTCTTCGGGCTACAGGTCGAACTCATGAAGCTCGCCGGGCGGGTGGTGACCCAAGACATGCTGGACGAAGCTGAGCCCTTCATTGCGGCTCACGGCCTGACACTCTATACCGAGATGTTTCAACACATCATTGATATCCACGGTGGACGCCTGCCCGTTCAGATTGATGCTTTGCCAGAGGGCACGCGCGCTCCGATCTCTATTCCGCAAGTTCGCATCGTGAACACTGATCCGCGGTGCTGGGCGCTGCCCGGCTTTCTGGAAACACGGCTTCTGCGCGCCGTTTGGTACCCCAGCACCGTGGCAACCAGATCCAATTACGTGGTCCGCAAGATTCGCGATCGGCTGCTCAAAACCGATGGGACGGATGCGGGGCTGGCGTTCAAACTGCACGATTTCGGCGCCCGCGGCGCAACCAGCGCCGAAAGCGCGGCTTTGGGCGGTGCGGCGCATCTGGTGAATTCCATGGGGACGGACACGATTGCCGGTGCGGCTTTGGCCCGCAAGGTCTACGGGGCTGATATGGCGGGCTTTTCCATTCCCGCGACTGAGCATAGTACCGTGACCTCCTTTGGCCCCGAGGGTGAGTTGGCCTTCATGCGACGCTTCCTGCGGGACAATCCGACCGGGATCATAGCCTGTGTGTCAGACAGCTATGATCTGATGCGGGCCGTGCGAGACTATTGGGGAACCGAGCTCCGCGAGGAGGTTCTGGCGCGGGAGGGCACCCTTGTCGTGCGCCCGGATAGCGGAGATCCGTTGAAGATCGTGCCCGATGTCATCGAGGCGCTGATCGAAAAGTTCGGGCACAGCTTGACCCAGACCGGCTACAGGCTATTGCCGGATCAGGTCAGGGTCATACAGGGTGATGGTGTCGATCAGATCTCTATCGTGGCAATCATGGATGCGATGATCGACCGGGGCCTGGCCATTGGCAACATCGCCTTTGGCATGGGCGGTGGGCTGCTGCAAAAACTGGATCGCGACACATTCTCCTATTCCATGAAGACATCTGCCATTTGCGTAAACGGCGCGTGGCGCGATGTTTACAAAGATCCGGTCACGGCCAAGGGTGCCAAGACTTCGAAAAAGGGGCGCATTGGCGTGATGCGTACGGATAGCGGAAAATTCGTTGTCCGGCCCCAGCAGAACATCCCGCAGGGCCATGACGCGCTGGAAACGGTGTTTCAGGACGGAAAAGTCACAAAGCGTCAAAGCTTTGCCGAAATACGCGCCAAAGTCGGCCTGATCTGACCTCTCCGAAGCCGCCCTATCGGGCGGCTTCTCCGCAATGATTGACGCGGCGCCATCGAACGCTCAAACCGGTGGGCGTGACAAATTCGTAGACAAATCTGTTGGGGGAGAGTGGATGGACATTTCGGAATTGCACCGGGAGCTAACCAAGGCCGGAGTGAAATACGCCATCGCGTCCTACGTGGACATGCACGGCATTTCGAAATCCAAAATGGTGCCGTTGGGCCATCTAAGGCAAATGATGCAAGGGTCCGAGATGTTTACCGGCGCAGCCCTCGACGGGGTGCCACAGGAGATCAACGACGAGGAGGTGGCCTGCCACCCGGACCCCGAAAGCCTGACCATCCTGCCATGGCAGCCGGACTGCGCGTGGTTTGCAAGCGATCTTTGGACATCGGGCGCGCCGTTCGAAGCCTGTTCGCGCAACATTCTCAACCGCCAATTGGCCCGCGCCCAGGAGTTGGGCTATGTGATGAACCTCGGGATGGAGGCGGAATTCTTCGTCTTCCGGGATACCGAACAAGGCGGCTTTGCGCCCGTCTCTCCCCTGCCCGACCTGGAAAAACCGGCCTATGACACAGCCCGCCTGCTGGATAATCTGCCGTGGCTGTCGGAACTCGTCGACGCGATGAATGCCTTGGGATGGGATGTCTACAGCTTTGACCATGAAGACGGCATCGGGCAGGTCGAAATCGACTTTGACTATGCTGACGCGCGGACCATGGCAGACAGGTTTTGCTTCCTTCGGATGATGGCCATGGCGATTGCCCGAAAGAACGGCGCGTTCGCCAGCTTCATGCCGAAACCGATGGGTGACCGGACTGGATCAGGAGCGCATTTCAATATGTCGCTCGCGTCTGCTGAGACCGGCGAGAACCTGTTCAAAGACCCCGATGACCCACGCGGTTGTGGGCTTTCAAAGCTCGGCTACCAGTTTCTGGCGGGCATCCTGCGGCATCTGCCCGCGATTATGGCGGTCGTCGCGCCTTCGGTGAACAGCTACAAACGCCTGATCAAGCAAGGGTCCATGTCTGGTTTCACCTGGGCCCCGATCTATGCCTGCTACGGCAACAACAATCGCACGAACGCCATGCGCATCCCGTTGGGCGGTGGTCGCGTTGAATTGCGCGCGGCAGACAGCGCGTGCAACCCCTACCTTGGCGCCGCTCTGGTTCTGGCTGCGGGCCTGGAAGGCATCGAAGAAGACTTGGATCCTGGCGATCCGAACACCGACAATATGTATCTGGTGGACCAGGCCGAACTGGACCGTCGTGGCATCACGATGCTGCCCCGCACTTTGGAGGATGCATTGCGCGCGTTCGAGGCGGACCCGCTAAGCCGCACCGTGTTCGGCGATGCGATGTTTGAAAGCTGGTCCGACTACAAGCAGCAGGAATGGCTGAGCTACATCAACCACGTGTCAGACTGGGAAGTGCAGCGCTATCTCAAGATGTTCTAGAGCGTCTGGCGTGCGCCCGGCGCGGAGACAAATCCGCGCCGGGTCACCAAAGATATATTAGCTTTGCTTCATGCGGCCGGAATAGTGATCAATCAGTTCCGGCACCATTGCTTCGCCCCGGCCTTCGTCGGTTGCCGCACGCAACGAACTTAGAGCCCCGGCAGCCATGACAGACGGGGCGCCCGCATCGCTGGCCATCTGGCTGTAATATCCCACGTCCTTCGCGGCATTGCGGATAGAAAAGGCCAGTTTTGTCGGATCGCCCTCCAAAGCATAGGCCGCCATGAAATCCATGAAGCTCGAACGGAGGGGGCCAGCGGCCATGACGTCGTAGATGGCCTGCCGTTCGATGCCCGCCACATCTGCAATGGCAAAGGCCTCTGCGATGGCGTTCGCCATGTTCTGGCCGACAAAGTTATTGATCAGCTTGATCGTATGGCCATTGCCCAAAGCGCCGAGGTGAAAGACATTTTCGCCCAGGTCGTCCAGAACGGGTTTGACCTTGTCAAAGACCGCTTTGTCGCCGGCACACATCAGGTTGATCGCGCCTTCCCGCGCATGGCTCGGCGTGCGACCGATCGGGGCGTCGAGGTAGGCCGCGCCCTTTTCTGCAACCACCGCCCCGAGCGCTTTGGTCGATCCGGGCAGCGAGGTTCCGAAATCTATTACGGTTTTGCCCGCCGAGAGGCCAGCAATCACACCGTCATCGCCATTCATGCGGCCTTCGACCTGATCCGAAGTGCCCATGCAAAGCATGATCACATCGCTGGCTTCTGCCAATTCTTTGGGCGATTTTGCCTCGACAGCCCCACGTGCGACGGCCTTGTCGAGTTCCGTACGATCCCGATTCCCAAGTATGGTAAGATCATAGCCTTTGTCCTGCAGACGCGCGACCATGGCGCCCCCCATAAGGCCAAGGCCAATGAAGCCAATCTTTTGAGCCATTTCTTTTTCCTATGTCTCCGTGCCAGCTTGCTCGGGCACGTCATTTTACTGGCGCGGAGCTTGATTTCCATGCCGATATCATTCGCGCGCACACATTCGAACAGGATGTCGGCCTTGTCGATAGCCGAAATGGCCTGACAGAACAGTTGGACTATATCTGTTCACATAGACGCCCCAGTTCGTGAAGTGAAATAGAAAACCGGAGATTTAATCATTGCTTCGGTTTTGGCCGCGCATTCCGCCGGACATGGTTTGCCCCGGGTCAGCAGAGTCAGCCGATTTGCCACGTCCGCCGGATGAATCCTCCGGGCCCGGTGCGGCACATAACTTCCGGTTTTGGTTCCGGCTTTACCTCGGCGTCGATCAAGCCTCTCGGCCTCGTCGGTCCAGATCAACGGATTTGCCGCCACGATGCGTTTCTCTGCTTGTGCAAAGGAGTGCTGCGGTGCAGAATTACCGTGCGATTGAGCGGCACTGAGAGTCGCAGGGCGGGGTCAACAGAACAAGGATCCGTGATGCTTGACGGTCAGATCTCTTCTCTCCCAAGTTTCCAGACTGAAGGCCTACATTCAGTGTCGGGGCTGTCGTCCGGCGCATTTATGACAGTGCAACTGCACATCGCCCATTCTGCCGACTTTGTTGGCGCCGGGATCATTGCGGGCGGGCCCTATCGCGCGGCCGAAAGCTTTCGTGCGGCCCCGACTGTCCCAATGTCGTGCATTCTCAACTCATTGTATGTGGCCATGACACCTTTGACGAAATCCACCGCGCCCAATGTGGATAAGCTCGTCTCGCTGGTGGACGATACGCCCCGGATCGATCCGACCTCGCATCTGACGGATCAGAAACTTTACATCTTCACGGGCAAGAGTGACCAAGTGGTCAACCAGTTCGCAGTCCACACGACCTTTGAGTTTTACAAAGCCCTTGGTGTTCCAACGGCAAACATTCAATTTGTCACGGATGTGGATGCCGGGCATTCCATTATCACCAACAATCCGGAAGACAGCCCGCTTCCAGCCAATCAACCGCCCTACATTAACTTTGGCGGGTTCTTCCAATCGCATGACGTGCTGGTACACATCTACGGCAAACGCAAACCCGCCGCCGAGCGGGCGCTTGGCGAACTGATCCGGTTTTATCAGGCTGATTACGTGGGGGCGGCGTCTGATCGCGCCTCTTTCGCGGACTTCGGCTATGCCTACATACCGTCAAACGTCAAAAAGACAGGCAAAGCGATTGGCGTCCACATTGCGCTTCACGGTTGCAAACAGGGTTACGCCTATGTCGATTTCGTAAATGGCCGCGCTGATACGCAAAATCAGCCGCCCTATGGAGACCGCTACATCACGACAACCGGCTACATGGAATGGGCCGAAGCGAACGATCTGATCGTCCTGTTTCCGCAGGCCGATGGCGACGACAATAACGAAGTGCAAAATCCGGATGGCTGCTGGGATTGGTGGGGATACAGCGCCGAGGATTACAGCAATCCTGATTATTACACCCAGGATGCAGTGCAAATCAAAGCGATCCACAACATGCTAAAACAGTTAAGCGGCGCTTAGGGAGTTCACACGATGACCGAAACCCATGTCCAGGCCACTATGCGCTTGCAGCAAACCCAAGCTCTTCGAGCCGCGGAGATCATGCAGAATACAGCCAAATTCTGTACGAAGCCGCCAAGCATGGAAACGTTTTTCGAGGTTTCCGAGTTGGCACAGGCATCGTTCAAGCGATCCACAGCGCTTCAAGCTTCGTGGATGCAGGCTTGGATGGATTGGGCGGCATTCTCGGGCTCGATCAAAGGCGCGGATACAGTTCCGAAGTACTTTGACCGATTGAACAACATTGCATTGCAGGCCGATGCGCAGATGGTGTCACAAGTCCAGGAATTCGCGGAGTTGGTTGACAATATCGGGGTCAGTTACGCCCATTGGTTGTCTCAACAGGTGACCAAAGACTAGTCATTGGCCCGTCACATGGTGGTAGGAAGTCTCGATGGCGTGGAGAAAACTGCGGGCCGATGAACGGGGCGACCATAGCAGGAAGCTTTGCGGCCCGAGGCACAGGATCCAAACGCCCAAATGCTCCATCATTGTGCGCGCAGAGGCCCCGGGTGGAAACGCTTCAGGCGCCAGATCAATCGGGCAGATCCGTTCCATGGCCTCGGCGGTTTGAGGGCCCGAAATCTCAAGGAAGACGTTGCCATCCGTTTGGTCCGTCACGTAGCCCGTATCACCGAGTTGGGTCGCAACAGTCTCTGCCGCATCCGGGCCGCTATGGGGAAACAAAAGCAGCAGTTGATCTGGCGCACTGCGAATGGCCCTGATCGAGCCGGAATCATTGGACCGCGTTGGCGATGGGACGCCGATCTGCCAGGCGCGGGACAAAGCGGCAGACAATTCCGTGTCGCCGCCCAGCGGGATGGCAATGGAAACCAGGGCCATATCCGCGCATTCAACCAGTCGGTTTGCACCGATGACGCGGTCGAGCCCACCAAGGGTGGGTGCAGCGTCCAGCTTGAAGTCTAACTCAGCCACGTTGACGGTCTCCTTGAGGGTCAATGTGATGCGGTGAGCAAATTTCGACCATAACATCCTCCTCGGTGATGGGAGAGAAGGCTCGCATTGTAGAGCCGTGGCGCGCTGCGCCCTCTTTCACGAGGCCAAGACCAATCATGTGGCTCAGCTCCGGCGAGTAGGCAACGGACGTGACCCAGCCCAGATCGTGGGCCATGTCCTCCGGTGCGCCCGGCTCAAACATATGAGCCCCGGCCCGCAAGGATGCGGTGCGATCCACCGGCCGCAGGCCCACAAGCCGCAGCCCATCGGCCCGCGCCAATTCTGGGCGCTCTGCCAGTTTCCCGCCCATCACGTCTTTCTTCTTGGACACCATACTGCCGAGCCCGAGCATCTGTGCGGTGGTCTGGCCGTTCAGCTCCGCGCCCGCCACATGGCCCTTCTCGACCCGCATCACCCCAAGCGCTTCCAAACCGTAAGGCACCGCATCGAATGGCTGGCCCGCTGTGATCAAACCGTCCATCATGCTGTCGCCATACCGGGCCGACACGGCAATCTCATAGGCCAACTCACCGGAAAAGGAGATCCGGAAAAGCCGGGCCGGAGTGCCACCAAACACGGTGCACTCAGCACAGGCCATGAAGGGAAAGGCATCGTTCGATAGATCCAACCCATCGACCACCCGCGAAAGCAACGCGCGCGACTTGGGACCGGCCACGGCAAATTGCGCCCAGGCGTCCGTCGTGGAAATCAGGTGCACGTCAAGATCCGGCCACAGACATTGCCGGGCGAATTCGAGGTTGCGGAAGACCAGTTCGGCATTGGCGGTGGTGGTGGTCATCACATAGTGGGTTTCGCTCAACCGAGCGGTCGTGCCGTCGTCATAGGCAAAGCCATCTTCGCGCAGCATCAAACCGTAGCGGACCTTGCCAACGGGCAGTTTCAGGAACGGGTTGCTGTAAACCCGGTTCAGAAACTCGGCGGCATCCCGCCCCTGAATGTCGATCTTGCCAAGGGTAGAAACATCGCAGACCCCGACCGAGCCTCGGGTCATACGAACCTCGCGGTCCACGCTGTCACGCCAACCGGCCTCGCCCGGGCGTTTGTACCATTGGGCGCGCATCCATTGGCCAACCTCGACAAAGTCCGCACCGTTGGCCGCAGACCACTCATGGCTGGGCGTCAGGCGCGTGGGCCGAAAGTGCTTGCCTCTGGACCGCCCGGCAAAAGCTCCGATCGGCACCGCACTATAAGGCGGCCGGAAAATGGTGGTGCCTGTTTCCGCAATTGTCGCACCACGCGCGTCGGCCAGGATGGCCAAGCCAGGCACGTTGGACGTTTTGCCCTGATCTGTGGCCATCCCGAGGGTGGTGTAGCGTTTCAGATGCTCGACGCTTTCAAAGCCTTCCTGCTGGGATTGCTTGATGTCCTTCACGGTCACGTCGTTCTGCAGATCGACCCAAGCGCGCCCCTTTGCTTCGCCCACATGCCAAAAGGGTGTGATCTTGACCTCTTCGTCACTGGCGGTTGGCACAGACCCGGCAGAACCGGTGAAACCCAATTCCGCAGCGGCAGTCATCCCGGCGCTGTGCCCCTCGTGCAAGATGCTGCCCAGGCTCAGCGTACCGTTCGCTGCACCTGTTACGGTCATCCCCGGCGGCAGATCAGGGCCCGGCACAAAGGCTGCGATATCTTCACGCCAGACCGGACGGCCCCGATGGTGACAGGTCAAATGCACGGTGGGAGACCAACCGCCCGAAACTGCGAGGCAATCCACCTCAACTTCTTGCGTGTCATTGACCACGATACTGCGAAGCCCCTGGCGACCTGATGTTCCGGTCACCTGATCGCCCGCGCGGGTATCCACCACCGTTACGATGGACAGGCCCCGGGATCGAAGATCCTGCGCCGTTCTCAACCCATCGTCATTGTTGGTAAAGACGGCCATGCGCTTGCCGGGCGCCACGCCGTACCGGTTGACATAGGCCCGTGCGGCCCCGGCCAACATCACGCCCGGGCGATCATTGTTGGGAAACGCGATGGACCTCTCGGTCGCCCCAGCCGCCAGAATTGCCCGTTTGGTATAGATCCGCCACTGAACGTATCGCGGTGTTTCCCCAACCCCTGCATCCGGTTTTCGCTCCAGCGCGCCGTAAATCCCATGGTCATAGGTGCCGAAGACTGCGGTGCGCGGCATCAACCGAACACTGGGCATGGAACTCAGTTCCGCTGCCACTTCAGTCGCCCAATCCGAACCGCTGGCATTGTCGACCTCGTAGGTCTCGCTGTTCAGGCGCCCGCCAAAGCGGAAATCCTCGTCCGCCAAGATGACCCGCGCGCCTGCCCGCCCGGCAGCGAGGGCGGCGGACAACCCTGCAGGGCCGGCCCCGATGACCAGAAGGTCAGCATGCAAGAACCCGTGATCATAGATGTCCGGATCCGCTTTGCCGGAAAGCGCGCCAAGCCCCGCTGCGCTGCGAATAAAGGGCTCATAGAGCTTTTCCCAGAACGCCTTCGGCCACATGAAGGTTTTGTAGTAGAAACCTGCCCCGAGAAACGGTGCCAAAAGATCGTTCACCGAGAGAAGATCAAACGCCAACGGGCCACGGTGATTTTGGCTTTTGGCATAGAGCCGATCCTGTAATTCGATCGTGGTGGCCGCGATATTCGGAGTGCGCGCCGCGCCGCGCCCCAGTTCGACCAAAGCGTTCGGCTCTTCTGGTCCGGCAGAGAAGATGCCGCGTGGGCGATGATACTTAAAAGACCGACCTACCAGCTTTTCTCCATTGGCCAGCAAAGCCGAGGCCAACGTGTCGCCGGGATGTCCGGTTAGCCAGCGGTCGTTCCAACGGAACTTCAGGGTCGTGTCGCGGTCGATCAAGCCGCCATCGATGCGCATTTTCTGGCTCATCTGGACCGCCCCCGGCCGCGGGCGACATCGCGAGCCAGTTCCACCTTGGTGATTTCGTGGGTCGTGGTGTCGCGTGTGACGACAAGCCAAGACCGATCTCCATAGGCGTGATACCATAGCTCGCGATGCGCGCCGGCGGGATTATCGCGCAAATGCACGAAGTCATGCATCTCTTCCAGGGACGCGGCCATGCCGTCGGGGCGGTCGATCAGGCTGACATCGCCCTTATAGACAAACTCCGCCGCATCACGGGGCCCAAGGAGCGGATGGTTGATGATCATCAGAAGCTCCTTAGTGCAGGTTCGGCTGCGCGCCCGCGCCGCGTTCGTCGATCACGGCGCCGGTCATGAACCGATCCAACCGCATATGCTGAGCCACATCATGGGGTCGGTCGGTGGCCAGCATATGCGCAAAGCAGAAGCCGCTGGCGGGCGTGGCCTTGAAGCCGCCATAGCACCAGCCGCCGTTGAAATAGAGCCCGTCAATGTGGGTCTTGTCGATGAAGGGCGAGCCATCCATCGACATATCCATGATCCCGCCCCAATTGCGCAAAAGCCGGGCGCGACCGATCATCGGCATAATCGCCATCCCGCCTTCGCACACATCCTGCACCACCGGCAGATTGCCCCGCTGGGCGTAGCTGTTATAGCCGTCAATATCGCCGCCAAAGACCAGCCCGCCTTTGTCGGATTGGCTGATATAGAAGTGCCCTGCGCCAAAGGTGATCACGCCGGGGATGACGGGTTTCAGCCCTTCGCTGACAAAGGCCTGCAGCACGTGGCTTTCGATGGGCAGCCGCATCCCGGCCATGGCCATCACGCGGGACGACGAGCCCGCCACCGCCACCGCGACCTTCTTGGCACGAATGACCCCCCGCGTGGTTTGCACGCCAGTGCAGGTGCCGCCGCTGACATCGATGCCGGTCACCTCGCAGTTCTGGATCAGGTCGACGCCGCGCTGATCGGCGCCCCTTGCATAGCCCCAGGCCACGGCATCATGCCGCGCGGTGCCTGCCCTTGGCTGCCAAAGCCCGCCCTGGATCGGGAAGCGGGCATTTTCGAAATCCAGAAACGGGCACATCTCGCGCACGCCCTTCTGATCCAGCCAGATCGCATCGGCGCCCGACAGTCGCATGGCATTGCCCCGGCGAATGTATTGATCCCGTTGGGCATCGCTGTGGCACAGGTTCAGGATCCCGCGCTGGCTGACCATGGCGTTATAGTTGAAATCCTGCTCCAACCCTTCCCACAGCTTCATGCTCAGTTCGTAGAAGGGCTGGTTCCCCTCCAGCAGATAGTTCGAGCGAATGATCGTGGTATTCCGCCCGATATTGCCCGACCCCAGCCAACCCTTTTCCAAAACGGCCACGTTGGTGACACCAAATTCCTTGGCCAGGTAAAACGCTGTCGAAAGACCGTGCCCGCCGCCGCCGACAATCACCACATCATATTCGGTCTTGGGGTCCGGCGTTCGCCACATGCGGGGCCAACGTTTGTTGCCAGTCAGGCCTTCACGCAGGATCTGAAATGCTGAGTAGCGCATGTGCCTCCACGCCCCTTGATCAGCCGAACTCTATGATGCAAATCCGGACGGCGTATATGCAGATATTGGCCGGATCTATGCAAAATTCAGACACACCTTTTCGCGTAGGGCTTTGGGCCGTGCCTGGCTTTGCCATGATGTCCTATGCATCCGCGGTAGAGCCGCTGCGGGCGGCAAACTTGCTAGCCGAACAGGAGCTTTATCGCGTCAGTCACTTCACGGATGAAGGGGTTTCACAAAGCTCCGGTGCCGGGCTTGTGACGGGAACCCATGCGATTGGGGACGTTCCCGACCTGGATTTGTTCCTCGTCATTGCCGGGGGAGATCCCTTTGCCTTTGACATAGCCCCTGCGCAGGATTGGTTGTGCGGTTTGGCGGGGAATGTTGACGTGATCGGTGGCGTTTCGGGGGGTGCAGTGATCCTGGCCAGGGCGGGTTTGATGTCTGGAAGACGGCTGACAGTTCACTGGGAACATGCCGCACGCCTTGCGGAGGAATATCCCGACCTGACGATCAAACGGCGGCTGTTCTTCATGGAAGCCGACCGCGTCACCTGCGGCGGGGGCACCGCCCCGATGGATCTGATGCATGCGCTGATCGCCTTGCACCATGGCCGCCCGTTTGCACGGCGGGTCAGCGATTGGTTCCTGCACACAGAGGTCCGCGCGGCGGCGGACCCCCAACGTGGGCCATTTGCCGCCACGCTCGCCGCGGCGCCACCCGCCGTTGCCGCTGCAGTTGAGATCATGGAAGACCATCTGGCAGACCCCTTGGCGCTACCGCAGCTTGGAATGATGACCGGAACGTCGCCACGGCACCTGAACCGCCTTTTCCAGACGACCTTGGGCAAGAGCACAATGGACTATTACCGGCAGGTTCGGCTGCACTTCGCACGGCAGTTGGTCCGCACCTCTGCCCTGCCCTTCCGCGACGTCGCGGAGGCGACCGGTTTTTCCAGTGCTGCCCATTTTTCAAACCTTTACGCAAAGGCTTTCGGCATTCGCCCGCAAATTGAGCGCCAGGCGAGGCTGGACGGTCTTCCCGAACAGACATAAGAACCCAAGTTAAGGAAGCAGATGGTTTTCTTTGAGGAAAGAAAGTTTACTGCTAAGCACGCGGACCCAACCTGGTGGGAGAGAAATGCGTCGCGCTATTCTAAAGCAAGACCCGCACCGGCTCCGGGACTATACCGAAAAGAACCTGGAGGTCGCCATCGGCCGCGAGGTTCGCGCCTTTCGCCACCAGCAGGATATGACAGTCGCCGAACTGGCAGAACGTACCGGCCTTTCCATGGGGATGTTGTCCAAGATCGAAAATGGCAACACGTCGGCCTCGCTCACCACGCTGCAAATACTTGCAGACGCGCTAAGTGTGCCCATCACTTCATTCTTTCGCCGGTACGAAGAAGCTCGAGAGGCGGTGCAGGTCAAAAGCGGTGAAGCTTTGGAAATCGAACGCGCTGGCACCCGTGCAGGCCATCAATACCACCTGCTGGGCCATTTGGGCGCAAATACCTCCGGCGTGACGATTGAACCTTACCTGATCACGTTGACTGCCGAATCCGATGTCTTCCCCACGTTCCAACATGACGGGGTCGAACTGCTTTACGTGCTGGAAGGTGAGGTCGCCTACCGCCACGGTGAACGGCAATATCTGCTGCAGCCCGGTGACAGCCTGCTTTTTGACGCGGATGCACCCCATGGCCCCGAAGAGTTGGTGACACTGCCTGCCCGTTTTTTGTCCATCATCTGTTATCCGCAGTGAACGCGACTGCCCACTGGAAATTATACTGGTAAGAAATATTCTTTCCTGTAAGGTATCACCGATTGGGGCTTTGGGCGGAGGCAAACATGTGTGGAATCGTCGGCCTATTTCTGAAAGATCCAGCGTTGGAACCCCAGCTTGGGGCTCTGCTGGGTGATATGCTTGTCACAATGACCGACCGCGGGCCGGACAGTGCTGGCATTGCAATTTATGGCGGCTCAGAGGGCAATGGGTTCAAGATATCTGTCCAGTCCTTCGATCCTGAGGCGGACTTTGAAAGGCTCACCGCAACGCTTGGTCAAATGGGCATTTCATGCTCTGTCGTCCGCAAGGACAGCCATGCGATCTTTACCTTTGATCAGGACCGTTCTGCCGAACTGCGTCAGGTTGTTACTGAAGGCTTCCCAACGGTGAACATCATGAGCCGCGGTGAAGCGATTGAGATTTTCAAAGAAGTTGGCCTGCCCAAAGATGTGGTCGAGCGGTTCCATATCGGATCGACCGGTGGAACCCACGGCATCGGCCATACGCGGATGGCGACCGAAAGCGCCGTGACAACGGAAGGCGCGCATCCGTTTTCCACCGGTGCCGACCAATGTCTGGTGCACAACGGCTCTCTCTCGAACCACAACAACTTGCGCAGGTCCCTAAAGAAGCAGGGGATCGCCTTTGAGACAGAGAACGACACCGAAGTGGCCGCAGCCTACTTAACCTGGAAGATGCAGGAAGGGGCAAATCTGGGCCAAGCGCTTGAATCGGGGCTGGAAGATCTGGACGGGTTCTACACCTTCGTCGTCGGCACCAAGGACGGGTTCGGGGTGCTGCGCGATCCGATTGCGTGCAAACCCGCTGTGCTGGCAGAAACAGATCAATATGTCGCCTTCGGATCGGAATACCGGGCGCTTGTGAACCTTCCGGGTTTGGAGGCCGCCAAGATCTGGGAACCCGAACCCGCCACCGTTTACTTCTGGGAGCGCTAAATCGGTGCAAACCATTGACCTGAATAGCCAAACGCTGCGGGACCTGAATGCCAGCCTGCAGGAACAATCCGATCAGACAAATCAGACCGCCTGGGAAATCCTCAATCCCAAAGGCAGCCACGCCGTAGCGGTGGGGCTCGACGCGCCCATTTCCGTGACTGTGAAAGGGTCGACAGGCTATTACTGCGCGGGCATGAACAAGCAGGCGACAGTCACGGTTGAGGGCAATGCCGGGCCAGGTGTCGCCGAAAACATGATGTCGGGCACCGTGGTGATCGAAGGCGATGCCAGCCAATATGCCGGTGCCACCGGGCGTGGCGGGCTGTTGGTGATCAAGGGCAATGCCTCCTCGCGCTGTGGCATCTCGATGAAGGGGATCGACATCGTGGTTCATGGCAGCATCGGACACATGTCGGCCTTCATGGCGCAGAAAGGCAATCTGGTCGTTCTGGGTGATGCGGGCGACGCATTGGGCGACAGCCTTTACGAGGCGCAGCTCTTCGTGCGGGGCGAAGTCAAATCGCTCGGTGCGGATTGCGTGGCCAAAGAGATGCGGCCGGAACATCACGAATTGCTGGCCGACTTGCTGGAACAGGCCGGGGCAGATGCCAAGCCGGAAGAGTTTCGGCGCTACGGCTCGGCTCGCAAGCTTTACAACTTCAACGTCGACAACGCGTCGTCCTATTGAGGCTCCGCCCATGAAAGACAATGGTGAGAAACCTGCCGCGCCCCGCACCGTTCCACGCCAAAGCTGGACCTTCTCGAATGAAGTGAATGCCGAGATCCGGCGCGCCGCAGAGACAGGCATCTACGACATTCGCGGCGGCGGAGCCAAACGCCGCGTTCCGCATTTCGATGATCTGTTGTTCCTGGGTGCGTCCATGTCGCGCTATCCGCTGGAAGGCTATCGCGAAACCTGCGGCACGGCGGTGACGCTTGGGACACGCTATGCACAGAACCCGATCGAATTGGACATTCCGATCACCATTGCCGGTATGAGCTTCGGCTCGCTCTCGGGCCCGGCGAAAGAAGCGTTAGGGCGCGGGGCTTCGTCCGCCGGGACATCGACCACCACCGGCGATGGCGGGATGACGGAGGAAGAGCGCGGCCATTCCACCAAGCTGGTCTATCAATATCTGCCCTCCCGCTATGGGATGAACCCCGATGACTTGCGCCGTGCGGACGCGATTGAAGTCGTCGTGGGCCAGGGCGCGAAACCGGGCGGCGGTGGCATGCTGCTGGGCCAGAAGATCAACGAACGTGTGGCTAATATGCGCGACCTGCCGGAAGGCGTGGATCAGCGGTCCGCTTGCCGCCATCCGGATTGGACGGGCCCGGACGATCTGGAAATCAAAATCCTCGAGCTGCGCGAAATCACCGGCTGGAAGGTTCCGATCTATATCAAGGTTGGTGGTGCACGTCCCTACTATGACACCGCGCTATCGGTCAAAGCCGGGGCCGATGTTGTCGTGCTCGATGGGATGCAAGGCGGCACTGCGGCCACGCAGGATGTGTTTATCGAACATGTGGGGCAGCCAACACTGGCCTGTATCCGGCCTGCGGTGAAAGCGCTTCAGGATCTCGATATGCACCGCAAAGTACAGCTTGTCGTGTCAGGCGGAATCCGCACGGGCGCGGATGTGGCCAAAGCTCTGGCGCTTGGGGCCGATGCGGTGTCCATTGGCACGGCGGCCCTTGTGGCGCTAGGGGATAATGACCCGAAATGGGAAGAGGAATACCAGGCGCTCGGCACAACAGCAGGTGCCTATGACGACTGGCACGAAGGCCGCGACCCGGCAGGGATCAGCACGCAAGACCCGGACCTGATGGCGCGGTTGGATCCGATCGCAGCAGGTCGGCGTTTGAGCAACTACCTGAAGGTGCTGACGCTGGAATGCCAGACGCTCGCCCGCGCCTGTGGCCATAACCACGTTAACAATCTGGAGCCCGAGGATCTGTGCGCGTTAACCGTTGAAGCCGCCGCGATGGCCGGCGTACCGTTGGCCGGAACGAGTTGGATCCCCGGTCAGTCCGGATATTAAGGAACGCGTTATGACCCTTGATCTTGCCACCTATGCCGAAGAGCGAAATATCCGCTATTTCATGGTGTCCTTCACCGATCTGTTCGGGGCGCAACGGGCTAAACTGGTACCCGCAGCTGCCATCGCCGGCATGCAAGAGGAAGGTGCGGGTTTTGCGGGCTTCGCGGCCTGGCTTGATATGACGCCAGCCCATCCAGACATGCTGGCCGTGCCGGACCCGGCCGCCGTGATCCAACTGCCCTGGAAGCCCGAGGTCGCCTGGCTGCCCGCCAATCCGATGATGGAAGGCGAAGCCGTCAGCCAAGCGCCCCGCAATGTTCTGCTCTCCCTGATCGACGCTGCTGCCGAGAAAGGGTTGCGCGTCAAGACTGGGATCGAGGCGGAGTATTTCTTGCTGATGCCCGACGGCACAGAGATATCTGACCCACACGACATCGCCGAAAAGCCCTGTTATGACCAACAGGCCCTGATGCGCCGCTATGATGTGATCGCAGAGATCTGCGACTATATGCTGGATCTGGGCTGGGGACCGTACCAGAACGACCATGAAGATGCGAACGGCCAGTTCGAGATGAACTGGGAATATGACGACGCGCTCGCCACAGCAGACAAGCACAGCTTCTTCAAGTTCATGGTCAAATCAGTCGCCGAAAAACACGGCCTGCGCGCGACTTTCATGCCGAAACCTATCGAGCGGTTAACCGGCAATGGCTGCCATGCCCATATCTCGGTCTGGGATCTGAATGGCAAAACCAACGCCTTTGCAGATGATGCGGGCGAGCTTGGCCTTTCGGCAGAGGGCAAGCACTTTCTGGGTGGGATCATGGCCCATGCCCAGGGGATGACGGCAATCACCAACCCGACGGTCAACAGCTACAAGCGGATCAACGCACCCGTGACCCAGTCGGGCGCCACATGGGCCCCTAACACCGTGACCTGGTCTGGCAACAACCGCACGCATATGGTGCGGGTGCCGGGCCCAGGGCGGTTTGAACTTCGGTTGGCGGACGGGGCCACAAACCCCTACCTGCTGCAGGCTGCCATCATCGCGGCGGGCTTGCTGGGCCTCGAAGGCAAGGCGGACCCTGGCCCGCGGCTCGACATCGACATGTATGCCGAGGGCCACACGGTCAAAGATGCCATCCGTCTGCCCCTGAACCTGCTCGACGCCATCCGCGCCTTTGAGGCCGACACGGCCCTGACCGAAAAGATGGGAGCGGAATTTGCGAGCGCCTTTGCCAAGCTGAAACAGCAGGAATGGCAAAGCTACATGGCGCACTTCTCTGCCTGGGAACGCGAAACGACGCTCGACATCTGAGATGGTGTTCCGGCCCTATCAGGTTGGGTCTGATAGCGTCCAAATCCCGCTCATCCTGGACCTGATCCGGCAAGCGTTTGCCTATATGGAAGGGCGCATTGATCCGCCCTCCTCCATGCTCCGGTTGGATGTTGGGAGCATCCGAACGCACTGCGAAACGGGTGAGGTTTGGGCCATTGGCACCCCACCCCAGGCTTGCATATTTCTCACTTGGAAGCCGGACCGGCTCTATCTTGGCAAGCTCGCGGTTTCGCCTGCGGTCCAAGGCCAAGGGCTCGGTCGCCAGATGATAGAGGTCGCCGCGAGGCGGGCCAGAGAAACGGGCGTAGGCGTTTTGGAGCTAGAGACCCGCGTAGAATTGACCGAAAATCACTCCGCATTCGCACGGCTAGGCTTTGAAAAGACCGCCGAAACCGCCCATCCCGGCTATGATAGACCGACCTCGATAACGATGCAGAGACAGATCTGACAGCGGTTTCAGCGTTTTTCGAATGCGATGGGCAGTTCGGTCGGGC
>JBCBGY010000037.1:13450-27362 GCA_038526275.1 Pseudomonadota bacterium | reverse complement strand
CCCACCAACCCGCGCCCGCGACGGTGCGAAAAAGATCGCTCACATTCCGGAAAGAAGTCGCGGCTTTTCGTCAGATGCTCAAATCGCGTTTAAGTGGAGATGTCGCGGTCGAGCCATAGTCGCGAAACAGCGAAATCTGAACGCCATTGATCGCGACACGCGCTAATCAACGAGCAGCACGATCTTTCCGACATGTCCCTTCAATTGGAACGAGTCCTGGGCCTTTACTATGTCCTTCAGCGGAAAGGTCTCCGCAACCAGAGGTTCAATCTCGCCAGCTTCGATCCGCCCGACGAGCCGGGCAAAAACGCCAGGGCTGAGGACGGTGCAGCCGAAAAGGCTCAGATCTTTGAGATACAAGGTACGCGCATCCAAAGCGAGCTGGTGCCCGGCGATGGCCCCCGCCACTGCATAGCGCCCGCCAGGCCGCAATACGGTTAAAAGCGAAGGCCAACTCGGGCCGCCTACCAGATCAACGACCACATCGACACAAGACGCGCCAAGCTCCGCAACCAGGTCAGCGTCGCGCGCCACTGTTTGCCCAGCGCCCAGATCCCGCAAGAGTTCGAACTTGGTTTCGCTGGTCACCGCGATCACGTGGGCGTCACGCGCCTGCGCGAGTTGCACTGCAGCCGAGCCCACACCACCCGACGCCCCCGTGACCAAAACCGTTTCGCCCGCCTGCACATTGGCCCGGGTCAGCATATTTTCGGCGGTTGAGTAGGAACATGGAAAAGAGGCCAGTTCGACATCAGACAAATCGCAATTCACCTCGAAAGCGTGCCGCGATGCGACCCGAACGTACTGGGCAAATCCCCCATCGCATTCAGACCCTATGTACCAAGGCGCCTCTAGGATCTTGCCATCATATTCCTGAAAACAGGGCTCGACGATAACCCGCTGCCCTATCCGGGCCGTGTTAACATCCGCCCCAACCGCCGTGATCACGCCGCAAATGTCCGCTCCCTGAATCCTGGGAAATTCCAGCGGCTTGCCCGTCCAAGCCGCGTCTGACGATGCATCGCCCGACTGCGAGTACCAGCCAATGCGCGTGTTGATGTCTGTATTGTTGACACCAGCGGCGGCGACTTTGATCAGTACATCTCCGGGGCCGGCCTCCGGGCGCGGCAAGTCATCCCGCCACTCCAACATCTCTGGGCCGCCCAGTCCCGTAAGGGCGATGCCTGACATTACCGTACCCATCCGGCCGCCTCCGCTAGAGTTTGCCGCAGGCCCGTAACTGCGAACGGTACAACTGAGAGCGCACTTCGATTTCACCCGCGATCCGCATCAGCCAAGGTTTGCTGCGGTAGCTGCCTCTGGCAAACCCGGTATGACCGTCATGATAAGCCAGATATTGGTTACGGGCATCCGTCAATGGCACCCCGTTTCGCTGACGGGTCTGGTTCATGTACCACCCCATGAAATCCGTGGCATCCTTGATTCGGTTCCGCCGTGCCCCGGAACGACCCGTGGCCGCTTTATATTCTGACCAGGTACCATCAAGGGCCTGAGAATAACCGTATGCGGAGCTTTGACGGCCCATCGGCACTACGCCCAAGACAAACCGATAGGGCGTACGGGCATCGCTCTTGAACTTACTTTCCTGATAAATTGTGGCCATTTGCACATTTATTGGGACACCCCACTTGCGTTCGGTCTGTTTGAACGCGCGCAAATAACTCGGTCGTTCCTGCACAATGCTACAGGCATTGTCCAAGTTTCGCGGCGCCGTGTTGCTACCACCGCCGCAGCCGCACAATACGGCCAACATGAGAACGCAAAGGATCCTGCTCATCCGCCCCTCGCTATGTATATGTTTTTTTTAACTATAGCGCAGGAACGACCGCAGGAAAACCGTCAAGCGTTCACGAAGTCTGTGTCGGACTGTCTGACCTCACGGAACACCCACATTGGCGCGAGGTGCGGTGGTATTGACAATGACACGCCTCTCAACCTGGGATACTGTGAGAATCGTTGCCACAGTCTGTTTCTATGAAGTTTCTCAGCTTGGATGGACAACCGGGGTCAGGAGGGCTTAGGTGAGGCCATCGCGGGGTGCATTGTTATGTTAAAAAAACGTGCCAAGTATCATTTAGGTCAAATCGTGCGCCACAAGAAGCATCCGTTTCGTGGTGTAGTCTTCGACGTTGACGCCATGTTTTCTAATACCGAGGAATGGTATGACGCCATTCCCGAAGACAGTCGTCCGTCGAAGGAACAGCCGTTTTACCATCTGTTGGCGGAAAACGAGCAAAGCTACTACGTAGCCTATGTGTCTGAACAGAACCTCATCCCCGACTATTCAGGGGAGCCGGTCGACCATCCTGACTTGCCCGAACTGTTCGGCGAACTGGAAAACGGGATCTACCCTCTGCATTTCCAACTTAACTAAGGCCCACCTGGCCGGGTTTCCGAAACAGCGTACCGCGCGACCGGGGCAGAAAGACTCATTGCCCTAGGAGGTTGCGCAAAACGTTTTCCAGGACCCGCTCGGCCACATCGCCTTGCTCCTGTCGCCGTTGTTGCCGCTCAAGCCTGCGTTGCTGCCGCTCGGCGCGACGCTGATCTTGCAGGCTTTGCGTGGCTTGTGGATGGCTTGGACTTGTCGGTGTGCTGGTCGCGGAACTGGTCGAGCCTTGGCTCCGTGGCGCGGCAGCGGGCGCCTGCGGAACAAGCATTGGCAAAGGGTTAATCTCGGTGCCTTCATGGATCCGCACCATGGTTTCGCGCCAGATATCAGCCGGAAGGCCGCCGCCTGTGGTACCCTTCAGCGGAGTATTGTCGTCATACCCCATCCAGACCCCCACAACGTAGTCCGCGGTAAAGCCGATGAACCAGGCATCGCGGGCAGCCTGAGTTGTCCCGGACTTGCCTGCCGCTGGCCGCTCTCCTAACCGCGCGCGCTGGCCGGTGCCATCTTCAATCACCCGGCTCATCATGTAGGTCAAATGTTTGGCAGCGCGTTCAGTGATCACCCGTTCACCAAAACCGCCATCCTGACCCGCAAGCGGGTCCGGGTCACCCTTCAATTGAAGCGCCCGCAGACCATATGGTTTTACACTGCGCCCACCATTCAAGATACCGGCATAGGCCCCGGCCATCTCGAGCAGCGAGGATTCGGACGCGCCAAGCGCGAGCGCTGGACCATCGGCCAAGCTGCTTTCGATACCGAAGTCGGTGGCGATCTTCTGAACATTTTCGCGCCCGACCTCTTCGGAAACCTTCACGGCCACAACATTTATGCTGTTGGCCAGTGCGTCGGTCAGCGTCACCCGGCCCTTGAAGTTCCGGGTATAGTTCTTCGGGCAGTACTGGCCGGACCCCGGTACGTTGATGCAGTGGGGCTCGTCGACGACCGTGGCATTGGGGGTGAAACCCAAATCCAGCGCGGCCGCATAGACGAAAGGCTTAAAGGAAGAGCCGGTTTGCCGTTTGGCCATGGTGGCGCGGTTGAACGCACCAGTCACCCTTGTTTCGCGACCGCCCACCATGGCGCGCACGGCCCCATCCGAAGACATGACAACAATCGCGGCTTCTGCCCGCGAGGAGGAACTGATCTTGGTTTCAAAAACATGGGCGAGCGCCTCTTCCGCCGCCGTTTGCATACGCTGATCGAGCGTTGTTTGCATGATCACGTCTTCAGTCGTGTCGCGGGTCAGGAACGCGGGGCCGGACTTCATGACCCAATCCGCGAAATAGCCGCCTGCCCGCTTCTCTGCAGCTTGCGACAGGGTGGCAGGGGCGTTCCAGGCCTGGTCCCGCTCCGCCGCAGTCAGATAGCCCTGTTCGTGCATAAGCTTGATCACGGTAGCCGCGCGTTCCTGTGCCCGTTCGAGGCTGTTGGTCGGCGCATAACGTGTCGGCGCCACCAATAGACCGGCGAGCATCGCGGCCTGGTTCGGTGCAAGTTCGCGAGCCGGGATACCGAAATAGCGCTGGCTTGCAGCCTCAAAACCGCGAGCCGACGCACCCAGGTAAGCTCGATTGAGGTAAATGGTCAGGATGTCGTCCTTGGTATAGCGAACTTCCATCGCCAAGGCGTAGACGGCTTCCTTGATCTTGCGCCACTTTGAGCCCTGACGGCAGTCCTCTTCATACTCCGTCTCGCTCATGCCGCTGTTGGGGTCGTAAGGCACACCGAGGCACAACAGTTTTGCGGTTTGCTGGGTCAGGGTCGAACCACCATGGCCAGTCAACGGCCCACGCCCTTCTTGCAGATTGATCCGCACGGCGCTGGCAATCCCGCGCGGACTTACGCCGAGATGGCGATAGAATCGCCTGTCTTCCGTGGCCACAACGGCGTTGATGAGGTTCGGCGAGACCTGATCCAGGCTGGTAATGCTGTTGAAAACTTCCCCCCGCCAGGCGAACACGCGATCCTCTCGGTCCATCAATGTAACAGAGCCACGGGCGCGCCCATCGATCAACTCAGCCACAGGGGGGAGTTGCGCGTAAAAGTAAAACACCGCCGCGCCCAAGATCACACCGGCAATGAGACCAATCCGCCAGGTCAGGCCCCAAATTCCGCGGAAGATCACGCCGAAAAACGCGAGAACCCAACCCAAAGGGCCCCGCCGCCGTTGCCTTGTCGCGCGGCGTGCCGGCTTCTTTTTCGGCGCCGCCTGGCGCTTCTTTGCCTTGGTCGTGGCTGGCGTTCGCCGTTCGGCGCGCAGCACGGGACGCTTGCCCCCGGATTTGCCCATGATGATCCCGTCTTGGCCAGTCTGCTCTTTTTCACATCACATTACTCGCCAACCGCCCAAAAGGGGAGAGTTTGGCATCATTTGACCCGTTCTTGAATCGCCCAAAAAGTAGGCTCTCCTGTTGATTTGTGCAAATTTTAGGCGCAAATGCCCAAGGAACGGGCCAAGTTCACGATGCGCTTTCTTGAAGCACCGGGCATGAGCCTGTTGTCAGGTCCAAGGGGTCTGCAAAGACGCCACAGGTGAGAGAAGGGGACAATCGTGAAACTCATTGTTGCAGCGATCAAGCCGTTCAAGCTGGAGGAGGTTCGGGAAGCCCTGACCACCATCGGTGTGCGCGGCATGATGGTGACGGAGATCAAAGGGTTTGGGTCGCAGTCGGGCCATACGGAAATTTACCGGGGCGCCGAGTACGCCGTGAACTTTGTGCCCAAGGTCAAGCTGGAGATCGTAGTGTCAGCTGCCATGGCCGATCAGGTCGTCGACACTATCCAAAAAACCGCCAAAACCGACAAAATCGGCGATGGCAAAATCTTTGTGCTGGACGTGGATCAAGCTGTGCGCGTGCGGACTGGCGAAACCAATGAAGATGCACTGTAGCGTCTGGATCCACAGGGGACAATTATGAGACTTTTTGATCGCATTTTGGGTATGTTGGCACTTGTTGTCACGCTCACGTGCATTTCGGGCATCGCGATTGCCCAGGACGAGCCGTCTCCGGAGGCCGTTGCCGCCGCAGAAGAGGTGTACAAGACACCTGACGAAATGATCCGGCAGAAGGCCATTGATGCCGCGACCTCCGCTTACGATGAAGCCATTGCCGGCGAAGCCTCGCCAGAAGATGCAACCGCCGCCGCAGAAGCTGCCATGAGCAAAGTCTATGCTCCGATGATTAACGGCGATTTCATTTACACCAGCGTCCTGTTCCTCGTCGGCGGCTTTCTTGTCTTTTGGATGGCCGCAGGCTTCACGATGCTTGAAGCTGGTCTCGTCCGCAGCAAGAATGTGGCAATGCAGCTGACCAAGAATGTCGGGCTGTTTTCGTTTGCCGCCATTGCCTACTACCTGATCGGTTACAACCTGATGTACCCGCTTGGAGCCTGGACCATTGGTAGCGATGAAACCGGCGGATATCTTGGCGCCTTTGGGCCTGGTGTGCTTGAAGCCGTCGGAATTGGAGCCGGTGATGCCGACGATATCGGTTACGCCTCAACCGGTTCGGACTTCTTCTTCCAGTTGATGTTCTGTGCCACAACCGCATCGATCGTGTCTGGTACATTGGCAGAGCGCATCAAGCTTTGGCCCTTCCTGATCTTTGTGATCATTCTGACGGCTATCATCTACCCGATCCAGGCCAGCTGGAAGTGGGGCGGTGGCTTCCTGGACAGCCAGTTTGGGTTCCTGGATTTCGCCGGGTCCACCGTGGTTCACTCCGTGGGTGGTTGGGCCGCACTTGCCGGTGCCATCATCCTGGGACCACGTTTGGGTAAGTACGCCGATGGACGTGTGAACCCGATGCCTGGCTCGAACCTGGCTTTGGCCACGCTCGGTACATTCATCCTGTGGCTGGGTTGGTTTGGTTTCAATGGCGGCTCTCAGCTCGCCATGGGGACTGTGGGTGATGTGGCCGATGTGAGCCGGATCTTCTCGAACACCAATACTGCAGCAGCAGGTGGCGCAGTGGCCTGCCTGATCCTGACCCAAATCCTTTATGGCAAGGTCGACCTGACGATGGTTCTGAATGGCGCACTGGCCGGGCTGGTCTCGATCACTGCTGAGCCGCTCACGCCGTCACTCTTTATGGCGACGCTGATCGGCGCAGTTGGTGGTGTGATCGTGGTCTTCACCGTGCCGATCTTGGACAAACTCAAGATCGACGACGTTGTCGGCGCCATTCCGGTTCACCTATTCGCCGGTATCTGGGGCACGCTGGCTGTGTTGCTGACGAACGGCGATGCAACCTTCATTGGTCAGGTCGCGCCGATCATCATCGTCGCAGTCTTCGTCCTGGTCACCAGTGGCGTCGTCTGGTTCATCCTCAAGGCCGTCATGGGCATTCGGGTTACCGAAGATGCGGAAGTTGCCGGCCTCGACATGGAAGAGTTGGGCATGGAGGCCTATCCGGAGTTCTCCAAGGGCTGACACCTCCCTTCTTGTCAGTCAAACTGCCCCGAGTGAAAGCTCGGGGCTTTTTCTTTGGCGGTCTGGGGACCGGTCTCTGGGGGCATCGAGCCCCCTCGACCGGGCGGCCCATCCGGGCCGCTCGCGCGACGCCACCGTCCGTCAGGAGCCGGACCGCATGGATGGTTCATTCTGTTTGGACTATAAGACCGCTGCTATCGCGTGGGCCGCAATCGGTATCGTCATTTCGGTCAGACCGGCAACATTGATACGGCTGTCGCCAACCATGTAGACCCCATGTGTCTCCCGCAGGGTTACAACCTGCTCCGGGGTAGCGCCAAGCAACGAGAACATCCCCTGCTGCGACGCAATGAAATCGAAGTCCGTCCCGCCGGTTTCGTCTCTCAGCGCCTGGACCAGCGCGAGACGGAGTTGATGCAGCCGATTGCGCATCCCGGAAAGCTCGGACTCCCACGCTTGTCGCAGGTCCGGGTCCGACAGGATCATCGTAACCAACCGGGCGCCGTGATCGGGCGGAAAGGCGTAGTTGAGACGATTCAACCAGTCCATCGTTTCCGCCGTGCGCTGTTTGGCAGATGGATTGGCACAGATGGCCAAGAGCACCCCCACGCGTTCCCGATAGAGGCCGAAGGATTTTGACCCACTCGCGGCGATCAGCATCTCGGGCAGGGCCGTCGACATCTGCCTCAGGCCTGCCACATCCTCTGCCACGCCCTTGCCGAGCCCTTGATAGGCCAGATCGACCAAGGGGATCAGGCCCCGTCGGACGCACAGATCCGAAAGGCTCTGCCAATCTTGGCTGGCCAAGTCCGCACCGGTTGGGTTGTGACAACATCCATGCAACAGAACGATGTCCCCAGCCCGTGCCCCATCGAGATCAGCCATCATTCCAGACTGATCCAGTTGGCCTGTTGCACTGTCATAGTATCGGTAGACTCGCACCGGCAGCCCCATGGCTTCGGCAATCGACCAATGGTTCGGCCAGGTGGGTGCGCTGAGCCAAACGGTTGCGTCAGCGTTGGCGCGCACCGCCAGTTCCAGCCCCTGGCGCACCGCACCCGTACCACCAGGCGTAGCGAGCGCCGCGACCAGATCGGCCGGCAGATCAGGCCCCAACACCAAATCAGCCATCGCCGCCCGAAACGCCGGATCGCCAGACAGAGCGACGTAGCCTTTTGTGTCTTGCTGATCGAGCAGCCGCCGTTCCGCCTCTTTGACGGCCCGCATGATTGGGGTTTTGCCGTCTTCTGTGCGGTAGACGCCAACGCCCAGATCGATTTTCTGCGGCCTGGGATCAGCCGCAAACTGGTGCATCAGTCCGATGATTTTGTCGGGTTCCTGAGTCGGCAGTCCGCCGAGCAAATTGCTCATCCGGTTGCCACCTTGAGATCCGGATACTTGCCCCATTCCGCCCAAGACCCATCGTAAAGCGCGTGCCGCGCATGCGCCATGCGCTCCAACGCAAGCGTTAGGATCGCCGCGGTTATGCCGGAGCCACAGGTTGTGATGACTGGTTTGTGCGGGTCTAGACCGATACCGGCGAAGGCGCTTCGCAGTTCGTCGACCGGCTTCATCGTTTTTTCCGGTGTCAGGAGTTCGGTGAAAGGCAGGTTGAGCGAGTTTGGGATATGGCCGGACCGGAGCCCGGGACGGGCCTCTTCCACCTCTCCGTTAAACCGATCCGCCGGGCGGGCATCAATTACTTGCCAGTCGCCGAGTTTCGCAGCAGCCGCGACCTGGGTTACATCCTTGACCAGGTCGGCCTGACGCCGGGCCGTGATATGCCTGTCCCGCGTGACCGGGGGCACATCTTCCAGATAGCGTCCTTCGCGCCGCCACTTTGGCAATCCACCATCCAAAACCGCAACATCGATCTTGCCCATCAGACGGAACAGCCACCAGACCCGCGGGGCAGAAAACACCCCCATACCGTCATAAACCACCACCTGATGGCCGTCGCCCACACCCATGGCCCGCATACGGCTGATGAACTTTTCCACCGGCGGCGCCATATGAGGAAGCTCAGACCGGGTGTCGCTGATTTCGTCAATGTCGAAGAACCGCGCGCCCGGGATGTGGCCAGCGGCATATTCCTTTTTCGCATCCCGCTCCATCGCCGGAAGATACCAGGACGCATCCAAGATCCTGAGATCGGGATCGTGAAGATGCTTGGCCAACCACTCGGTTGAGACCAGCGTTTTGGGATCATCGACCATGGTCACCCGCCCTCCTCTCAGCAAAACGGCGCCGTTGTACTGCGCGAGAGAGTGTCCCGCAAGGAGCCGCTAACCGCCTTGGCGCAACAGCCGGGCTTTTTGACGGCTCCAATCGCGCTTTGCCTCGGTGGCCCGCTTGTCTTGGGTCTTTTTGCCTTTGGCGATACCCAGCTTCAGTTTCGCGATGCCACGATGGTTGAAGTAAAGGACCAAGGGCACCAGCGTCATGCCTTTCCGCTGGGTCTCTGACCAAAGTCGTGCCAGTTCCTTGCGGCTGGCCAACAGCTTTCGCCGCCGCCGCTCCTCGTGACCGAACATGGCGCGGTCGTACGGGGCGATGTAGCTGTTGACGAGCCAAAGTTCGCCATCTTTCACCTCGGCATACGATTCGGCGATGTTTGAGCTGTTTTCCCTCAGGCTTTTGACCTCTGAACCAGAGAGAATCACCCCACATTCCAGATCATCTTCGATCGCATAGTCGTAACGGGCCCGCCGGTTTTCAGCGATAACCTTGTAATTTTTCTCTTTCGGGAGTTTGGTCATGATAACTGTCATATCTTGCGTCTGCCCTATCTCCAACCAACAAAAGGAGGTATTTCGAGCAGATTTTTGAGCGATGTACCGCAGAAATGCGCGAAGGAAAAAACATTTGTGGTCGAAGACGGACAAAGTTGTGACAAATTTCTAAGGCATCATTTTTCATGCTAGGCAAGGTAAAGTTTGCTAATGTGATGAGTATAAACGCAGGTAGTTGAGCCTGTGAGCACGAGTAGGATCAATTTAATGAATGACACAGTCGTGAAGCTAGGATCTTCTGGTGAACCGAGATCGTACCGTGATCGTCTCACGGATACTGAAAAAGAAGAGCTAGAGGCCTTCAGATCTCATCCAGCAACAAGCGGTTTCATTTTGTTCGATGACATGGCCGATGTGCTAGTTGCCGAGCAAGTAGACGATATGTCTGCCGCTGTTTTCGCCAATGTCTTCGATATCTGTGAATCACTGGCCGAGCAGATGGGCCAGCGGGAGCACAATTCCATTACCTTTGAAAATCGTTGGACTGAGATTGCATGTTATCGTTGGACGTCCACGCGCATGGTCGTCTTTCGGGCCAAAGGCAATCGGAAGAAGGCATAAACCATGCAAATTGATGATGTACTTAATAAAATCACCGATCGAAATGCGCCCGTAATCGGGTGCATCGCCAAATCCAACAGCAAAGTTTTTCACAACTTGGCGGATTACGATATCGATTGTGGCGAGATCGTTGAAACAGTCGAAGAGTTGATGACCCTGACGGGTTATATCGACGAAGCAGACGAAGATAACCACGACTTCGAAACCGTCTATGCAGAGTTCGACGGTCAATGCCTGATGGGTCAGCGCGTGGATGATCACATCCTTGTGGCCGTGACAGATCATCTGCAACGGTCGGGCTTCAAGAAGTTGCAGGTTGGACTGTCTCTTCAGACGCGGCTTTTGGTCAAAGCGTTGGAAGATTCTCCTGCGGAGACTGTGGTCAGCCCGGATCCAGAGCCTCAGGCTGAGGAACCAGAAAATGCGCCTGCCCCGGCCCGCCGTTTTGCAGGTCGTCAATCTTCCCGTTCTGCTGGTGGTTCGGGCCTTATCCCACCATTGAAGCGGACGTCAGAAGAGGCTGCTCCAGAGGCTGAGGCTGCTCCGGCGGCCGAGGAGCCGTCCCAAAAAGGCAAGACACGTCGGGTCTATCGCGGCACTGTCTACTGGGAATAAGTCACACGGCGCGGGTTATCCCCGCGCCTTCCACTTCTTCAGGTTTCTGAACCATCCAAAGTGATCACGCGCGACTATTGCGAGACGCCCTCGTGTGAAGTTAGGAACTCATGACGCTGTCCGCGTTCACGGACGCTTCATAATTCAGGTATCCGATCAACGGCCCTAATTGATAAGTCCCGCATGGACCATTGCATCCTTGATCGCCTGTTTCGTTGGATCGCTTAGGCCGGCCAACGGTAAACGAACATCCTCACTGCACCGCCCTAATACGGACAGCGCATATTTCGCACCAACAAGGCCCGGCTCGATAAAGAGTGCTTTATGCAGCGGCATCAAACGATCCTGATAGGTCAACGCTTTGGCATAATCGCCATCCAGCGTTGCGGATTGAAATTCCGAACAAAGGCGGGGCGCTACGTTTGCGGTGACACTAATGGCGCCAACTCCGCCATGGGCGTTGAACCCCAGGGCCGAGGCATCTTCGCCCGATAGTTGGATGAAGTCTGACCCACAGCTGATACGTTGGAGGCTGACACGAGACACATCCGCGGTGGCATCCTTTACCCCGACAATGCGCGGCAGCTTGGCGAGGTCTCCCATGGTTTCAGGGGTCATATCGATGACAGACCTGGGCGGTATATTGTAGATAATGATAGGTAACGTGCTGCAATCGTGCAGGGCCTTAAAGTGGGCATAAAGCCCAGTCTGAGTCGGCTTGTTATAGTAAGGTGTCACTACAAGGGCCGCGTCAGCTCCGGCCTTTTCGGCATGTTGGACGAACCGAATGGCTTCGGTCGTGTTATTTGATCCTGCCCCGGCAATAACGGGGACACGCCCAGCCGCGAATTCGACGGTACGGCTGACCACGGCCTCATGCTCTTCATGGCTGAGCGTTGGGCTTTCACCTGTAGTGCCCACAGGCACCAAACCATGGGTACCTTCTTCAATCTGCCAGTCGATGAAGCGCTGCAAAGCATCCAGATCCACCGCGCCATCTTTGAACGGGGTGACCATAGCCGTGTAGGAACCTTTGAACATCGCCGCCACCTCTTCCTGAAACCGTGTTGACGGGCCTGATAGCGGGCGGAGCCGCGCAAATCCAGTGCCAAGAGTGAAGCGGAATTGAGTTGCGGAACGGCGGCATTCGAATAGCTTAGCAAGGTCTGAAACAACATCGCGGTTTGGCTTGCGACTGATTCTTTCCATTTTGGTTTTGACGGTGTGGCCAGCACTGGCCGCCGCGGCGGATCCAGCACCGAGCGTTGCCGCTCTGCGGGCCGCGATGGACCATATTCGCAGCGGGGATTGGGACGATGCCCGGTCCAGCAGCGCGGAAGCCGGCCAAGTCGGGTCCGACATCGTCAGTTGGCACAAATTGCGCAAAGGCGTTGGCACCTTTACGGAATATCGGGATTTCCTTTCTAGAAACCCCGACTGGCCGGGATTGGCCCTGCTGCGGACGCAAGGCGAAGGGGCGATTCCCCGCAATGGCTCGCCGGATGACGTGCTCGATTGGTTTGGGGATCGCGTCCCGGAAACCGGCGCTGGTGTGCTACGGCTGATCGAGGCCTACCGCGAGAAAGACCTGACGGGAGATGCGCAAGCGCTGGCGGTCTTGGCCTGGCACACGCTGAGCTTAACGGCGGCGGTAGAATCGGAGTTGCTCGACCTCTATCCCCGTCTTCTGGAACGACACCATGCCGCGCGGTTGAGCGACCTTTTGTGGCGCAACGAACGGCAGGCCGCACGACGGATGTTTCCCCGTGTCTCTCCCGAACTGCGGCTTCTGGCTGAAGCACGTTTGGGCTTGCGGGCGAGTGCACCTGGTGTCGACAAGCTGATCGAGAACGTCCCGGAAGATCTGCGGTCTGACGCAGGGCTGGCATGGGAACGGTTCAACTGGCGCGTCAAGAAGGCACGGCATGAGGAAGCAATGGCCCTGCTGGCGGAACGAAGCACCAGCGCCACCGATCTGGGCCGTCCGTCGCTGTGGGCAAATTGGCGGCGCATCTATGCCCGCCGCACCTTGCGGGACGGCGACCCAGAGGCTGCGTATGCCATGGCGTCTCAGCACTTTTTGCTGAGCGGCAGCAGTTTTTCGGATCTTGAATGGCTGTCCGGCTATATCGCCCTGCAATTCCTGGACGATCCCGAATTGGCCCTCTTCCATTTCGAGCGGTTCGAACGAGCCGTACGGACCCCCATCAGCCTGGGTCGAGCCGGATATTGGAAAGGCCGGGCCTACCGCGCACTTTCAGATGAGGAAAATGCCCGGACGGCCTTTGCCTTCGGCGCACAGTACCAAACCAGCTACTATGGCCAACTCAGCGCGGACGCTCTCGGGCTGCCACTGGACGCGCTGGCCAATGGCGAAGAAAGCTTTCCACCGCTCGAAGGGTCGGCCCTTGCGGGATCGACAGTCTTGCAAGCTGGTCAGTTGCTGTTCGAAGCTGGTGAACGCGATCTGGCCGAAAGGTTCCTGACCCATCTTGTCGAACAACGCCCCCGCGATGAAGCAGGCCAAGTTGGGGCCGTGAGCCTGGGCCTGGGTGATCCGCATATCGCGCTGATGGTGGGCAAACGCGCGGCACGCGACGGCAACGTTCTACATGCCGCCTATTTCCCCATCCACGACTTGGCCCAGAAGAAATTGCCCGTGGACCCGGCCCTGGCGCTGGCTATTGCCCGGCGGGAGAGCGAATTTAACCCGGTCGTCGTGAGCCCCGTCGGCGCGCGTGGCCTCATGCAGGTGATGCCCGGCACGGCGCAGGACGTGGCGCGGAGCCTGAATATCGATTACAACCTGAGCCGCCTGACAGCGGATCCCGCCTACAATGTGCGCCTCGGCACAGCCTATCTTGACGATCTGATCGACCGTTTCGGCGATGCACCGGTTCTGGTGGCGGCCGGTTACAATGCTGGTCCCGGTCGTCCGATCCGCTGGATCGAGGAGTTGGGAGACCCACGGTCCGCCGGAGTTGATCCCGTCGACTGGGTCGAGATGATCCCATTCCGCGAAACCCGCAATTATGTGATGCGCGTGACGGAATCGATCCGCATTTACCAGGCCCGGCTCGGTCGCCCGGTCACGCC